>JBKJKT010000130.1:0-2817 GCA_046597415.1 Ramlibacter sp.
CCAGCACCTTCGGCGTCGGATCGCTCACGATCAGGTGGAAGGTGCTGGCCGAAGAATTGCCGGCGCTGATCGCCGAGGGCTACACCTCGTTCAAGATCTACATGACCTACGACGACCTGAAGCTCGACGATGGACAGATCCTCGACGTGCTGGCGGTCGCGCGACAGCACGGCGCCATGGCGATGGTGCATGCCGAGAACGCCGACTGCATCGAGTGGCTGACCAAGCGGCTGGAGGCGGCGGGCCGGACGGCGCCGCGTTGGCACGCGCACTCGCGGCCTATGCTGGTCGAGCGCGAGGCCACTCATCGCGCCATCGCCTTGTCGGAGCTCGTCGACGTGCCGATTCTCATCGTGCACGTGTCCGGCCGCGAGGCAATCGAACAGATCCGCTGGGCCCGCAGTCATGGTTTGTCGATCTTCGCCGAGACGTGTCCGCAATACCTGTTCCTCACGGCCGAAGACCTGGGCATCGACGACAGCTACCAGGGCGCGAAGTGCATCTGCAGCCCGCCGCCGCGTGACAAGGCCAACCAGGAAATCATCTGGGGCGGGCTGAATGATGGCCTGTTCACCGTGTTCTCGTCGGACCACGCTCCGTTCCGCTACGAAGACCCGCAGGGCAAGAAGATTGGCGGCGAAGAAGTGCCGTTTCGCCATATCCCCAATGGCATTCCCGGTCTGGAGACGCGCCTTCCGCTGCTGTACTCGGAGGGGGTGCTGGGCGGCCGCATCACGCTGCAGAAATTCGTGGAGCTGACCTCCACCAACCCTGCCAAGGCCTACGGTCTGCATCCGCGCAAGGGGACCATCGCCGTGGGCAGCGACGCGGATCTCGTGATCTGGGACGAGCGCGACGTGATAGTCGACAGCGCGCGGCTGCACCATGCAGTTGACTACACGCCGTACGAAGGCATGCGGCTCAAGGCCTGGCCCGGCCTCACGCTCTCGCGCGGCGAGGTGGTGTGGGACGGCGAGAAGTTCACGGGCACGGCAGGCCGCGGCAAGTTCCTGCCCTGCGGCACGCCCAGCCTGTTGCCGCGGAGAGCGTGATGCGGCTGCTGATCATCAACCCCAACATCTCGGACAGCGTCTCCGATCTGATCCGGGCAGAGGCGCAGCGCAGCGCATCGCCGAGTACCCAGGTGGACGTGCTGACCGCCCCGTTCGGCGTGGCTTACATCGAGACGCGCTTCGAGGCACTGATCGGCGCTTACGCAACGGCGCAACTCGCCTGTGAACACGCGCATGCCTACGACGCCGTGGTCGTCGCTGCATTCGGTGATCCGGGCTTGGCGGGACTGCGCGAAGTCATGCCGGTGCCGATCACCGGCATGACCGAAGCCGCACTTGCCAGCGCCCATCTGCTGGGTCACCGCATCTCGATCATCGCGATCTCGCAGCGCATCCAGGCGTGGTACCGGGAAGTCGTGGAGAGCTACGGCTTCGGCAGCCGCCTTGTCAGCATCCGCGCACTCGACCGGCCGCTCTCCAGCATCGGTGGCGTTCAGCAGGAGCACGCGCAGGCGCTGAAAGCCCTGGCCGAACGCGCGGTCGATGAAGACGGCGCCGAAGTGATCGTGCTGGCCGGTGCGCCACTGGCTGGGCTGGCCCGAAGCTTGCAAGGTCAGTTGCCGGTGCCCGTCGTCGACGGTGTCTCCAGTGCCGTGCGCCATGCCGAAATACTGGCAGCGTTGAAGCCGGGCCGCTCACAACGCGGCAGCTTCGCGATGCCTCCGTCCAAGCCGAACCACGGTTTGCCCAATGCGATAGCGCGCGTTCTCGACGCGCCTCGCCTCTAGTCCTCGCGTCCCAACCTACCACCACTGAAGGAGCTCTCTATGAAACGCAACCTGCTATGCCGTCTGCTCGCCTGCACGGCGCTCGCGATCGGCGTCAGCGCCACACCGGCCATCGCCCAGGAGAAGATCAAGTTCAAGGCGATCGGGCAGCCGCTCGCCACCGGCCTGATCCAGAAGAACAAAGAACAGCCGTTCTTCGAAAACTTCGCAGAGAGAACGGGTCTGCCGATCGACGTCGACTACAAGCCGATCGACACGCTGGGCCTGAAGGACACCGAGCAGCTGCGGGTGATGAAGGCAGGCCTGTTCGACATCGTGTCGCTACGCGTCTCGCAGAATTCGCGTGACGAGCCGACGCTGCTCGGACTGGACTTGGTGGGCGCGAGCCCCGACTACGCCACCGGCCGCAAGGTGGCGAAGGCCTACATGAAGACGGTCGACGATCGCCTGCAAAAGCAGTTCAACGTGAAGCTGCTGGCTGTCTGGCCTTTCGGTCCGCAGATTCTTTTCTGCAAGAAGCCGATTGCCAAGCTGGCCGACATCAAGGGCATGAAGGTGCGGGTGTACGACCAGAACCTCGCCAAGTTCATCGAGATGGTCGGTGGCACACCAGTGCCCGTCTCCTTCGCCGACACGCACCAGTCCCTGTCGCTCGGTGTGGTCGACTGCGCCATCACTGGCCCCAGCTCCGCCAACTCCGCCGGCTGGCCTGAAGTGACGACGCATCAGTTGCCGCTCGGCTTCCAGATGGCGCTCAACGGCTACGCGATCTCGCTCAAGGCCTGGGGCCAGTTGAAGCCCGACCAGCAGACCAAGCTGAAAGCGGCGTTCGACGCGCTCACCGACGAGATCTGGACCTACTCCGAGGAACTGTTCCAGGATGCGCTGAACTGCAATGCCGGCAAGGACCCCTGCACCACCGGCAAGAAGTTCAAGCTCGTCGACGTTCCGGTCAAATCGAGCGACATCGAGGTCGTCCGCAAGGCGGTGGCCGCCATTTCGCTGCCCACCTGGGC
>JBKJKT010000093.1:0-23931 GCA_046597415.1 Ramlibacter sp.
GGCAATTAAGCGGCGAGTGCGAAACGTTCGTCGTTTGCAGTTAGTTTGTTTGAATCTGATTTACGAGCACATTCAGCTCGACATGCCCTGCCACGCGTCCGAACCCACGTCGAAACCGGTGCAGCCCCGAGCCTTCTATCTTACGCCGCTCGCGCTCATTTCAAGAGCGAAAGCAACTCCAGCGGCGTTTTTATATGAGCGCAAGCCCCCCAGGCCCGGGTATCGCCCACACTGCCAAGGTAACCATAGGTGGCCGCAACCGTGCCCATGCTCGCCGCCCGGCCCGCCGCGACGTCACGCTCGTCATCACCAACATAAATGCACTGCGACGGCTCAAGGCTGAGCAGCCGGGCAGCCTCCAATAAGGGCGCCGGATGGGGTTTCGCATAGGGAGTCGTGTCTCCGCCCACGACGGCTCGGGCCGTTGCGAACAGATTCATGCCTTTGGTGAGAGGCCCGGCAAATCGCATCGACTTGTTGGTGACGACGCCCCATGCCAGTCCACGCCCCAGCAGTTGCTCGATCAGTTCCGGCACGCCTTCGAAAATCGACGTGCGCTGCGTCATGCAGCTCTCGTAATTCTTGAAGAATTCTTCACGCAGCACCGGAAAGTCCGGATGATCGGTGCCCATTCCAAATGCAATTCCCAGCATGCCGCGCGCACCTGCGCCAGCCATCGGACGGTAACGCTCGAACGGAAGCGACGCCATTCCCCGATCCACGCGCATCTTGTCCGCAGCCGCGCCCAGGTCGGGCGCACTATCGATCAGTGTGCCGTCCAGGTCGAACAGCACTGCCCTTACATCACTGAACATTACGGCTTTCGGGTGGCTAAAAGGTAGTTGACGCCGGTATTGTCAGAAAGCCAATAGCGGCGGGTCAGCGGGTTGTACTCCATACCGCGGGTATGAGCGAGTTCCAGGCCGCTTGACCGGCAATGCGACGCGAGTTCGCTGGGCCGAATGAACTTGAGGTATTCATGCGTGCCGCGTGGCAGCAAGTTCAGGACGTATTCCGCGCCGACGATCGCAAACACGAATGCTTTGGCGTTCCTGTTGATAGTAGAAAAGAACACCCAGCCTCCGGGTTTGACGAGTGCGCTGCACGCGCGAACGACGGACGAAGGGTCCGGCACGTGTTCAAGCATCTCCATGCAGGTGACAACGTCGAACGAAGCCGGTTGCTCCAGCGCCAGAGATTCAACACTGACTTCCCGGTACTGCACGTTGGGCGTCGCAGCTTCGAGCGCGTGCAACTGAGCGACTTTCAGCGCCTTGGCCGCGAGGTCGATTCCAAGCACCTGCGCGCCCTTTCGCGCCATCGCATCGGCAAGTATTCCGCCGCCACATCCCACGTCCAGTACGCGCTTGCCCTTGAGTGGCACATGGGACTGGATCCACTCCAGCCGCACGGGATTGATCTGGTGCAAAGGGCGGAACTCGCTTTCGGTGTCCCACCAACGATGGGCCAGGTCAGAAAACTTGGCCAGTTCTGCTGGATCGGCGTTTACAACGGTCTCGGTCATGGAACCGATTGTCCCAAAGAAAAAGCCCCGCGAAGGGGGCTTGATGTCATAAAAAGAAAGCCCCGTCCACGGGGTCGACCCAAAAAGGAAAAGGCCCCGCAAGCGGGGCCTTCAGTCGGGAGGCAGGGCCTCTTAACGATTGGAACGGGTGCCGACCACTTCGATTTCCACGCGGCGATTCTTCGCGCGGCCTTCGCTGGTCTTGTTGTCGGCGACAGGCTGCTTCTCGCCCTTGCCTTCGGTGTACACGCGGTTTTTCTCGATGCCCTTGGACACGAGGTAAGCCTTGACGGATTCAGCGCGACGCACCGACAGCTTCTGGTTGTATGCATCGGAGCCGACGGAGTCGGTGTGACCCACAGCAATGATCACTTCCAGGTTGATGCCCTGAATCTTGCCGACCAGGTCGTCAAGCTTGGCCTTGCCTTCAGGCTTGAGCACAGACTTGTCGAAGTCGAAGAAGGCATCAGCAGCGTACGTCACCTTGGTGGCGGCGACTGCAGGAGCTGCTGGGGCAGGCGCTGGAGCCGGTGGGCGCGGTGCCACAACCGGGGGAGCAGCGATCGGGGCGGGTGCAGCTACAGGTGCAGGTGCAGGAGCAGCCACAACCAGGGCGCCATCGCAACCACGTGCAGCGGTCGCCGGCGTCCAGAAGGCATTGCGCCAGCAGTATTCGCCGGTGCCGTTTCTCCAGACCAGCTCGCCGGTACCGTTTTGCCAGTTGTCAATCCGGTTGCCGCCGTCGGCCGCAGTCACGCGAGTTTGCGCGCCAGCAGCGCCAGCAAGCGCAGCAACGGCAAACATCAGCGCCACTTTATTCAGTTTCTTCATGGTTCTCCTCTTGGGGAAAAAGCCGCAGCCGCGCTGCGTGAACACTACGATTAAGGTGACCATCACCAAAAGCGTCAAACTTATTGTGCCACACGTCCTTACACAATCAACGCCGGCCGTGGTTGGGTTCGACAGGTCGAAACCCGATTACCCCTCGAATGTTGCGAGTTAGCTACATGACGGGCTTCACCGTAAAATCAAATGCTTCGCGCCCCTGCGTCCTCTTGCCCAAAGTCCTCTTCGCATGACCCAATTCGCCAAAGAAACCCTGCCCGTCAGCCTTGAAGAGGAAATGCGGCGCAGTTACCTCGACTACGCGATGAGCGTCATCGTCGGCCGGGCCCTGCCGGATGCGCGCGATGGACTCAAGCCAGTGCACCGCCGGGTCCTGTTCGCGATGCACGAACTCAATAACGACTGGAATCGGCCTTACAAGAAGTCCGCACGTATCGTCGGCGACGTGATCGGTAAATATCATCCGCACGGTGACCAGTCTGTATACGACACCATCGTTCGCCTGGCGCAGGATTTCTCGATGCGCCACATGCTGGTGGACGGCCAGGGCAACTTCGGGTCGGTCGATGGCGACAACGCAGCTGCGATGCGATACACCGAAATTCGTCTCTCCAAGATCGCGCACGAGATGCTTGCGGACATCGACAAGGAGACAGTCGATTTCGGGCCTAACTATGACGGCAGCGAAAGAGAGCCGCTCGTCCTGCCCAGCAAACTGCCCAACCTGCTCGTCAATGGCTCCGGCGGTATTGCCGTGGGCATGGCTACCAATATCCCGCCGCACAACCTCAATGAAGTTGTCGATGCGTGTTTGCACATGCTGCGCAATCCCGAGGCCACCATTGACGAATTGATGGAAATCGTGCCCGGCCCGGATTTCCCGACCGCCGGCATCATCTACGGCATCAATGGCGTGAAGGATGGTTACCGCACCGGACGGGGCAAGGTGGTGATGCGGGCCAAATGCCATTTCGAAGACATCGACCGTGGACAGCGCCAGGCGATCATCGTTGACGAGCTTCCCTACCAGGTCAACAAGAAGACCCTGCAGGAGCGCATGGCTGAGCTGGTCAACGAAAAGAAGATCGAAGGCATCAGCCACATCCAGGACGAGAGCGACAAGTCCGGCATGCGCCTGGTGATCGAGCTCAAGCGCGGCGAAGTCCCCGAGGTGGTGCTGAACAACCTGTACAAGCAGACCCAGCTGCAGGACACCTTCGGCATCAATATGGTTGCGCTCATCGACGGCCAGCCGCGCCTTTGCAACCTGAAGGACCTGATCAAGGTTTTCCTGGAGCATCGTCGCGAAGTGGTCACCCGGCGCACGGTCTACACCCTGCGCAAGTCACGTGAACGCGGCCACGTGCTCGAAGGCCTGGCGGTTGCGCTGGCGAACATCGATGAGTTCATTGCCATCATTCGCAGCGCACCAACGCCACCCGTGGCCAAGGCAGAGCTGATGGCGCGTTCGTGGGACAGCCAGCTCGTTCGTGAAATGCTGACCCGCACGCGAGCAGACGGCGGCGTCATCAATGCCGACGACTACCGACCCGATGGGCTGGACCGCGAATTCGGCATGCAAGACGGCGGCCTCTACCGACTCTCGGACACGCAGGCTCAGGAAATCCTGCAGATGCGCCTGCAGCGCCTGACCGGGCTGGAGCAGGACAAGATCGTCGCAGAGTACAAGGAAGTGATGGCCGAGATCGAGGATCTGCTGGACATCCTGGCGCAGCCTTCCCGCGTATCTATCATCATCAGCGACGAACTCACCGCGATCCGCAATGAATTCGGTCAGACCAAGCTGGGGGCCCGCCGCAGTGTGATTGAACACAACGCCCAGGATCTGGCTACCGAAGACCTGATCACTCCCACCGACATGGTAGTCACGCTTTCGCACTCGGGCTATATCAAGAGCCAGCCGTTGTCCGAGTACCGTGCCCAGAAACGTGGCGGTCGCGGCAAGCAGGCAACTTCCACCAAGGAAGACGACTGGGTAGACCAGCTCTTCATTGCAAACACCCACGACTGGATCCTGTGCTTTTCCAATCGCGGCCGGATGTACTGGCTGAAGGTGTGGGAGGTGCCTGCGGGCTCACGAGGTTCGCGCGGGCGCCCTATCGTCAATATGTTCCCGTTGCAGGAAGGCGAAAAAATCAACGTCGTGCTGCCGCTTACCGGCGAAAACCGCACCTTCCCGGCGGACCACTTCGTGTTCATGGCAACCAGCATGGGCACGGTCAAGAAGACCGCGCTCGACGAGTTCAACAACCCGCGCAAAGGCGGCATCATTGCCGTCAACCTGGACGACGGCGACTACCTGATCGGCGCGGCCCTGACGGATGGCAAGCACGACGTGATGCTGTTTTCCGACGGCGGCAAGGCTGTGCGCTTTGACGAAGACGATGTGCGCCCCCTTGGCCGCGCGGCTCGTGGCGTGCGCGGAATGGCGCTCGACCCAGGACAGACCGTGATCGCCATGCTGGTGGCAGAGGACGAGCAGCAAAGCGTGCTCACCGCAACTGTCAACGGCTATGGCAAACGCACACCGATCTCCGAGTACACGCGCCATGGCCGCGGCACCAAGGGAATGATCGCAATCCAGCAAAGCGAGCGCAACGGCAAGGTCGTCGCTGCAACGCTGGTGCACACCGACGACGAAATCATGCTGATCACCGACAAGGGTGTGCTCGTACGCACGCGCGTCAGCGAGATTCGCGAACTCGGTCGTGCGACACAGGGCGTGACGCTGATCGGGCTCGATGAGGGATCCGAGCTGAGCGGCTTGCAACGCATCGTGGAAAACGACGCGCAGGCAGCGGAAGTCGAAGAGCTTCCGCCGGCAGGCCATGACACAATTTCCGGTGCCGACGAATGAGCCAGAGGGACCTCGGCCAGCTCAGGACCGAAATCGACACCGTCGATCGGGAATTGCTTGCCGCCCTGAACCGCAGGGCCGAGCTTGCCAACGAAGTCGGCGAACTCAAGCGCAGGGAGGGTTCGCAGGTTTTTCGCCCCGACCGCGAGGCCCAGGTCATCAATGGCTTGCAGGCCGCCAACCCCGGACCGCTGAAGGATGCCAACGTCGCGACCATCTGGCGCGAGATCATGTCGGCCTGCCGTGCACTTGAAGCTCCACAACGCGTGGCATATCTGGGGCCCGCAGGGACGTTCAGCGAAGAAGCGGCACTGAATTTCTTCGGCTCGAGCATTCACCACGTTCCCTGCGTCAGTTTCGATGAAGTGTTCCAGGCCGCCACTTCGGGTACGGCGGACTTCGGCGTGATTCCGGTGGAGAACAACAGCGAAGGGGTCGTGACGCGCTCCCTTGATCTGCTCTTGCACTCTCCCCTGCACATCGTGGGCGAAATCAGCCTGCTCGTGCGCCACCACCTCCTGCGTCTGAGCCCATCCGTGGAGGGCATCGAAGTGGTCCTCGCGCATCCGCAAGCGCTCGCACAATGCCAGGGCTGGCTCAACAAGCACCTGCCTCATGCGGAGCGGCGCGCTGTATCCAGCAATGCGGAAGGTGCCCGCCTCGCCGCCACCCACGCAACCTGGGCCGGCATCGCAAGCGAAAAAGCGGGAAGTGCATTCGGGCTGCACGTCGCTGCGCATGCCATACAGGATGAGGCGTTCAACCGCACACGCTTTGCCGTCGTGTGCCTGCCGCAAACCCTGGAAGCACCGCAGGCATCTGGCGCCGATTGCGTGAGCCTGGTTGTATCGGTGCCTAACAGGCCGGGCGCCGTACACGACATCCTGGTGCCGCTCAAGCAGCACGGCGTTTCGATGACGCGCTTCGAATCAAGGCCCGCACGCTCAGGTCAGTGGGAGTACTACTTCTACATCGACGTGCAGGGCCATCCTTCGCAGCCGCATGTAGCGGCCGCGCTGGCCGACCTGCGTTCGCTCTGTGCGTTTTACAAAGTACTGGGCACCTACCCGGTCGGCGACTAGGTATGTGGCCCCCACGCCTGTCACTTCGTGTACTGCGCTGCCCCCCGAGGGGGCTTTCGCGCCTAGGGGCGGCCCGTCGGCGCTCATGCCTGGACTCTAAAGATGTTTGAACAACTCGGACTGATTGGTTGCGGTCTGATGGGGGGCTCGTTCGCACTCGCGCTGAAGCGGGCGGGGCTCGTGAAACGCGTCGTGGGTTACAGCAAGTCGCCGTCCACCACTGAACGGGCGCGTGCGATGGGCGTGATCGACATTGAGGCGCCGTCGGCATTGCTGGCAGTTTCGGGCGCAGACATCGTGTTGCTCGCCGTCCCGGTGTCGGCGACCGAAGCAACGCTCAAGGCCATCAGGCACCTCGTCACCAACGAGATGCTGATCATGGATGTCGGCTCCACCAAGCGCGATGTGATCGATTCGGCGCGTCGCGTCCTGCGCGATCACATCGGCTCGTTCGTGCCTTGCCACCCCATTGCGGGCAGCGAGACGTCGGGCGTGGAGAACGCGGATGCAGATCTCTACACGGGCAAGCAAGTCATCCTGACTCCAATCGACAAGACCAATCCTCTGCATGTGCAGAAGGCTGTCCGGGTGTGGGAGGGCCTGGGTTGCCAGGTCTTGCAGATGGAGCCCGAAGAGCACGACTCCGCTTACGCCGCCGTGAGTCACCTGCCCCACCTCATCGCTTTCGCATTGATGAACGCCATCGTTGGACAACCCCATGGCAAGGACTACCTGTCGCTTGCCGGCCCCGGGTTTCGCGACTTCTCGCGAATCGCCGCGAGCGACCCAAAGATGTGGCGAGATATTCTTCTGGCCAACCGCCACGAGTTGCTTGCGCAGACGGCGCTCTTCAAACAGGCACTCCAGACGATGGAGCAGATGATAGAAGCCGGCAGCAGCGAGGCGATCGAGACATTGATCGCCCAGGCAAGCGACACGCGTGCCCAATGGCGCATGGGCTCCAAAAAGCCCTCCTGATGTTCGACACCCGTTTCCTGGACCTTCCCCCGCTGGACAGCGCCTCGGGCGAGGTGCTGCTTCCCGGCTCCAAGAGCATTTCCAACCGCGTCCTGCTTCTCGCCGCGTTAAGCAGTGGTTCGACGCTGGTGCAGGATGTGCTCGACTCCGACGACACCCGCGTGATGCTCGACGCCCTGCGCGCGCTTGGCTGCGGGGTGCGTCATGCGGGAAGCGACGTCGAAATCACCGGGTTCGGCGGGCGCGAGCCCGCGTCGCACGCGCGGCTGTTCCTGGGAAATGCTGGCACCGCCATGCGGCCCCTCACTGCTGCGTTGGCATTGATGGGGGGTGAGTTCGAATTAAGCGGCGTCGCGCGAATGCACGAGCGTCCGATTGGTGATTTGGTGGATGCGTTGCGTGGCCTGGGCTGCGACATCCAGTACCTCGGGACGCAGGGCTACCCGCCGCTGCGCATCGGCAAGCCCGCCTTGAAGTTCGACGGGCCGATCAAGGTCCGGGGCGATGTCTCCAGCCAGTTCCTGACTGCGCTCCTGCTGGCACTGCCCCTGGTCGCTGGCCAGGGCAAGGGCACAGATGTGACGCTCGAAGTTGTCGGCGAATTGATCTCGCGCCCCTACGTGGAAATCACGCTCCGGCTATTGGAGCAGTTTGGCGTGCGGGTGGCGCGCGACGGCTGGCAGCGGTTCACCATTCCTGCCGCAAGCCGATACCAGTCGCCGGGCACCATTCACGTGGAAGCCGATGCGTCGTCTGCGAGCTATTTCATCGCATTGGGTGCGATAGCCGCACGCGCCGATGAGGGCCGCAGCGTGCGAATCACAGGTGTTGGCGAGAACTCGATCCAGGGCGACATCCGTTTCATCGATGCAGCGCGAGCCATGGGTGCTGTCGTGAAGGGCTCGCCCCATTCGCTCGAAGTCTCGCGCGGTGCGTGGCCCCTGAAAGCCATCGACCTGGACTGCAATCACATACCCGACGCTGCGATGACGCTGGCCGTGATGGCGCTTTATGCCAACGGCACCACGACCCTTCGGAACATCGCGAGCTGGCGCGTGAAGGAAACCGACCGGCTGGCAGCGATGGCTTGCGAGCTGACCAAACTGGGCGCACAGGTTGTGGTAGGGGATGATTTCATCAGCGTCACACCACCCACGAGCTGGAAGGCCGCGAGCATCCACACCTACGATGACCACCGCATCGCGATGTGCTTTTCGTTGGCAGCGTTCAACCCGACCGGAGTTCACGTTCGGATCGAAGACCCGAAGTGCGTCGCCAAAACCTTTCCCGACTACTTTGAAGCGCTGTTTTCAATCGTGCAGACGACGCGCCAGCATGTTCCCGTGATCTGCATTGACGGCCCGACGGCATCGGGCAAAGGGACGCTGGCATCCGAAGTCGCCCACAAGCTCGGTTATCACTATCTCGACTCCGGAGCGCTCTACCGGGTAACCGCATTCGCCGCTCGCCGCGCGGGGCTTGACCTGGACATCGCGCATGAACACACCATCGCCCGCCTGGCAGAAACGCTGCCCGTGCGATTCCTGGGTGGCCGCGTCATGCTGGACGAATTCGATGTCACCGACGCCATCCGCAGCGAAGAAGGCGGAATGAACGCCTCGAAAGTGTCAGCGCTGCCAGCCGTGCGAACCGCGCTCGTCGCACTACAGCAGAGCTTCCGCCGTCTCCCGGGTCTGGTCGCCGACGGCCGCGATATGGGCACCGTGATCTTCCCGGATGCGCCCCTGAAGGTGTACTTGACCGCCAGCGCCTCGCAGCGCGCCGAACGGCGCCATAAGCAATTGATTTCAAAGGGAATTCCCACTACAATCGACGTTCTTCGCGCTGACCTGGAAGCGCGCGACGCCCGCGATATGAATCGCACCGCCGCGCCGCTCAGGCCCGCACAAGACGCCCTCCTCCTGGATAACTCAAGCCAGACCGTGGAACAGTCGGTCAGTCAGGTTCTTCAGTGGTGGGAGGAAAAGCAGCCATTCGGCAAAGATTGGGAAAAGTCTTCGCAGGTCTGAAATGACCTGGCGGGCACCCAGTCCATGCCGAATTGCTAACCCGGCCCTCATTGCTCCTCTCGCGCGTCTGTGCATCCTCCGAGATGCTGAGCGCATCGGCAATGCGGTTCAAAAACTCAACCCGTGGCGCAAGCCACAAGCAAACTCAATGTCAGAATCTTTTGCCGACCTCTTTGAAGAATCGCTGCAGCGCTCCGAAATGCGCACCGGTGAAGTCATCACCGCTGAAGTTGTCCGTATCGAACACAGCTTCGTCGTCGTCAACGCCGGCCTCAAGTCCGAAGCGTATGTGCCAGTCGAGGAATTCAAGAATGACAAGGGCGAAGTCGAAGTCCAGGTAGGCGACTTCGTCTCGGTGGCCATCGACGCCATCGAAAACGGCTACGGCGACACCATCCTCTCGCGCGACAAGGCCAAGCGCCTCGCCTCGTGGATGAGCCTGGAAAAGGCCCTGGAGTCCGGCGAATTCGTCACCGGTACCACCTCCGGCAAGGTCAAGGGCGGCCTCACTGTCCTGGTCAACGGCATCCGCGCATTCCTGCCCGGCTCGCTCATCGACACCCGCCCCATCAAGGACTTGTCTCCCTACGAGAACAAGACCATGGAATTCAAGGTCATCAAGCTCGACCGCAAGCGCAACAACGTCGTGCTTAGCCGCCGTGCCGTCGTCGAAGCGTCGATGGGCGAAGAGCGCGCCAAGCTGATGGACACCCTGAAGGAAGGCTCCGTTGTTCGCGGCGTCGTCAAGAACATCACCGAATACGGCGCGTTCGTTGACCTCGGCGGCATCGACGGCCTGCTGCACATCACCGACATGGCCTGGCGCCGTGTCCGCCACCCGAGCGAAGTCGTTCAGGCCGGCCAGGAAATCACCGCCAAAATTCTCAAGTTCGACACCGAAAAGAACCGCGTTTCGCTGGGCCTCAAGCAAATGGGCGATGACCCGTGGATGGGCGTCAACCGTCGCTACCCGCAGGGCACGCGCATGTTCGGCAAGATCACCAACATCGCCGACTACGGCGCGTTCGTCGAACTCGAGCCGGGCATCGAAGGCCTGGTGCACGTCTCCGAAATGGACTGGACGAACAAGAACGTCGCACCGTCCAAGATCGTTTCGCTCGGCGACGAAGTCGAAGTCATGGTCCTGGAAATCGACGAAGACAAGCGCCGCATCAGCCTGGGCATGAAACAGTGCAAGGCGAACCCATGGCAAGAGTTCGCGCAAAACACCAAGCGCGGCGACCGCGTCAAGGGCCCCATCAAGTCGATCACCGACTTTGGCGTGTTTGTTGGCCTGGCTGCAGGCATCGATGGCCTGGTGCACCTCTCGGACCTCTCGTGGAACGAAACCGGCGAAGCCGCCGTTCGCAACTACAAGAAGGGCCAGGAAGTCGAAGCGCTCGTGCTGGCAGTTGACGTCGACCGCGAACGCATCAGCCTGGGCATCAAGCAGCTCGACGCAGACCCGTTCACCACGTTCGTGTCGATCCACGACAAGGGCTCGGCTGTTTCCGGCACCGTCAAGACCGTCGACCCCAAGGGCGCCGAGATCGACCTGGGCCAGGACATCATCGGCTACCTGCGTGCTTCGGAAATCTCGCGCGACCGCGTTGAAGACGCCCGCAACGTGCTCAAGGAAGGCGACGAAGTCAATGCCGTGGTCGTCAACATCGACCGCAAGACCCGCAACATCCAGTTGTCGATCAAGGCCAAGGACATGGCTGACGAGCAGGGTCAGATGGCCAACCTGAGCCAGCAGTCGTCGCGTGAGAACGCCGGCACGACCAGCCTGGGCGCGCTCCTGCGTGCCAAGCTGGACAACCCGACGGACAAGCAGTAAGTCAAAAGAAGGATGTCTTTGTAGACTTCAAGAGTGTCATTGCGGACTCGGCATGACACCCTTCTGCATGACAGCCTTCTGCACGGCAACCTTCTGTACTGCCAGCGAAGCTCAATGACACGATCCGATCTCGTCGAAGAACTGGCCGCAAGATTCGGCCAGCTCACGCATCGCGATGCTGAGTACGCCGTCAAGACAATTCTTGACGCGATGAGCGAGGCGCTCGTGCGGGGTCATCGAATCGAAATTCGTGGGTTCGGCAGTTTTTCGATTAACCGGCGCCCTCCCCGCATGGGTCGCAATCCCCGTTCGGGCGAGAGCGTTCATATCCCCGAAAAGCGCGTTCCCCACTTCAAGCCGGGCAAGGCCCTGCGCGAAGCGGTCGATGAGCGGACCAAGGAGATGATGACGAAATGATTTCGCCGCTTCGCGTGTCGATGACAAAATGACAGAATCTGGGCCGCAGGCCGGTCATTGACGGCGAAACCGAAATCATTGGCGTCATATCGAGGAGCTCGATGAAATACCTGACATGGCTGCTCAAGGCAGCCATTTTTTTTGCCCTCTTCGCATTCGCCCTGAATAACCAGCAGGAAGCGATTGTGCATTTCTTCTTTGGTACCTATTGGAAGGCGCCCCTGGTTCTGGTGGTGCTCGCTGCCTTCACTGCCGGTCTCGCTGTCGGCGCCCTTGGAATGGTGCCCCGCTGGTGGAAACACCGGGTCGCCGCGCGCCGGGCGGTTGCAACACACGCACCGCAAGAACAACAGTCCCAACTGACCACGACTCCGCACCATGGACTTTGACCTCAGCTGGGTCCTGTGGGGCCTGCCGATCGCATTCGTCCTGGGCTGGCTGGCTTCCCGTCTGGACCTGCGCCAGCTGCGGATAGAAAACCGTCTCGCGCCGAAAGCTTACTTCCGGGGCCTGAACTTCCTGTTGAATGAACAGCAAGACCAGGCCATCGATGCCTTTATCGAAGCCGTCCAGAACGACCCCGACACATCCGAGCTTCACTTCGCGCTCGGCAACCTCTTTCGCCGACGCGGTGAATACGAGCGAGCGGTGCGGGTACACGAGCACCTGCTATCACGCGGCGACCTGAGCCGCGCCGAAAGGCACCGCGCGCAGCACGCCTTGGCGCTCGACTTCCTCAAGGCCGGCTTGCTGGACCGCGCGGAAGAGGCGCTGCGCAAGCTGGAGGGCAGCGCCTACGAAAGCCAGGCGCTGCTTGCACTCCTGTCGATCTACGAGCGAACGCGCGACTGGAGCAACGCCTCGACCACCGCAAAAAAACTGGATGCTTCCGGCCACGGCAATTTCAACGGCCGGCTCGCGCATTACCTGTGCGAGCAGGCATCGGGCGCCGCACCCGAAGAAGCGGTAGAGCTCTTGCGCGAAGCGATGACCATCGCCCCCGACGTCGCCCGACCACGGATGGACCTCGCCGCGCTCCAGCGGCGGGCGGGCGAATCAGCGCTCGCATTTCAGACCCTCGCCGACCTTGCGCAATCCGTTCCCGCATCCATGCCGCTGGTCGCGCGTCCACTGACAGAGGCAGCTCTTGCCTCGGCTCAGGCCGACAAGGCCGCCAAAGTCCTGCTCGCGAGCTATGAGCTTTCGCCTTCCATCGACGTGCTCGAAGGGATCGTGTCACTCGAACCCGATGCAGCCGTTGCCCGCAACTGGTATGTCAGACATCTGCAACGCGAACCCTCGCTGGTCGCCGCATCGAAATGGCTCGCAGGCGAAACTCTGGAGGACGAGACGACCCATGAATCCGTGCAAAACGCGCTCGAGCACGCTGTGAAGCCCCTGCGCCGCTATCGCTGCGCAGCCTGCGGTTTCGAGGCGAAGCAGCACTTCTGGCAATGCCCTGGCTGCCAGGCCTGGGACAGCTATCCAGCAAGGCGAGTGGAAGAGTTATGAATCCGAGCAAACATGAACTGGCGAAAGCCTGCGTCCTGGTGGTAGGCGACGCCATGCTGGACCGCTATTGGCACGGCGCTGTCGATCGCATTTCTCCTGAAGCGCCGGTGCCGGTGGTGCGCGTCACGCGCGAAGAGGAACGCATCGGGGCTGCAGCGAATGTCGCGTACAACATCGTGACGCTCGGTGCGCAGGCAAGTTTTCTGGGAGTCGTGGGCGACGATGAGCCGGGTAAACGCCTCGAAGTGCTGCTTCGCGGCGCAGGCATCGCGGGTCACCTCAAACGGGACCCGGGCCTCAAGACAACCGTGAAACTGCGCGTGATCGGTCGGCAGCAGCAACTGCTGCGGCTGGATTTCGAAAACGAACCTGACCACGAGACACTGGCTTCGCAAAACGAAGCTTTCGCGGCACTGATCCCGGCGCATGACACGGTGCTGTTCTCCGACTATGGCAAGGGCGGCCTCGCGCACATCGGCACCATGATCGCGAAGGCGCGTGCCAAAAACAAGACGGTGCTCGTCGACCCGAAGGGATCCGACTATTCGCGCTACAGTGGCGCGACAGTCATCACGCCCAACCGGGCTGAACTGCAGCAAGTCGTTGGTGCCTGGCAGACCGAAGAGCAATTGCGTGACAAGGCGCAGAACCTGCGTGAATCGCTGCGCCTGGACGCCCTGCTCGTCACCCGCAGCGAAGAAGGCATGACGCTATTCGATGCGAACGGCGAGTTGCACGTGAAGGCGCAGGCGCGCGAGGTTTTTGACGTCACAGGCGCAGGAGACACCGTCATCGCAACCCTGGCCGCACTCGTCGCATCCGGCATGAGCCTGCGCGATGCCATGCCGCTGGCCAACAAGGCGGGCGGCATCGTGGTGGGCAAGTTCGGCACCGCGACAGTTTCTTATGGGGAGTTATTTGAATGAGCGCAGCGCAGAACCGCTTCAAGCAAGCGAAAGCCCCCTTGGGGGGCAGCTCGGTGCAACCGGGCGTGGGGGCACTATGACGCGAATCGTTGTCACCGGCGCTGCCGGCTTCATCGGCAGCAACATCGTCAAGGGCCTCAATGCCCGTGGCATCGACGACATCATCTGCGTCGATGACCTGACCCAGGGCGAGAAGTTTCGCAATCTCGCCGATCTGAAGATCGCCGACTATGTCGACGCCGACCTGTTCTACGACCTGTTCGCAGACGGCTACTTCGGCAAGGTCGAAGCGGTCTTCCACGAAGGCGCGTGCAGCGACACGATGGAGCCCGACGGCAAGTACATGATGGACAACAACTACACGTTGTCCTGCGGCCTCTTCAACGCATGCCAGCAGCGCGGCTCACGCTTGATCTATGCCTCGTCCGCCGCGACGTATGGCGGCTCGGACACCTTCAGGGAATCGCCGGAGTACGAGTTGCCGCTCAATGTTTACGGCTACTCCAAGCTTCTCTTCGACCAACGCATGCGGCGCGAGTGTGGCAATGACTTCAGCAAGGCCAAGTCCCAACTCGTCGGGTTTCGCTACTTCAACGTCTACGGCCCGCGCGAGCAACACAAGGGGCGCATGGCGAGCGTCGCTTTCCATCAGTTCAACCAGTTCCGCGCCGACGGCAAGGTCAAGCTCTTCGGCGGCCATGACGGATACGGGGCGGGTGAACAGATGCGCGACTTCGTCTATATCGATGACGTTGTAGCAGTGAACCTGTGGTTCCTGGACCATCCTGGAAAATCCGGCCTCTTCAATCTCGGAACGGGTCGCGCGCAACCCTTCAACGACGTGGCAACTGCAGTCGTTGGCGAACTGGCCCAGGGAATCTCAACGCCACTGACGGCAGTGCGTGCTGTCTCCGGCGGCCTGATCGAATACGTGCCCTTTCCCGAAGCCCTCAAAGGCAAGTACCAAAGCTATACCCAAGCAGACCTGTCGGCACTGCGTGCGGCCGGCTGCGACCACGAATTTGCAGACGTGCAAAGCGGTGTGCGGCAATACATGAACGCGCTAAATCGGTCATAGCGCAGTAGTGAATTAATTACTACCAAACACTCAATCTGGCAAATAAGATTGCCTCGTTAGTTCATAGCCGAGTCAGCGCCAAGGGGGCGTTGCACCGGTTCAATTCAACGAGGGAAATTAAATGTTCAAGAAGTTTCTGGCGCTTGTGGTGACGCTGTGCGCAACCATCGCTTTCGCCGCAGTCGATGTCAACAAGGCCACCGAAGCCGAACTCGACGGCATCAAGGGCGTAGGCCCATCGACCACCAAGATGATCATGAACGAGCGAAAAAAGGGCGAGTTCAAGAGCTGGGAAGATTTCATCGATCGCATGAAGGGGGTCGGCGAAGCGCGCGCAGTCAAGCTCTCCGCTGAGGGCATGACGGTCAGCGGAGCGAGCTTCAAGCCGACGGGCGCGACCTCCGACAACAAGCCCGCAAACCGCTTCCCGAAGAAGGAAGACAAGAAGGACGCGAAGTCGGAAGCCAAATCAGAAGTTGCGAAGAAGTAAGGAGCGGCGTCTCCAGCGCATTCGCCTTCAAGAAAATAACCCGCCGCGTGCATTAGCACCGGCGGGTTTTTTCACGCCTTCCCCGGCGGAATCTTTACGCCTTCCCATACCCGCCTCCACCGGGCGTGTGAATCTCGAAGATGTCGCCTTCCTTCATCTCGGCCTGCCCAATGTGATCGAGCGACTCGATCGTGCCATCCACGCGCACCACCCGGTTCAAGCCTACCTGTCCAGCCTCTCCGCCAGCCATGCCAAACGAGCCGTGCTTGCGACCGTTCGACAGGATGCTTGCCGTCATGGCCTCCAGGAAGCGCACGCGACGCACACCACCGTCACCTCCATGCCAGTGCCCAGCGCCACCCGAGCCCTTGCGAATTTCATAACTCTCCAGCCGTACCGGAAACCGGAATTCCAGAATCTCCGGGTCGGTCATCCGTGAATTGGTCATGTGAGCCTGCACCACGCTCGTGCCGTTGAACCCATCGACGACATTTCCTGATGCATCGATCACCGCGCCCGCGCCGCTTCCGCCCGAAATCGTCTCGTAATACTGATACCGCGCATTGCCGAACGTGAAGTTATTCATCGTGCATTGGCCAGCAGCCATCACGCCAAGCGCGCCGAAGAGCGTGTTCGTGATACAGGTGGACGTCTCGACATTGCCCGCCACTACCGAAGCCGGCGGGTTCGGATTCAGCATTGACCCCGGTGGAATGATCACTTTCAGGGGCTTCAGGCAGCCTGCGTTGAGCGGAATATCGTCATCGACGAGCGTCCGGAAAACATAGAGCACGGCGGCCATGCACACCGCAGTCGGGGCATTGAAATTGTTCACCTGCTGCGGCGATGTACCGCTGAAGTCGATCTCGGCACTCCGGTTTGCAGCATCCACGCGGATTGCCACCTTGATCTGCGCGCCGTTGTCCAGCGGCAGGGTAAACGCGCCGTCTTTCAGCCGTGTGATCACGCGACGTACCGACTCCTCAGCGTTGTCCTGCACGTGCCGCATGTAGGCCTGCACGACATCCAGGCCGAACTGCACAACCATCTTGCGCAGCTCCTGCACGCCTTTTTCATTGGCCGCGATTTGCGCTTTCAAATCGGCGAGATTTTGCTCAGGATTGCGACTTGGGTATGTGGCCCCCACGCTCCGCGCTGCGCGAGGTTCACTGCCCCCCGAGGGGGCTGTCCCGCCCAGGGGAGTCCCGTCGCCGGGACTTTCGCCTCGCAATAGCGCCAGAATTTCAGCTTCCTGCAGAACGCCGCGATCAACCAGCTTCACGTTGTTGATCTGAACGCCCTCCTCTTCAATTCGCGTCGAAAAAGGTGGCATCGAACCCGGTGTGATGCCACCGATATCCGCGTGATGCCCGCGAGAGCCGACATAGAACAGCGGCTTGTCTTCATCGGCAAGACCCAGGTAGACCGGCGTGATCACCGTGACGTCCGGCAGGTGGGTTCCGCCGTGATACGGATCGTTGAGCACGAACACATCCCCCGGAGACATGCGCCCCGCGTTCTCGCGAATCACCGTCTTGATGCTCTCGCCCATCGAACCCAGGTGCACCGGCATGTGCGGCGCATTCGCAATCAAGTTGCCTTCCTGGTCGAACAGCGCACACGAAAAATCCAGCCGCTCCTTGATGTTCACCGAGTAGGCCGTGTTCTGCAGTTGCAGCCCCATCTGCTCGGCGATGTTCATGAAGAGGTTGTTGAACACCTCCAGCAAGACGGGGTCTGCCGTCGTGCCAACCGCATACTTCACGTCACGCGCAACACGACGGTCCAGCACGAAGTGGTCAAGCTCGGTGAGTTGCGCCTCCCAGCCCGGTTCCACGATCGTCGTCGCGTTCTTCTCGGCAATGATCGCAGGCCCCGCAATAATGTCGCCGGCCTGCAAATCTTCGCGAACGACCAGCGCAGCTTCGTGCCACTCACCGCCGGAATACATCTTCACTTTCTCGCGATGCGGCACTGCGCGCGGTGCGTGCATCTCGAGACGTGGCTCTGCCGGCGCGTCGCCCGAGACAACCGCTTCGACCGACACCGCCTCCACCATGAGATTCTTGCCCTGCATGAGAAACGCGAATCGCTGACGGTAGGCGGTTTCGAACCCGGCCACAATCGTCGGCAGGTCCCCGAATGGAACAACAAGCGCTGCGTCACTGCCCTCGTAGCGCACATGCACGCGCCGAAGAACGCGCACCTTGCCCGCATTGAACTGCTCGCGCTCCAGCTCGGCCTGCGCCGCCAGACCTAGAGCATCGAGACGCTCTGCAATCAGCCCCATCGAATTCTGCGCGAGCGGCAACTCGATCGCCTGCTCACGAATCGCGTTCTGGTCCGCGAGCCCCATGCCATACGCGGACAACACACCCGCCAGCGGATGCACGAAAACCCGCGTCATCCCCAGCGCATCGGCGACCAGACATGCGTGCTGCCCACCCGCACCACCAAAGCATTGCAACGTGTAGCGCGTCACGTCATAGCCGCGCGCGACCGAGATTTTCTTGATCGCATTGGCCATCTGCTGCACGGCGATGTTGATGAAGCCCTCTGCAACCATTTCGGCGCTGCGCCCCGTCTGGCCTGCCAGTTCGGCGAACTTCACCTGCACCGCTTCATAGCTCAGCGCTTCATCAGCCCGCGGTCCGAACACCTTCGGGAAATAGCGCGGCTGGATCTTTCCAACCATCACGTTGGCGTCAGTGACGGCGAGCGGCCCGCCGCGGCGATAGCTCGCAGGCCCGGGATTGGCACCAGCACTTCGCGGCCCCACCCGAAAGCGCGAGCCGTCGAACTCCAGGATCGACCCGCCGCCCGCCGCAACGGTATGAATGCTCATCATTGGAGCTCGCATCCGCACGCCGGCCACCTGCGTTTCGAACTCGCGCTCGAACTCGCCTGCAAAGTGGGAAACATCGGTTGACGTGCCGCCCATGTCGAAACCGATCACCTTGCGATGACCGCCTAGTTGCGCTGTCCGCGCCATGCCCACGATGCCGCCTGCCGGCCCCGAAAGAATCGCGTCCTTGCCATGAAACGCATGTGCATCGGTCAGGCCACCCGAGGACTGCATGAAGAACAGTTTCACGCCGGGCATTTCGCCAGCCACCTGATCCACATAGCGCCGCAGGATTGGCGACAGATAGGCATCGACAACCGTCGTGTCGCCACGGCTGACGAACTTCATCATCGGGCTTGTTTCATGCGAGGTGCTGATCTGCGTGAAGCCCACCTCGCCCGCAATACGCCGCGCCGCCTGTTCATGCGCGGTGAACCGGTACCCGTGCATGAAGACGATGGCGACACTGCGCAGGCCGCGCCCGTATGCAGCCACAAGCTCTGTCCGCAGATGCGCTTCATCCAGCGGTGTCAGCACTTCGCCCCTTGCGCCCACGCGTTCGTTCGCCTCGATCACTTCCGAATAAAGCAGCTCCGGCAAAACGATGTTGCGGTCGAAAAGGCGTGGCCGGTTCTGGTACGCTATCCGCAGGGAATCACGAAACCCGCGTGTAGTGACCAGCAGTGTCGCCTCGCCCTTGCGTTCGAGCAGGGCGTTGGTGGCGACAGTCGTTCCCATCTTCACGCTTTCGACCTGCTCCGGCGTGACAGCTTCGCCCGCCTTCAGGCCCAGCAGGTGGCGAATACCTGCGACGGCAGCATCCCGATATTGCTCGGGGTTCTCTGAAAGCAGCTTGTGAGTCAACAAACTGCCATCAGGACGCCGGGCCACGACATCGGTGAAGGTGCCGCCCCGGTCGATCCAGAATTGCCAGCGTGGTGCGGGGGGAGAAATTGCTGAGTCCTGCATTGCGTGTGCCGTAGCTTGTGAGAGGTTGATCGTAACTAGATCGCAAGCTGCGATGTGCCCAGGGCCATCTGCAATGCGGGCGAGTCGAGCAGGCTCAGGACGCGCCAGCCGCATGCCTTGCTGATCGGCTGGGCATAAGGCGGCATGTTGGTGCATTCGAGCACCAGCGTCTGCACAGCCGGGGAGCGCCCCCTCAGCGCAAGCGCAGCCGCGACGACTTCATTGCCCGCTCTCACCAAATCCATCGTCTCGCAATTGCCCAGAATCGCCCGGCTGAACTCACCTGAAGGCGGCATTCCCCCGATGACGACCCGGTCTAGCTGGGATGGCTCGACACCTGCCGCCACCAGGTGCTCTTCGCCGAGCCGTCCGGCACTGATGGTCAACACTGCAACCGTGCCGCCCTGGGCCAGCAAATCAGGCAGCAAGGTCAGGCTGGATGTCACCACTGGCACCGATGAGACGCTCTGCAGGTCACACTGCAAGGGAGCGAGAAACCCGCAACTCGTGGTGATGGCTGCCACCCCGCGTTGCTCCAATTCCCGGATTGCTCTGCAGAATGCGCCCCGCACAGGCCCCAGTCGGAGAATGCCCGCAGGCTGCACCGCGTCGGCCGGTTCAATCCCCCTGACCACGAGCAGTTCGGTTGGCACAGCCCAGCTAGCCGGATTGCCCAGATCCCCCAGCGGACGGGGAAATCGCGTATCCAGCATCAGGATGCCCAGACGCGCCGCTCCGGGGGGAAACACCGGTGGCGCTGGCCCGCGCCTTGCACTTATCCTTGCGTCCTCGTCCATCCCCGCATTCTCTCTGGAGAGACCATGAAACTGAAATACGTCCTGTTCGCCACCGCCCTCGCGTTCGGCACCACCGCTTTCGCTCAAACCAAGTGGGACCTGCCCGCAGCGTACCCTGCATCGAACTACCACACGGAAAACCTGATGCAGTTCGCGTCGGACGTCGACAAGGCCACGGCCGGCAAACTAAAGATCACCGTTCACGCCAACGCATCGCTGTTCAAGGCGCCCGAAATCAAACGCGCCGTGCAGCAAGGCCAGGCCCAGGCCGGTGAAATCCTGCTGGTGAATTTCGAAAACGAGAATCCGCTGTTCGGCCTGGACGGCGTGCCGTTCCTGGCAACAGGCTACGCCGATTCGATGAAGCTCTACCGTGCGCAAAAGCCCGTGCTTGAAAAGCTGCTTGCCTCGCAAAACATCCGCCTGCTGTACACCGTGGCGTGGCCACCGCAGGGCATCTATGCCAACAAGACGCTCAACTCGGCTGCCGACATGAAGGGCCTCAAGTGGCGCGCCTACAGCCCGGCCACTGCCAAGATCGCCGAACTCGTCGGGGCACAGCCGGTCACCGTGCAGGCTGCCGAACTCTCGCAGGCGCTCGCCACCGGCGTCGTCGATTCGTACATGTCGTCAGGGGCCACGGGTTATGACTCCAAGACCTATGAGCACATCAAGACCTGGTACAACACGCAAGCATCGCTGCCCAAGAACGCGGTCATCGTCAATGCTGCCGCATTCTCCGCGCTCGACAAGCCAACACAGGACGCAGTGCTCAAGGCCGCAGCGGATGCGGAAGCGCGGGGCTGGAAACTCAGCGAAGAGAAAAACGGCTGGTATGTGGAACAGCTGAAGGCCAAGGGTATGAACATCGTCCAGCCCAGCGCGCAGCTCAACTCCGACCTGCAAAAGATAGGTGCCACCATGCTCAACGACTGGCTCGCCAAGGCTGGTCCGGACGGCAAGGCGGCGGTTGACGCATACCGCAAATAACGCCGCGACATGAAAGGTGATCCCGCTGCGAGACGAAATCGCAGCGGGATTTTTTTAAGCTGCAGCGGGACTTTTTAAATGAGACGATTCCTGGACCTGTTGTATGACGGCGCAGCATGGCTTGCGGCGCTGGCCATGATCGGTGTGCTGCTGATGGTGCTTCTGTCCATCATCAGCCGCCAGATCGGCTTTCACGTTGCAGGCACCGATGCCTACGCGGGCTACAGCATGGCCGCCGCCGGATTTCTGGCGCTGGCCCACACGCTCAAGCACAACGAACACATTCGCGTGACCTTGCTGCTGGGCCGCCTGAAGGGCAAGGCACTGCATGGTCTGGAAATGTGGGCGCTGACGGCTGCGATTTTTTTGTCCGGCCTGTTTGCCTTCTACTCGGTGCGCCTGGCCTGGCAATCGAGAGTCATCAACGACATCTCCACCGGCAACGACGCGACACCCTTGTGGATTCCGCAGATCGCGATGGCGGTGGGCACCGTCATCCTGCTGATTGCATTCATGGACGAATGGTGGCTTCAACTGACGGGCCGACGCAAAACGGCGATCAGCGAAGAGGCGCTTCACAATGAATGACGTCGTCATCACCACGCTTTTGATCGTCACGCTGTTTGCCCTGCTGGGCAGCAGCGTCTGGATCGGCCTGACCCTCTCAGGTGTCGCATGGATCGGCATGCAGCTGTTCTCCTCGCGCCCGGCTGGGGACGCCATGGCCATCACGGTCTGGGGCTCGGCATCCAGCTGGACTCTCACGGCTTTGCCGCTCTTCGTCTGGATGGGTGAAATCCTGTTTCGAACCAAGCTGAGCGAGAGCATGTTCAAGGGACTGGCGCCCTGGGTCGACAAGCTGCCCGGCCGCCTGCTTCATACCAATGTGATCGGTTGCACGATCTTTGCGGCTGTTTCCGGCTCGTCTGCTGCCACCTGCGCCACCATCGGCAAGATGACGCTTCCGGAACTCGGCAGGCGCGGCTACCCGGAGTCGATCACCATCGGATCGCTTGCTGGCGCGGGCACGCTGGGGCTGCTGATCCCGCCGTCGATCATCATGATCGTCTATGGCGTGACGGCTAATGTGTCGATCGCGCGCCTCTTCGTGGCCGGCGTGTTTCCGGGCATCTTGCTCGCCTCGCTGTTCTCTGCGTACCTGGCAATTTGGGCGCTGATGAACAAAGACAAGATTCCGCTGCCCGATGGCACCATGACTTTTGTCGGGCGCATCCGCGAATCACGGCACCTCATTCCGGTGGTGCTGTTGATCGGCTGCGTGCTGGGCTCGATCTACTCAGGCATTGCTACGGCAACGGAGGCAGCAGCACTGGGAGTCGTGGGTTCGCTGGTGATATCGATGCTGCAAGGCTCGCTCACCTGGACTGCGTTTCGCGATTCACTGCTGGGCGCGACACGCCTGTACTGCATGATTGCGCTGATCCTGGCGGGCGCTGCCTTCCTCACGCTCGCAATGGGCTACATCGGCCTGCCGCGACACCTTGCGGAGTTTGTCACCGGACTGGGCCTGAGTCCCTTCATGCTGGTGCTTGCACTCACGGTTTTCTACCTCATCCTGGGTTGCTTTCTGGACGGCATCTCGATGGTGGTGCTGACCATGGGCGTCATTCTTCCGACGGTCCAGGCTGCGGGACTCGATCTGATCTGGTTTGGAATCTTCATTGTCGTCGTCGTCGAGATGGCGCAGATCACGCCGCCCGTGGGCTTCAACCTGTTCGTGCTGCAAGGCATGACCGGCAAGGAGATCACCTGGATCGCCAGGGTGACGATGCCGTTTTTCCTGCTGATGTGCGTGATGGCGCTGCTGCTGTGGTACTTCCCGGGCATCGCGACTTGGTTGCCGTCAAAGATGTAGCCGCTGGTCTGCCCTATGGTTCCCCGGCATCAACCGGCGCCCAACGTCCGGTTGTCCTACCCTGCCCGGACCGGATTTGGGAAAGGATGAGCCTTCAACAAGCGAAGGAACATTCAATGACTGACCCGCGTAACGTAGCTCACGACAAAAAGGTCCAGCAAGAGAAAAAGCACCAAGGCGAGGAGATCGCTCCTGGGGCCGACAAGACGCCGCAACCCGGCAAGAAGACGCACATGGAAAATCATGCGTCTGACGTTGCGAAGGTACCCGATGAAGCGGCCCCGGTGCCAACCGGCGAGAAGCCCCTGGAATAAAGCTGAATTGTCGGGATGCCGGATCACTTCCACGGCTGCTGACGCCTGAGCTGTTGGAGCATGCGCCGTCGAACACTTGGGTTAAGCCAGCCCCGCAGTGGTAAGGCTTTGTGCAAGCGTCGCGCATGCGCAAAGGTGAACTTTCGAAGCGGTGGCGGCTTGGGCAAATAGTTAGGCCTTGGAACCTGGCTCTTGTGATTGAAAATCTCGCTTAGAGATTTTGGGCTGCCATGGCCATCTCCCCTCCAGCTCAACCTCAAGCGCCATGCTCAGGAATGTACGAATCAGCACGATGATCCCCAAGACGAGCACGCCGTTCAAGGTCGGCGTGACGGCGACCGTACGAATAATGTCAGCTGCTACGAGGAGCTCAAGACCCAAGAGGATCGCACGGCCAACGTCTTGCCGAATCTGTCGATAGAGGTCAGGTGAATCACGACGGCGAAGGAGACCGCGGACTGCTGCGATGCACAGCCCGATAACAATGACGGCAACCCCCACGCCATCAATGATCGTTCCGATGAGCTCAACTATTTCA
>JBKJKT010000022.1:0-2743 GCA_046597415.1 Ramlibacter sp.
CGACAGCGAGAGGTCCCCCACCGCGGTGTCGGGGTCGGCACAGAACAGCGCCGCCGCCGCACCCCGTCCAAAGGGCGTGACACTCGCCGGCAAGGGTGTGATGAATACCGGCCAATGACCCCCTCGCACGCCCGGGAGCCGGAGCGATCCACCGGGTGCGACGCCGCGACCGGTTCCCGTCAATACGGCTTGCCGAACCAGACGCTCAAGCTTGTCGGTGGCGCCAACTGTTGCAGCACCGATCTTCCCGTTGCCCTTCAGCCGGATGGCCCCGGATTTGGCCGCGATGCGTTCGGCCGCCCTGTTCGCATGAAGCACGCGTCCTTCGAAATCCAGAAGGACGACGCCACTGCGCAGGGCATCGAGCGCTCCGATCGCGCCGGCGGCCAGACATTCGAGCTGGTAGAGCCTTCGATGCGTCGCAACCGACGACTGGAGGTGCGGCATCAACTGCCGCATCAGATGCAAGTCCGCCGCGCCGTAGGCACCGTCGCGTTCAGAGCGCAAAAAACTGAGCTTGACGGCTCTTGACCGCTCCTTCACAACGACGGACCCAAGCGAATAGAAAAAGTCCTGCGGCTTTAACCAGTCGCTGTAGAACTCGGTGAGTTTGAGCCGCGACTCCGGCAAGAGCATCGAGCTGGTGACCGCCGACCCGGAAGGCAAGGCGTCCTCCGCCGCTATCCAGACGTTCCGGCCACCGTAATAGGTCGCATAACTGGCAAGTGCAGAATCATCGAAACCCAGGAATGCAGCAACGTTGCCGCCGGAGCCATCGAGGTCGGCGCTGCTGCTTTCGAAATCGTGAATGAAGATGGTGCCGGCTGCGGAACCCACCAGCGACGACATTCGTGAGAGAACGTCCGGCCACTTTCGGGGGTCCAGCCCGGCCGCGTAGACGTCGCCAACCAGACCCACGAAATTCAATTCGGCGCGATCCTGCATTGTTCGGACTCCCCGTACTCGGTTGTCGCCTCAGCCACCACCCATGCTTGCCCGGCAGTATACGAGTGGTATGGAGCAAGCAGGGGCAAGTGATCCGGTCAAGTCACCAGGAACATTTCCCAGGATGTATCCTTCCCCCGCCTTCATCCCTGCGGTAAGCCATCGCCGGATCGAGCGCAACACTCCGCAGACGGCAAGGAACCGATGTTGTTCCTGCAAGGGACGCGTGAGGCTTTGGCGGAGGTCGCTCGAATGCGGGAGACAACTTCAGAGCTAGTCGGTGCCTGGGGTGATGCCCTCGGGCTCGTACTGTATGTCGCCTTGCCGGTCGCATCCGCAATAGCGTTGCGCAGTTGGTTGCCACGCCCCGGTGCAGCTCAATGCGGATGTCTGCCGGCTCAGCAGATGCAGGTGAAGCCAATGCTGCGGGCCTTACTTGGTTTGGTTGGAAATTCGCGTGTCTGTGGTTCTTTTCCCCATGCTCCCACTGTTCGTGCGCCTCAGTGCGCGATCACGGTTCTGGAGCGTCTCTACGATCGGCCCCGACCGGCCCTGGTTGCTGTTGGCAAGGCGCTGCCAGTCGGCGCTGTCTTCGGGAGCCGCGTCCCAATTCGAGCCATACAGTAGCCGCCCGTAGCGCAGCATGAACAGAGAGATGCGCGCGGCGTCGGCGTCGCCCTCGTTAGCCATCTCAATGAAGCGGCCGTACGCATCCGACCAATTTCCCTTCTTGAATTGCGCCACAGCATCCGCGAAGCTAGGGTCTTCGGCCCGAGCGGTCGCAGGTGCCAGCAGCAAGCACCCTAATGCCAGGCAGATGGACAGGAACGGGCGCCGTTGGCCCGTCGGGCGCCTAGGCTGATTGGTGCGGACCGAATTGCTGGACCAGAATTTCATGTCGCCTCCTTGAGCAGCCAGCAATGTAGGTAGGGTCGCTGGCCCCGTCATCACCTAAATGGGTGACTTGAGTGCCTGTACTGCTACGAAGATGTCGATGTTCCTGTTCAACCGGATAAGGGTTTGCGGTTCAAGCGGTTAATGTCGCGCAACAGGTATCGTCGGCGGAACGGATTTGCGAGATTGAAGCGTAGAACAACGGCGCCTGACCCGCGCCTTGGCTAGTTCGTGCGGTCGACATTCGCACTCCGTGCGCGATGGCACCTACGTCGACCGTTCAAAAAACCTGATGGCTTGGAGGCGTGCGGAGCGCGAGCGACGGGCGTCGTCCGTCTCGATCGTGAGAAGGAAGCGCGCTTGGGCCAGGGATTCAGTAGCGCCGTCTGCGTAGCAATGGGGGTTCGCCACATGCGGCCGGTCCGAACAAATTTCGAGTCCTCATTCAATTGAGTGATGCGAGGCAACTCAGCAGCTTGCATATTAGTGAGATTGTGCGAACCGTGTATCTCGCGGAATTTGGCCCAACCCTAGGGGAGAGAAGCAGTGTTTCACCTGAACCATTTAGTGCTCAAGTGCGTTCGGAATCAAGGCGACGCGTGAGCATGAGCCCTAAGGAAGGTCTGAACAACGCGTAAATCGAGGCCAACGTGGCGCGCGTTGTTCCTGTTGATATTGCGAGGTCGCATCTTCCAGCCTCCGCGTGACTACTGGACATTTCAATCGCAATTCGATGCGCATTTCGCGCCTTTTGCTGGCCTCACGCCGCATTTGGTCGCACTGCTCCCAGCATCGCTATCAATCGGTGCCTGGCCATCCACAGATTCGACAACGCGAACAGCGTGACCACATGCGCGTTGTTCTTCTGCAGCCCGCGGAAGCGCACTTTCGCCAGCCCGAACTG
>JBKJKT010000023.1:0-75295 GCA_046597415.1 Ramlibacter sp.
TTCACGCGCCACGCTGACGACCAGCGCGGCCATCGAATTGCCGGGCTGGCGTACAGCGCCGGGGTTGTCCTGTCATTCATCGCACTAGGTGCAGTCATGCTCGCCCTTCGTGCCGCCGGTGAACAACTCGGCTGGGGCTTTCAGCTGCAATCGCCTGCCGTGGTGGCTGCGCTCGCAGCGCTCTTCACACTCATCGGCCTGAACCTCGCGGGCGTGTTCGACTTCGGATCGTTCCTGCCGTCCAGCGTCTCTTCGATGGAAGCCAGGCATCCGGTCGCCAACTCGTTTCTGTCCGGCGTGCTCGCCGTTGCAATCGCTTCGCCATGCACCGCGCCATTCATGGGCGCCTCGCTGGGCCTTGCGATCGGATTGCCTGCCTGGGAGGCGCTTCTGGTCTTCGCAGCCCTGGGCATTGGCATGGCCGTGCCCTATCTCGCGGCGAGCTGGGTGCCTGCGGTAGCGCTCCTGCTTCCGCGTCCGGGTGCATGGATGGAAACCTTCCGCCGTTTCATGGCCTTCCCGATGTTCGCCACGGTCGTGTGGCTGGTGTGGGTGCTGGGGCAGCAAAGCGGCATCGATGGCGCGGGCGCACTTCTGGTCTTGCTCGTCGCGATGAGCATGGTGATCTGGGCCTTCACGCTTCGTGGCCGCAGCCGTTCCGTTGCAGGCACGATCGCAGTAGCAAGCCTGGCGCTCGTGATCTGGGCTGCAGGCCCTTACGTCACGCGTGCGCAAGCGCAGATCGCCGCGACGCAGGCCAGCGGTCCCTGGCAGGCCTGGGAGCCGGGCCGCGTGGACCAACTGCTTGCTGCGGGCGAGCCGGTGTTCGTCGATTTCACTGCGGCCTGGTGTGTCACTTGCCAGTACAACAAGAAGACGCTCGCAAACAAGGATGTGCTGGCCGATCTCACGGCGAAGAAGGTTGTGTTGCTGCGCGCGGACTGGACATTGCGCGACCCGGCGATCACGGCGGCCCTGCAGCAACTGGGGCGCAATGGCGTACCCGTTTATGTGTTCTACCGGCAGGGCCGCCCACCGGTCGTGCTGTCCGAAGTGCTGGGTGTGGATGAAGTGCGCTCAGCGATTGCCCAACTCTAGGTTTCAAAGGAGAAGTCCATGCTGCTGCGTCGTGAATTCATTGCCCTGTCTGCATTGGCTCTCGGCGGGCACGCGCGCGCGTCGGCTATCGTTGGACAGCCAGCCCCCGAGTTTTCGCTCACTGACGCGACAGGCAAGACCGTGAAGCTGAGCGACTATCGCGGCAAGCATGTCGTGCTGGAATGGACCAACCCCGGTTGCCCCTACGTGCAAAAGCACTACAACAGCGGCAACATGCCCGCGACGCAAAAGGAAGCGGCTGACAAAGGCGTCGCGTGGCTCGCGATCAATTCCACCGAGAAGGCGGCAGCCGACTACCTCGAGCCGCCCAGGCTCGTTGCATGGATGAAGGAACGCAAGTCAGTCACGAGCGCCACGTTGATGGATGTAGACGGTGTCGCAGGCCGCGCGTATGGCGCTCGCACCACGCCGCACATGTACATCGTTGATCCGCAGGGCAAGCTTGTGTACGCCGGCGGTATCGACAGCATTGCGTCCAGCCGCGCCGAGGACATCAAGACGGCTGTCAATTACGTGCGCCAGAGCCTGAACGAAGCGCTGACCGGCAAGCCGATCAGCATGGCGTCGACGCGGCCGTATGGGTGTTCGATCAAGTACAAGGCTTGACGAAGTTCAGACGGGTATTGCCGCACCGGCTGTCATTGCGCACCGGATGCGTACACTGCCCCCATGAATTCCATCAGCGAGCTGCGCCGCATTCTCGGCACCTGCCGGACGGTCGCCATCGTAGGCCTTTCGCCTCAGTGGCACAGGCCCAGTTTCTTCGTCGGAAAGTACCTCCAGGGCCACGGATACCGCATCGTGCCGGTGAACCCGTCAGCCACTGAAATCCTGGGCGAAACCTGCTACCCCAGCGTCACCGCTGCGGCCCAGGCACTGGCCGCCAGCGGCGAGAAGATCGACATGGTCGATTGTTTCCGCCGCACCGAAGACATCCCACCCATCGCAGATGAAGCCATCGCCATCGGTGCCAAATGCCTGTGGCAGCAGATCGGCGTCATCAACGAAGAAGCTGTTACCAAGGCGCGCGCTGCGGGTCTCGACACAGTGGTCGATCGCTGCGTGAAGATCGAACATGCGCGCCTGTTCGGCGGCCTCAACTGGGCCGGCGTCAACACCAAAGTCATCTCGTCGCGCCGCCCGCAGCAATTGCCTTACTGAACACCATGGCCAAGAACAATCAGGACCACCAGGACCATGAATACGGTTTCGGCACGCGCGCCATCCACGCCGGGGCGATTCCCGACCCCGTGACCGGCGCACGCGCGACGCCGATTCACCAGACAACCAGCTTCGTTTTCGATTCGGCCGATCACGCCGCAAGCCTGTTCAACCTGCAGACATTCGGCAATGTGTACAGCCGTATCAGCAACCCGACGGTCGCGGTTCTCGAAGAGCGCGTGGCATCGCTCGAAGGCGGCCGTGCCGCGCTGGCTTGTGCTACCGGAATGGCGGCGCAAATGACGGCGCTGCTGGCGATATTGAAGAATGGAGACCACATCGTCGCTGCGTCCACGTTGTACGGCGGCAGCGTCGGACAACTCGGTGTCGGCTTTTCGCGGCTGGGTATCGAGACCACCTTCGTCGATCCCGAAGACCCCGACAACTTCCGCAAGGCGATCAGGCCCAACACGCGCGCAATCTATGGCGAAACGCTGGGCAATCCGCTGGTGAACGTGCTCGACATCGAATCCGTCGCCTCGATTGCCCACGAACACGGATTGCCGCTCATCATCGACAACACGGTTGCGAGCCCGTATCTGTGCAACCCTTTCGCATTCGGCGCCGACATCGTTGTGCACAGCGCGACCAAATACCTCGGAGGCCACGGAACGACGATGGCAGGCGTCATCGTCGAATCCGGGAAATTCGACTGGGGCAGCGCACTTTCGAAAGACAAATTCCCCGACATGCTGGAGCCGAGCAAGGCCTATCACGGCGTGAAGTTCTACGAAACCTTCGGCGACTTCGGCTACACGATGAAAGCGCGCATGGAGGTCAACCGGACCTTCGGGGCCACGCTCTCACCGCTCAATGCATGGCTGATCCTGCAAGGCATCGAAACGCTGCATCTGAGAATGCAGGCGCATTGCCGCAACACGATGCAGGTCGCCCGTTTCCTGCAAGGCCATCCGCTGGTGAGCTGGGTGAATTACCCAGGACTCGAAGACTCGCCGCACCACGCGCTGGCGAAAAAGCAGTTCCGCAGCATCGACGGCTTGCCTGGCGCATCGGGCATTCTGACCTTCGGAATCAAGTCCGATGACGCGGCCAAAGCGGGCGAGCGTTTCATCGACGCATGCGAGTTCATGAGTCACCTGGCCAACATTGGCGACGCCAAGACGCTGGTGATACACCCTGCTTCGACCACGCATCGGCAACTGAGCGACGACGAGTTGCAACGCGCCGGTGTGCGGGCCGACATGATCCGGCTCTCGGTCGGGATTGAAGATGTGGAAGACATCCTGTGGGATGTGGATCAGGCCCTGCGCAAGGCGGTGAGCTGACGCGTTGGACCCCGGCTGTTTTTCCCTCCCCTTCCGGGGGAGGGAACAATTCAGCGCTTCACCAGCCAGGCGAACAGCCCCGCAATTGCCGCCCGCTGATCTTCGCGAATCGGATGCTCGGCAAACGCGACAATGTCAAAGCCATTCAACGCGGCGAGCCGCTCGATATAGCCCCGCGAATGCGCATACCGCAGGCTTGCGCGCAGTGCCATTTCCTGCTCCACCTCCTTCTCTACCGAAAAGCAGAACACACCGCCCGGTGTGATCGCGTGTGCCGCGCCTTCGAATACCGATTCGAGGGCGCCTACATAAATGAACACATCGGCGGCCACCACCAGGTCATAGGGCCCAACCTCTGCGCGCAGGAACTCAGCCGCATCGGCCTCCTGCACGTCGTCATACACGCCTCGCTGCGTCGCGCGCGCGACCATGTTCGCCGACAAATCCACGCCATCGATGTGTGCAGCGAGCGGCTTCAGCTTGACGCCGCACAGCCCGGTCCCGCAACCCAGATCCAGTGCACGCTCGAACTGCCGATTCATCTGCGCCAGCCGCGCCACGAGGATCTCCGGCGCACGATAGTTCAGGATCTCGACCAGATGCTCTTCGAATCCATCGGCATACCCGTCGAAAAGGCCCTGCACATACGCAGCTGGCGGGGTTCGCGGGGCAGTACCGCCATCCAACGCAGCCAGGTAATAGCGGTTCAACTCCACATCTGACCCGCTCGCAATCGCCTGTCGATACGCGACTGCTGCTTCATCGCCGCGTCCCTGTTCGCGAAGCAGCGTGCCTTTCAAGCTCCATGCACTGCCGCGTGTCGAGTCAATTGCGAGAAGCCTGTCCACATCGGCTAGCGCTTCGCGAGCCTGCCCCAACTCTGCCAGCGCGGTGGCCCGATGGCCGAGCGCTTCAACGTTGTCCGGCTCCTGCTCCAAAACCTCGAACAGCAACTCCTGCGCCTCGGCAAACTTGCCGAGCTTGAGCCGGGTGGCCCCCAGGTTCAAGAGCGTGGAGACCCGCCCCGGCAACAGCGCCAACGAAGCCGCAAACTGCCGCTCGGCCTCCTGAAGGCGACCCGCCTCGTAGTGCCCCACCCCGGCCATGAAAAAATCGCGCGCCTGCGCCATGTTGGAATCCATCGCGCCCATCATAGGCAAGGCAGCGCCTGCGACAATCAGGAGATGAGATTCGCCCCCTTGCGCAATGACAATTTCCTGCGCGCCTGCCAACGCCTGTCCACTCCCCACACCCCCATCTGGCTCATGCGCCAGGCCGGCCGATACCTTCCCGAGTACCGCGCCACGCGGGCCAGGGCAGGCAGCTTCATGGGGCTGGCCACCAATGTCGACTACGCCACCGAAGTCACGCTGCAACCGCTGGAGCGCTATGACCTTGACGCGGCCATTCTTTTTTCGGACATCCTGACCATTCCCGACGCGATGGGCCTCGGGCTGAGCTTCGCGCTGGGCGAGGGGCCGAAATTCGAGCGGCAGGTGCGCGATGAGGCAGCCGTCGCTGCGCTGGCCGTCCCCGACATGGACAAGCTGCGTTACGTATTCGATGCAGTCACGTCGATTCGAACGGCGCTGGACGGCCGCGTCCCGCTCATCGGCTTCTCGGGAAGCCCCTGGACGCTCGCCTGCTATATGGTCGAAGGCGCGGGTTCCGACGACTATCGGCTCGTCAAGACCATGCTCTACAGCAGGCCCGACCTGATGCATCGCATGCTTCAGATCAACGCCGACTCGGTCGCCGCCTATCTCAACGCACAGATCGAAGCTGGCGCACAGGCCGTGATGATCTTTGATAGCTGGGGCGGCGTGCTCGCTGATGGCGCCTTTCAGGAATTCAGCTTGGCGTATACCGCACAGGTGCTATCGAAATTGAAGCGCACACATGACGGCGCGGTGATCCCCCGCATCGTCTTCACAAAGGGCGGTGGCCTCTGGCTGCAGCAGATGGGCTCGCTCGACTGCGAAGTGCTCGGGCTGGACTGGACGATGAACCTGGGCGTGGCGCGCGCGGCGGTGGGCGGCAGCAAGGCGCTCCAGGGCAATATCGATCCCAATGTGCTTTTTGCAGGCCCCGACCAGGTGGCGGCCGAAGCGGTCAAGGTGCTGGAGAGTTTCGGCGCAGCTCACACAGGCGAAGGCACGGGGCCGACTCACATTTTCAACCTGGGTCATGGCATCAGCCAGCACACGCCGCCTGACAACGTGAAGGTGCTGGTCGATGCGGTTCATGCACATTCGAAGCACATGCGCGGTGCGTGCCAAGCTCAACTTTAGGAGCCCGCGTCATCAGGGAGTTCCCTAGGTCTCAAGGTTGGCGAAAAATTTGCGGTCTATCGACTTATGCACAAAAACCGGCGAGCGGGGACGCATCGGACCGCCCGAGTGCTACAAAACCCATAGCGCTCGTAAGTCGTTGATTTGTAAGGATTTCGATTCAGGCGAATTTTGTGGCAATGAAGCCCAAGCCCTTGATTTTTCAGGCACTCCAGACCATCGTCGCCTTTCTATCAACAAAGTTATCCACACAAGTTGCACCCGAACCGCAAAGCTCATTTAAATCAAAGACTTAAAGCAGACTCCTTAACTGCAACTCAAGAGTTCGCCGCCAAGCACAGCCTTTAATGACCTTTAGTATTGCCGTCGTCGTCCCAACACCTGCCCACAGTGCTGTAAGGGGACCGCTGAGCTATCAAAGTGAGCTGCCACTTGCGCCCGGAACTCTGGTGCGCGTGCCGCTTGGCCGCCGCGAAGTGTTGGGCGTGGTCTGGGAAGAGGTGCCGGAGCGCGAAAATACCCGCGGCGACGCCGACAACAAGCCCATTGCGGGCGTCCTTGCTGGTGTTTCGCCACTGACGTCACATTGGCGACAGCTGGTTACGTTCTCATCGAAGTACTACCAACGGGGCCTGGGTGAAGTCGCCCTGGCCGCGTTGCCGCCTCAGCTGCGCGACATGAACGCCGTGCAGCTGGCGCGGCGATTGAAGCGAAAGGGGGCGGACGACTCCATCGCGCCAGCACAAGGTCCGGAGCTGACCGAGGAACAGGCCCGTGCGCTTCGCGCCTTTGAGACCGAGGCGGGTCCATTCCTGCTGTTCGGCGCGACCGGCAGCGGCAAGACCGAGGTGTACCTGCAGGCCGTGGCATCGCTGCTCGCGCGCGAGCCGGACGCACAGGCGCTGGTGATGGTGCCCGAGATCAACCTCACGCCTCAATTGCAGGCGCGCTTCATCGCACGATTTGGCGAATCAAACGTCGTCGCGATGAACAGCGGCATGACGAACCCGCAGCGACTGAAGAGCTGGCTCTCTGCTCACAACGGCGCTGCACGCATCGTGCTCGGCACACGAATGGCGGTGTTCGCTTCAATGCCGAACCTGCGGCTCATCGTCGTGGATGAAGAACACGACCCGAGCTACAAGCAGCAAGAGGGCGCCCGCTATTCGGCACGAGACCTCGCTGTGCTTCGCGGCAAGCAGGAGGGCGCGAAAGTGCTGCTGGGCTCCGCCACGCCTTCGCTGGAAAGCTGGCACGCCACCGAATCGGGGAAGTACCAGCGACTGGTCATGGCGGCGCGCGTGGGCGAGTCGGGCGGGTTTCCAGCAGTGCGCCTGGTGGACATGAACCTGCAGCCCAAGCGCGCGGTGTTCTCGCATCAGTTGCTCGACGCGATACAGCAGCGTGTAGCACGAGGCGAGCAGTCGCTCATCTTCCTGAACCGCCGCGGCTATGCGCCCGTGCTTTCCTGCACCTCATGCGACTGGAAAAGCGAATGCCCCAACTGCAGCGCCTACCGCGTGTTCCACAAGATCGACCGCACGCTGCGTTGCCATCACTGCGGCTTCACCGAGCCCGTTCCACGCGCCTGTCCCGCCTGCGGCAATGTGGATATCGCAGCCGTGGGCCGCGGCACCGAGCGGCTGGAGGAAAACCTGGCGGAGCTGCTCGCACCCATCAAGCGAACCAATGGCGAACCGGTACGGATCGCGCGGATGGACGCCGACAGCACGCGCCTGAAGGGCGCGCTCGAGCGTCAACTGGCGCGGGTACACGCAGGTGAAGTCGATGTGCTGGTCGGCACGCAGATGGTGACCAAGGGCCATGATTTTCGCGGCATCACGCTGGTCGCAGCGCTCAACGCCGATTCGGCGCTGTTTTCCAGCGACTTCCGGGCTCCCGAACGGTTGTTCTCACTGTTGATGCAGGCGGCAGGGCGCGCTGGACGTGACGCGTCGCAGGCGTCGGCAAGCGAAATGTGGGTGCAAACCTTCCACCCCAGGCATCCGCTGTTCACAGCGCTGCGTGCGCACGACTACCCCGCGTTCGCCACACAACAACTCAAAGAGCGTGAACAGGCCGGCATGCCGCCTTTCGGCTACCAGGCCTTGCTTCGCGCCGATGCCCGCACGCAGGAAGCGGCGCAGGCGTTCCTGCAGGCGGCAGCCGTACAGGCGCAGGATGTACCGGACGCCGACCGGGTCGTGCTCTATCCCGCAGTGCCACTCACGATCCAGCGTGTGGCCAATGTCGAACGCGCGCAGATGCTGGTTGAAAGCGCATCGCGTGTGGCCTTGCAACGATTCCTCGCCGCGTGGCAGCCGGTGTTGCATGCAACAACAGAAAAGGGCCTGATCCGCTGGGCCATCGACGTGGACCCGCTGATGATTTGAACTACTCCCTCCCCTTCCGGGAAATGGGAGGGGTAGGGGCTGCGCCTTTCAAGGCGAGCGCCTTCTCATAAAGCACATTTTTCGACTCCCCCGAAATCTCGGCCGCCAGCTTCACCGCAGTCTTCAAGGGCAATTCCGCCATCAGCAGCCCCAGCACCCGCAGCCCTTCGCCATCAGACTTTGCCTGCGCCGCAGGATGCAGCACCAGCGCAAACTCACCCCGTGTCCGCGACGAATCCGCATCGAGCCACGCGGCAAACTCCCCGCAAGAAACCGTCGCCACCTGCTCGAATTGCTTGGTCAACTCGCGCCCCACCGTCACAGGCCGCGCACCGAGCACAGCCAACGATTTCGCCAGCGCCTCGATCCGATGCGGCGCCTCCAGAAACACCACCGCACGCTGCTCCTGAGCAAGCCCAGCCACCGCCGAATCACGCTCGCCCGCCTTGGCCGGAAGAAATCCCGCAAAGACAAACGCACCGGCATCGCCCATTGCACCCGCCACGCTCAGAACCGAAGTCACGCTGCTCGCCCCCGGCAAGGGCACCACCCGAAACCCAGCCGCGCGAACCGCAGCCACCAGTCGCGCACCGGGGTCGCTCACCGCAGGCGTTCCGGCATCGCTCGCATAGGCGATGCGCTCATCTCGCTGCAACCGCTCAATCACCTGCTGCGCGGCCTGCGCTTCATTGTGTTCATGCACAGGCAGCAACTGCGCACCGGGCCTGTCGATGCCGTAAGCCCGCAGCATCGACTGGGTATGCCGCGTGTCCTCGCATGCCACCGCGTCAGCGATCTGAAGCACATGCAGAGCACGCAGACTGATGTCAGCCAGGTTGCCGATGGGGGTGGCGACGATGTAGAGCGCGGCCTGCGGATAATGCTGCGACGCCGCTGCTTCGCGGGCAGCGCCAAGGGCCAGGGAAAAAGAAGCGCTCAATGCCGACACCTCAAAAAAAAGATCACACCCATTCAACAACTGTCACCCGGACCACCAAGCAATCCGGAGACGCTGCCGAAGAAATCGCCCTGGATCATCTTCGCGCCAACGGCCTGAAGCTGCTCACGCGCAATTATCGAACCCCGGGGCGCGGCGGCGGCGAGATCGACCTGGTGATGCGGGATGCGGCCGGTACGCTGGTGTTCGTCGAGGTGAGAAAGCGGGCCAGCCGCTCCCACGGCGGCGCGGCGGCGAGCGTGAGCCACTTCAAGCAGCGCAGCATCATCTTCGCAGCGAGGCACTACCTCATGCGATTGCCGGAGCAGCCGCCCTGCCGGTTCGATGTGGTGAGCGTTGAAGCTGGCACGCTAGAGTGGCTCAAGGCTGCATTCGACGCAGCCTAGGCCTCGCCCATTCAGGGCGTTTGTAGCAACGCGCCCTTCCAGAGCACCGGCCCAGTCGGTCCACCTTCGCCCGGCACGCCGCCACGGGGCTCCAGGCTCACCGCCAATGCAGGCGTCTGGCGAAGCTGCGCTTCTGCAGTCGCAAGCCGAATTACCGGCGTGCCGCCCAGAACACCGAGCGAGCGGGGCTGGCCGCCTGCTGGCAGGGCCCACAGCTGCAGCGACTTTTCCGGTCCTTCGCTGTACTGGCCCACGCGCTTTAGCGTGAGCGTGCTGTGCTTGGGATCGAATGTCACCAGCATCGACGGTGCGGCCTGGTCATCCGAGAGGACGGCGATGTACTGGATTTCAGGCTTGCCCTGAAGCTCGGAAGCCAGCTTGATGTTTTGCTGTTCCAAGGTGTTGCGTGCGCCTGCGAGCTGGGCCAGTTGCCCATCGCGCTCCTGCACCTGGTCCCCCAGATAGAAAGCGATGCCAAACGCTGCCGCTGCGGCCATGCCGCCCGCCCAGGTCGCGCCCTGCCACCAACGCAAGCGGGTGGGCGGCGCCACAACGGCACCATCGCGAGCGCCAGCCATCGTGGCAGCCGTCCGCTCGACCGCCAACTGATTGTCGATGCGCTTCCAGACATTGACGCTGGGCATCTCGGATTTTTGCAGTTCGGTCATGGCGGCGAACCTTTCCTGCCAGACGAGGGCGCTGGCGCGCAACGCCGGGCTCTGCCGTGCCTGCGATTCGAAGCGACGCCGGGCACCGCCTCGCAGCGTACCCAGGGCATAGGCGGCCGCAATGCGGTCGGCGAGATCGGGATGGTCAAGAAGATTCATGAGGCGGCGCTCACGCAAAGCGTCCCATGCAACCGCGCAACTGCTCGATGCCGCGGCGTATCCATGTCTTGACCGTGCCAAGGGGCAGCTTGAGCTGTTCGGCAAGTTCGCCGTGGCTCATGTCGCGCAAGTACGCCAGACTCACCACTTCACGCTGGCGCGACTCGAGCTTGCGCAGGCACTCGTGCAAGGCCCACGCAGTTTCACTCGCCTGGCTCGCGTCCATCGGGTCGGCTGAATCGCCGGGAATGGTTTCGCGCAGCGTGTCATCAAGTTCCACCGCGATATCGGCACGTTCACTGGTGCGCCGGCGCCGGAAGTCGAGCGCGCGGCTGCGCACGATCACGCCCATCCATGCGAGCGGGGGGCTCAGTGCAGCGCGATAGTCACCCGCAATACGCCAGATGTTGAGATAGGTTTCCTGAAGCACGTCCTCGGCCCAGTCGCGATTGGATACAACCCGCATCGCGAGGCCGAACATCCGCGACGATGTCAGGTCGTACAACTCGCGCAGGGCCGCTTCGCCATCGGCCGTGCGGTTTTCTGATCCGGAGCGGGCAGCGATGCGATCAAGCAGGGCTATGAGATGCTGGTCTTGAAGGTTGGTATCCATGGCGAGCGGATGGGCGGCCTGCAGATAGTTCCTGCAAACCGCTGATTCGGAATCGACCTTTATAGCGTACAACCTCATGCAATGAATACGCCGGGGATACCCCGGTGGATTCAACTATCGCTGCCGGCGGGTCAGTCATCGCAAACCGATACATCGGTGCAAGCATGGCCGGGTATCATTCGAAGCCATGCTCGAGCAACGAATCCAACAGCATTTCATTGACAGCGCCGACCTGAAATACCAGGCCGCGCAGATCCTGAGCAAACCGATCGCCGCAGCCGTACAGGCCATCCTCGCGTGCGTCACCAGTGGCGGCAAGGTGCTGGCCTGTGGCAACGGCGGCTCGGCCGCCGACGCGCAGCACTTCTCTGCAGAGTTCGTCGGCCGCTTCGAACGCGAGCGGCCTGAACTTGGCGCAATCGCCCTCACCACCGACAGCTCCATCCTCACGGCCATTGCCAACGACTACGACTACGAGCGCATCTTCTCCAAGCAGGTGCGCGCGCTCGGGCAGGCTGGCGATGTGTTGCTGGCGCTTTCCACCAGCGGCAATTCCGCCAATGTGCTGGCCGCGATCACGGCCGCGCACGAACGCGAAATGACGGTCGTCGCGCTCACGGGCCGTGGCGGCGGCAAGATGACCCAGGCGCTGCGCGAAACCGATGTTCACATCTGCGTGCCGCACGACCGCACCGCCCGCATCCAGGAAGTCCACATCCTCGCACTGCATTGCATCTGCGATGGCGTGGACGCCCAGCTTCTCGGAGAACAGGAACCATCTTCATGAATTCGAGCACGACCCGATCCATCGTCATTTCGGCACTTTGTGCAACCACGCTTGCTGCGCTGCTTTCGGCATGCGCTCCCCTGGTCATCGGCGGCGCGGCCGTGGGTGCGCTGGTCACAATTGACCGGCGCACGTCAGGCGCGCAGCTCGACGACGAGGGCATCGAACTGCGTGCGGGCGCACGTGTTCGCGACACCTTCGACGACCGCGCGCACATCAACATCACCAGCTACAACCGCCAGGTGCTGCTGACGGGTGAGGTGCCCAACGAGCAGGCGAGGCAGCAAGCCGAGCAGGTCGTCTCGCGCGTGGACAACGTTCGCGGCATCGTCAATGATCTGGCGGTAATGCCGAGCACCACCCTGGCACAACGCTCGTCCGACACATTGGTCACGGCCAAGGTCAAGGCATCCCTGGTCGATGCGCGCGATCTCTATGTCGGTGCCTTCAAGGTTGTGACCGAGCGCGGCGTCGTGTACTTGATAGGCAGGGTGACGCAGCGCGAGGCCGACCGCGCAACCCAGATGACACGCAACATTCCGGGCGTCCGGCGCCTGGTGCGCATCTTCGAAATCATCAGCGAAGAAGACCTGCGGCAGCTCGCGCCTTCGCAGGCGCGAACCGCAACCGGTGGCGCACCGGTGTCGACACAGCCCGTCACGCCGGTACGGCAATAACAGGCTGCCGGCACTGTCCAATGTTGGTTCAGGCGCTCACCAGCACGTGCCGGTGGGCCAGCCCGGTCGAAGCGGACGGCGTGACCGTAGGCGTCCTACAACCGCGTGCACCTTTTTCCTGCAACCTTCCCAGCCGCTGGTTCCCAGACTGAGTTCAGACACGAACTGGGAGCCAGCATGAGCAACAACACGAGCGTGGGGCGCGGCCCCGCATCCGGCGGCAATGAGAATCATGACGGCGATCCGCGGAACACGACCTTCGGCGAGAATGTGGGACAGGAGCCGCCCGCCGGCAATGACCTGATCGACGAAGCGGCGATCGGAAGCCCTGCCGGCGTGCCGGGCACCGAACCGAAGCCCGGCTTTGCCGACCAGGCAGCCCGTGCGTATCCCGATGGCCCGAATGTGGAGGCGAGCCCCTGGGAGCTGGAAGCGGCCCGGGGCAAGTTGCCGCCCAAGTGATGAGCCGGTTCGTTCAGCCGCTTACTTCAGCCGCTTACTTCAGCCGCTTGATGAGACTGGACGTATCCCAGCGCTTGCCGCCTAGCTGCTGCACGTCGGCGTAGAACTGGTCCACCAGCGCAGTCACGGGCAGGCGCGCACCATTGCGTTTGGCTTCGTCGAGCACCAGACCCAGGTCCTTGCGCATCCAGTCCACCGCAAAGCCGAACTCGAACTTGCCTTCAATCATCGTCTTGCCGCGGTTGTCCATCTGCCAGCTTTGCGCCGCGCCCTTGCCGATGACATCGAGCACCTGGACCATGTCCAACCCGGCTTTCTGGCCGAATGCAATCGCCTCCGACAGCCCCTGGACCAGCCCCGCAATCGCGATCTGGTTCACCATCTTGGCGAGCTGGCCCGCGCCGCTCGCGCCCAGCAGGGTGAAAGCACGCGAGAACGCGAGGGCGACTGGCTTGGCCGCTTCAAAAGCGCCAGCATCACCGCCACACATCACTGTCAAAAGCCCGTTCTGCGCGCCCGCCTGACCACCGGAAACCGGTGCATCGACGAACTCGATGCCCAGGGCCTGGCCCTTGGCGTAGAGCTCACGCGCCACATCAGCAGAGGCCGTCGTGTGATCAACCAGTACCGCACCTTTTTTCATGCCGGCAAACGCGCCATCCGGTCCCAGAACCACGGACCGCAAGTCTTCGTCGTTACCGACGCAGCAAAACACGAGATCGCAGCCGGCAACGGCTTCGCGTGGCGTGGCAGCTGACTTACCCTTGAATTCACTGGTCCACGCGTCCCGCTTTGGCGCGCTGCGGTTGTAAACGGTGACCTCATGCCCGGCCAACGCGAGGTGCCCCGCCATCGGGAACCCCATCACGCCGAGGCCGAGAAACGCGACTTTGCGCGCAGGGGTGGATTCGTAGGTCTTGGGGTTGGTCGATGCCATGTGTTGTTACTCCTGGGAATGTCGCGGGATTCTAGGCGCGCACCGGCCCGGGCGCGGGCAGGGCGCGCGCGGACCCTCTTCAGACGATGGCGAAATGCTCGGTGCCGGCGGACAGGTCGGAGCTCTTGGCGCGCTGCGAATTGAGCTTGATCTGCAAGCGCAGGTCATTGACCGAATCGGCGTTGCGCAAGGCATCTTCGAAGGTGATGGCATTGGCCTCGAACATGTCGAAAAGCGCCTGGTCGAACGTCTGCATCCCCAGGTTGCGGCTCTTCTTCATGACCTCCTTGATCTCGGAAACCTCGCCCTTGAAGATCAGGTCCGAGATCAGCGGCGTGTTGAGCATGATCTCGACCGCAGCGGCGCGGCCCTTGCCGTCCTGCTTGGGAACGAGGCGCTGCGAGATCAGGGCCTTCAGGTTCAGCGAAAGGTCCATCAGCAATTGCGGACGGCGCTCTTCCGGGAAGAAGTTGATCACGCGGTCGAGCGCCTGGTTGGCGCTGTTGGCGTGCAGCGTCGCCAGACACAGGTGGCCGGTTTCGGCGAAAGCGACAGCGTGCTCCATGGTTTCGCGGTCCCGGATTTCGCCCATCAGAATGACGTCGGGCGCCTGGCGCAGTGTGTTTTTCAGCGCCGCTTCCCAGCTGTCGGTGTCCAGCCCCACTTCGCGCTGCGTGACTACGCAATTCTTGTGCGGATGAACGAACTCCACCGGGTCCTCGATCGTGATGATGTGGCCCTGCGATTGCTCGTTGCGCCAGTCGACCATTGCCGCGAGCGTCGTTGACTTGCCCGAGCCCGTCGCGCCCACCAGGATGGTGAGGCCGCGCTTGGACATCACCACTTCCTTGAGGACCTGGGGCACGCCCAGGCCGTCAATGGTGGGCAGGATCTGCGGAATCACCCGCATAACCATGCCGACCTTGCCCTGCTGAACAAAGGCGTTGCAGCGAAATCGCCCGATGCCCGGCGGGGAAATCGCGAAATTGCATTCCTTCGTGCGCTCGAATTCGGCGGCCTGCTTGTCGTTCATGATCGAACGCGCCAGAGCCAGCGTGTGGCCCGAATTGAGCGGCTGCGGCGAGACCTTGGTGACCTTGCCGTCCACCTTGATCGCGGGCGGAAAATCGCCCGTGATGAACAGGTCGCTTCCGTTGCGGCTGACCATCAGCTTGAGCAGGTCGTTGATGAATTTACTGGCCTGGTCGCGTTCCATGATGGTCCTTCAAATGCATTGAATCTCTATGCGGAATCAGCCGGGGAAGTTATCGGGTATTTTTGCCTTACCTCTGGCTTCGGCCGCGCTGATCACGTTGCGCTTGACGAGATCGGTCAGGTTCTGATCGAGCGTTTGCATGCCATAGGCGTTGCCGGTCTGGATCGCCGAATACATCTGCGCGACCTTCGCCTCGCGGATCAGGTTGCGGATGGCCGACGTGCCAATCATGATTTCGTGCGCTGCCACCCGGCTCGCGCCGTCCTTGGTCTTGCACAGCGTCTGCGAAATCACCGCCTGCAGCGACTCGGACAACATCGCGCGAATCATTTCCTTTTCTTCGGCCGGAAACACGTCGATGATCCGGTCGATCGTCTTGGCGGCGCTCGACGTGTGGAGCGTTCCGAACACGAGGTGCCCCGTTTCAGCAGCGGTCATGGCCAGGCGGATTGTTTCCAGGTCGCGCATTTCGCCGACCAGGATCGCATCCGGGTCTTCGCGCAGTGCAGATTTCAGCGCAGCGGCAAACGACAGCGTCATGGGGCCGACTTCGCGCTGGTTGATCAGGCACTTCTTGGATTCGTGCACGAACTCGATCGGATCTTCGACCGTGAGGATGTGGCCGTATTCGGTTTCGTTGAGAAAGTTGACCATGGCGGCCAGCGTCGTCGATTTACCCGAACCCGTCGGCCCGGTGACCAGCACCATACCGCGGGGCTTGAGCGCCAGTTCACCGAAAATACGTGGCGCGTTGAGTTGTTCGAGCGACAGAATCTTGGAAGGAATGGTCCGAAAGACCGCACCGGCTCCGCGGTTCTGGTTGAAGGCATTGACGCGAAAGCGCGCCAGGCCCTCGATCTCGAACGAAAAGTCGACTTCGAGAAACTCCTCGTAGTTCTTGCGCTGGGTGTCGTTCATGATGTCGTACACCATGGCGTGGACCTGTTTATGGTCCAGTGCATCGACGTTGATGCGTCGGACGTCGCCGTGCACCCGGATCATGGGAGGAAGGCCCGCAGAAAGGTGCAGGTCCGAAGCCTTGTTCTTGACGCTGAACGCCAGCAGCTGAGTAATGTCCACGGAGACCTTCCCGAATAACTTACCGGACGATTATGACCACGATTGCCGACAACCTTCAAGGCGTGCTTGCGCGGATTGCTGCGGCGTGCGCAGCCTGCGACCGCGACCCGGGCGAGGTCACCCTGCTCGCGGTTTCCAAGACATTCGGCCCCGAGGCGATACGCGAAGCTGCCGCCATCGGCCAGAGGGCCTTCGGCGAGAACTACATTCAGGAAGCGGTCGAGAAGATCGCCCTGATGCAAGCGTTGCCGCTCGAGTGGCACTGCATAGGACCGATCCAGAGCAACAAGACCCGCCTGGTGGCAGCGAACTTCACCTGGGCGCACACCGTGGACAGGCTCAAGACTGCGCAGAGGCTGTCGGAGCAGCGACCTGCCGACATGGCGCCGTTACAGGTGTGCATCCAGGTCAATCTCGATGGCGGTGCGACCAAATCGGGTGTTGCGCCATCTTCGGCGCTCGGGCTGGCGCGCGAAGTGATGCAACTGCCCAACCTGCGCCTTCGCGGCCTGATGACCATTCCCGAACCGGCGGCCGATTTCGCCACGCAAAAGGCAACTCACCTGAAGGCAAAAGCGCTATACGACGAGATCTGCGATGCGGGCGTGCCGCTGGATACGCTGTCCATGGGAATGACCGGCGATCTGGAGGCGGCCATTGCGGCCGGCAGCACGATGGTACGGGTCGGCACGGCGATATTTGGCACGCGGGAACGCGGCCCGGCATGACATCCGGGCCTATTTCTTCGGTAGCACCATCGGCTTGATGTTTCCGCAGTCGCTGCCCTGCCACCTGCCCTGCCCCTCCATGGTCATGCGCTCGGAATTGCCCTGCGTCATGGTCGTGACGGCCATCTTCATGTTGTAGGCCTCCGGACCCATGAAGGTCACCTGCCCTTCTCCGCTGGAAGGCGGGTTGGTGCAGACGAATGCCATCTTCATTGTGTTGCCCGAGCGCGCCTGCTGCGTGGTGCGGCAATCGCCCTGTTGCACCGGCATCTCGTTGCGCTCTGCCATCTCCTTGGTCATGCAGATCTTGACGCTCATGCCACCCGGGCCGCCCGCGCCGAGCTTGACGCCCTGTCTGGCCATCATCTCTTCCATCATCTTGCGTTGGTCGGGCGGCATGGCTGCCATCTGGGCCTGCGCCTGCTCGAGTTGCCGCCCCCGCTCGCCGTCCATCTGCATCTTGTTGGTGATTTCCCAGAGGCCGGGTTTGAGGCCTTGCGCCCCCGCCGCACTGGCAAGGAATGCGAAAACGCCCGCGAATGCGGCTGCACCGAAATAGTGAGACTTCATGTGAATCCCCTCGGCTGAAAAAGAGTCATTTTGCGTCATTCCTTTTGAAAACCGTGTGCGCTTTTGGGCGCTTTGCGCTCTCTTGTGCGCAAGTCAATCCAGCGTGGCCTGGCGCACCGCATGCTCCCAACCCGCCATCAGCTCCGCCGCCCGGCCCGACTCCAGCGCCGGAAGAAACCGGCGTTCGGATTGCCACAGCGCGGCCAGTTCGCCAGTGCCCGTAAATACCCCGCTGGCCAACCCCGCCAGATAGGCCGCACCTAGTGCCGTCGTTTCGGCCACGGCCGGTCGCACGACGGGAATGCCCAGCAGGTCCGCCTGGAACTGCATGAGCAAATCGTTGACGCACGCGCCTCCGTCCACTCGCAGCTCGCTCACCGGCGCGGCCCCGACGGCCACCGCATCACGACTCATCGCCAGGAGCAGCGCCGCGCTCTGGTAGGCGATGCTTTCGAGCGCGGCGCGTGCGATGTGCGCAATGGTGGTCCCCCGTGAAAGGCCGGTGATAGTTCCTCGCGCGTCAGGCTTCCAGTACGGCGCGCCCAGGCCCGTGAAGGCGGGCACCATCATCACGCCACCCGAATCGGGCACGCTCCCGGCGAGCGCCTGCACTTCACCACTGCCCTTGATGGCCTGCAGCCCGTCGCGCAACCACTGCACCACAGCGCCCCCGACGAACACGCTGCCTTCGGTGGCGAATTCGGTCTGGCTGGTGACTTGCGCGGCGCTCGTGGTGAGCAGGCCGTTCGTCGACGTCTGGAACTTGCCCCCGGTGTGCATCAGCATGAAGCAGCCGGTGCCGTAAGTGTTCTTGGCCATGCCTTCAGTGAAGCAGGCCTGACCGAATAGCGCGCTCTGCTGGTCGCCTGCGACGCCGCCGATCACGACGGGGGCACCCAGTAAAGAGGCCTGCGTGACTCCGTATTGCGCGCTCGAAGGCAGCACTTGAGGCATCAGCGAACGCGGCACGTTGAGCAGCGCCAGCAGTTCGTCGTCCCAGGCATTGCGGTGCACGTCGAACAGCATCGTGCGCGATGCATTGGTGACGTCTGTTGCGTGCAGCGCGCCACCGGTCAATTGCCAGAGCAGCCAGCTGTCGACGGTCCCGAATGCCAGCTCGCCGCGCTCGGCCTGTGCGCGTGCATCCGGCACGTTGTCCAGCAGCCACTGGATCTTGGTGGCGGAGAAATACGAGTCGATCAGCAGCCCGGTGCGCGACTGGATCAGCGGCCCGTGCCCCTCTTCGCGCAATCGCGCGCAGATCGGCTCGCCGCGCCTGTCCTGCCAGACGATGGCGTGATGGATCGGCCGCCCGGTCCTGCGATTCCAGAGCACCGTCGTTTCGCGCTGGTTTGTGATGCCCAGGGCCCGGATGTCCGTGGCCTTGAGCCCCGCCTTCACCAGCGCTTCACGGGCGGTCTCCAGTTGGCCCTGCCAGATTTCCATCGGGTCGTGCTCCACCCACCCGGGGCGGGGGAATATTTGTGGCAGTTCCTTCTGGGCTTGGGCGACCACGCGCCCCTGGCCATCGAAAACGATGCTGCGCGAACTGGACGTGCCCTGATCGAGTGCGAGTAGATAGGTCATGCCGCGCAGCATATACGCCCACATCGATCCCACTGGCGGCAAAAAGCCCCTGAGAAGGGGCTTTTTGCGAAGGGCGAGCGCGCATCTGCGTGCTAGCCGGATTCCGGCGCTGGCGTCGTTACCTCAGGGCTGGCGGACGGGCCGCTCGCCCCGATTGCCCCGATTGCCCCGTTCGCCTTCAGGCTCGCTTGCAGCCTCGCTTGCAGCACGAGCCCTCTCGCTAGCGGTGGGACGACCCGGGCGCGCCGGCCTCGCACCCGCTGCTGGGGGTGGCTCGGTAGCCGAGCTTGCGGCGCGCGCAGCTGCCGAAGCCGCAGGCGCTGCAGGCGAAGCCTCTGGGGCTGGCGCCGGACGCGGCCGGCCCTGTGCTGGAGCCTCAGCCGCCGCCGGGGCAGCCGCCGGACGGTCTTCGCGTGCTCCAGGCCGTGCATCGCGATCGCGGCCGGGACGTTGCTGTGGTGCTTCCGCCGAAGCTGCCGCACGAGCTGGAGCGGCCGCTGACGCAGGTGCCGGGGCTGGCACCGGGGCTGCCGCTGGCGCTGGAGCAGGTCTCGGAGCAGCAGCAGGGGCTGGGGCAGGCACCGGCGCTGCGGTTGGTGCTGGACCCGGTGTGGGAGCAGCAGCAGGGGCCGGGGCCGGAGCAGGGACTGCCAACGGCGGTGCCGCAGGCCTGGACGCAGCGGAGCGCGCAGGTGCCTCAGGACGCTCTGTGCGGTCGCGACCAGGACGTGAAGCCGTGGCTGCAGGCGCCGGTGGCGCGGGAGCCACGGCCGGTGCTGCAGATGCTGCCGGTGTGGCTGGCGTCGCCGGGCCGCTGGCAGCTCCGGGTCTTGCTGGGGTAGCTGGGGTGGCTGGGGTGGCTGGCGTTGCCGGGCCGCTGGCAGCTCCGGGTCTTGCTGGAGTAGCTGGTGTGGCTGGCGTTGCTGGGGTCGCTGGCGACGCCGGCGTGGCAGCACCCGGCGCAGCAACATCCTCACGAGTTGCACGTCCCGGACGACCGCCCGGCCGCTCGGGCCTGGACGCAGGAGCCGCCACAGGTTCGGCCGCCTTCACGACCTTCACCGCTGGCGCGCTGGCTGGTGCCGTGGGACTGATGGCCGCGACAGCCGCTGCATCCAGCGGCTTGCCGGCATTTGCAGTCAGCGCCTTGAGCTTGTCTGCAAATGCAGGCTGTGGTGGTGGCGGCGCAACCTGGGCAACCACGGGGCGCGCGTTGGCCCGCTCGGGGGGCCGTGCACCGCCTGGTGCGCCACCAATGCTGGCACGTACAGGCGCCACCGGCGCAACGGTGACAACCTGCGCGCGCTGTGCAAGCTCGGGGGCAAGACGGACACGTTCACGTGCGACGGGCTGCGACTGGGCAAACGCTGCGGCTGCCATCGCGATGAGTGCACCTGGCAGATCCTGATTCACGTAACGCACGGGCTCACTGCGATTGCCGTAGTAGCGTTCCACCACGTTACGGTCTGAACCTGCATTGACGCTGTAGAAATACTCGCGGCTGGCCGTGTAGGCGGGCCGGTAGACCTCGCGCGGTGCCAGCGGGAACCAGCCTACGGTGTTGCCGGAGCCGGGCGCGCCGGAGCCGACAAAGGCCACCAGCGCAGGTGCGTAAACCGCCGTTTGCGCTGCCGGCCCCGGAACCCAGGACCACTGGCGATCAATCTGGGTCCAGCGACCGTAGTGCGAGGGCGCGAAACCCCATGGCGCGTCATCAACCCAGGTCCAGCCCCATGGGTCGATCCAGGACCAGTGGCCGTCGCGGTACGGCGCCCAGTCGGCACTGACGTTGCGGGGAGTCCAGACCATGCCGTACTCGGGCACCTGGCGCCAGGTGCCGTTGGCATCGAGGTCTTCATAGCCAATCATCTCGGCCGAAACGTACTTGCGCGAAACCGAGGAGTCCCAGCGGCGATCGCGCTGCGTGCTCCAGCGATCAAGGTCATCGACACGTAAGGCGGCAATGGATTCATAGTCGGACAGGCCGGTGTCATAGAAGCGGAAGCTGCGGCGTTCGTTCACGACAAAGGCCCGGCCATCGCCATAAACCTGCGCCGCGCCCTGCCGCACTGAGACGAACGTCGAGTCGTCTTGCGGATCGACTTCGATGCGATAACTGCCCGGACGGCGAATCGAAAAGGCAAGATTGGGCGTCGCCACTTCAAAGACCTGGCCCCGGTCGAGCTTGCGCACCCGGATGTTGAGCGTGCCCTGGGTCAATTGCAACTGGGTGATACGGTCAGTCAGATTCAGCAAGGTGATGCTGGTGCTGCCACCGATGCGAACTGCAGATGTGCCCATCTGCAGTTCGGCGCGCCCGCCGCGGTCCACCCAGAGGCTGTCCCCGGTGCTGAGCGGACGGTTGATGACCGCTCGACCCCAGTCGCGCTCGCCGCCGGGCGCAAAACTGGCGCTTCCGGCAACGTAGGAAAGGCGAGCCACGCGCGATGGCGGATCGGCGGCCCAGGCTCCATTGGCCACGACGAGCAGCACGAGGCCTAGCAGCCAGCGTCCCAACCCGCGTGTGAAAACGTTTGTTTGCATTTGTTCTCCTTCAATATTCCGGCGCTTGAGTGCGCTGGAAGACCATAGGGCGCATTGCAGAGTTAACCCTGTAGTCACTTGCGCTACAAAGCGGTCAGCCAATGCCGATATTGCGGTAAGTAATTCCTCCACCCACTTGTCCATGCCCTCGTACCCTGCACAGCGCCTGCCCTTTCCTTATCGACCCGAAGCAGACGTGGTCGCCCATCGGCTGCAATTGCTGGCCGGCGCCCTCGACTGGGCCGCAGCCGCTCATGTCGCCAGGCCCTGGATTGACGCGGTACGAAAACATCCGCCGCCGTTCTGGGCAATGGAAAGCCTGCTGAAGGAATACCCGATCTCCAGCGCCGAAGGCCTTGCGCTGATGCGGCTGGCCGAAGCCCTGCTGCGCGTGCCCGACGCCGAGACCGCCATTGCACTCACAGCCGATCAGCTGGGCCGCGCCGACTTCGAGGGCGCGGCCGATGGAACGCTCGCAAGACTGTCGCAAAGTGCAATCGCGCTATCGAAAAAATTCTTGCCCTCCAATCAGGAGCAGGGGCTGCTGTCCCGGGTCGGCGCAAAGACCGTGGTCGCCGCCACGCTTCGTGCGGTGCAATTGCTGGGGCGACAGTTCGTGCTGGGACAGAACATTCTTGAAGCGATGCGCGAAGCTGACGATGCGCGAAAGCGCACGAGCAATATGCGCGTTCCGGCGCCGGGCCGCCCCAGGACGGAACAGCCCCCTTGGGGGGCATCGCAGTCCAAAGGGCAAGCGTGGGGGCTCACATTTTCGTACGACATGCTGGGTGAAGGGGCACGAACGGAAGAAGACGCGCTGCGCTACCTGGCGAGCTACACCGGCGCGATTGCGTCCATTGCGAAGCAGGCCCGCACGGACCGCCCGGTCGAACAGAACGACGGCATATCGATCAAGCTGAGCGCGTTGCATCCAAGATATGAAGAAGCGCAGCACCAGCGGGTGATGAGCGAACTGGTGCCCCGCGTGTGGACGCTGTGCGAGCTGGCAGCGCGCGCCAACATCAACCTCACCATCGATGCAGAAGAGGTGGACCGGCTCGAACTTTCGCTCGATGTGTTCGAAGCGCTCGCAGAAAAGATTGCGAGCGACCATCCGGCGTGGCAGGGCTTTGGCCTCGCGTTGCAGTCTTATCAAACCCGCGCGCTCGAACTCATCGAACACATCGCAGGTATCGCACGCAAGTACAAGTTGCGATTGATGTGCCGGCTCGTCAAGGGCGCGTACTGGGATTCCGAGATCAAACGCGCGCAGGAAATGGGCCTGCCGCACTACCCGGTCTTCACGCACAAGCACCACACGGATATCTCGTACCTGGCCTGCGCGCAGGCGCTTCTCAATGCGCAGGACGCAATCTTTGCCCAGTTCGCCACGCACAACGCAGCAACCATTGCTGCAATCCTGCAGATGGCGGCACGCTCCTCCAGCCGATTCGAACTGCAGCGGCTGCACGGCATGGGCGAAGGCATCTATCGCGAGGTACTGAAGAACCCGCTGGTTGCGTGCCGCGTGTATGCGCCCGTCGGGCAGCACCGCGATCTGCTCGCGTATCTGGTCAGGCGCCTGCTGGAAAACGGCGCGAACTCTTCATTCGTGCATCAGCTGGCCGATGAATCAGTCGGCATGGACGAATTGCTCGTCTCACCATTGCATCTACAGGCCACGCCTTCACTGCCGTTGCCGTCGGAAATTTATGGACCGTCGCGCCGCAACAGCGCGGGGCTCGACCTGACCGTGGAGTCACACTGCGCGCCCCTATTGGCAGCGTGGCATTCGATACAAGTGCCGGTCATGGCCCAAGCAAGCGCCGAACACGTCGAGGAGGCTGTAGCCCGGTCGCTGGCCGCGCACCGTGACTGGCGCAAAGTGCCGGTGGCCAGGCGCGCGGCGATCCTGCGCATCGCCGCAGACGCAATGGAAGCCCAGATGCCCGCCCTCTGTGCGCTACTGGTGAAGGAAGCATTCAAGACCTGGGGAGACTGTGTATCCGAGGTGCGCGAAGCAGTGGACTTCCTGAGGTACTACGCCAACGAGGCAGAGCGAATCATGCAGCCGATGGCAATGCCGGGGCCGACCGGTGAAAGCAACGAACTGCGACTCACCTCGCGCGGCCCGTGGGTGTGCATCAGTCCCTGGAATTTTCCTCTCGCGATCTTCACCGGACAGATCGCCGCTGCGCTCGCAACCGGCAACACAGTGCTGGCCAAGCCGGCTGAACAAACGCCCGCAATTGCAATGGAGGCGGTGAAACTGCTGCATGCGGCCGGCGTGCCAAACGACGCCCTGCAATTGCTCCACGGACCGGGTGAATCGATTGGTGCAGCACTGGTTGCTGTACCGCCCATTGCAGGCGTGGTATTCACCGGCTCGACGCAAGTTGCCCGCATCATTCACCGCTCGCTCGCCGCAAAAGATGGCCCTATCGTGCCGCTGATCGCAGAGACCGGCGGCGTCAATGCCATGCTGGTTGACTCCACCGCCCTGCCCGAGCAGGTTGCTGACGCAGTCATGCAGAGCGCGTTCCGCTCGGCCGGTCAGCGGTGCTCGGCACTGCGGCTGCTTTGCGTGCACGACGGAATTGCCGATGCGGTGATCGAGATGATCCGCGGGGCTGCGCGTGAACTCGTGGTTGGAGACCCGGCCAAGCTGTCAACCGACGTTGGGCCGGTGATCGACAGAGAAGCATTCGAGAACATCCAGACCTACCTGCGGCAAAAAGGCTGTCATGCAGACACCGACAGGCAATACTTCTTCCAGCCCCAGATCATCGAAGTCAAGAGCGTCGCGCAAGTCCAGCAGGAAGTCTTCGGCCCCGTGCTTCACATCGCGCGCTGGAAGGGCGATCCCCAGGACGTTATCGACGACATCAATGCCCTCGGATGGGGCCTCACGCTCGGCATCCAGACCCGGATCGACAGCCGTGCGCTGGCGCTGGCTCAGCAGGCCCACATCGGCAACATCTACATCAACCGCAACATCATTGGCGCAGTAGTGGGCGTGCAGCCCTTTGGCGGTGAGGGTTTGTCGGGTACAGGCCCCAAGGCGGGCGGACCTCATTACCTGCTGCGGTTTTGCGCCGAGCAGACGCTCACGATCAACACGACCGCCGCCGGAGGGAATGTGCAATTGCTGACTTGAAGTACGACGCCGTGTATGACGCCGTCTTTGACCACCTCGATGACATTGGGCGTCGATAGAATGACCCGGCCCCATTCATCGAGCCCCCATTTCCTCCTTGCCGCTCGACACTCTCTCCCTCGCCGAAACACCTGAAGGCATCGCGCTGTCGCTGCGACCTGCGGGCCTGGTCTCGCGCTGCCTGGCCTACCTTGTCGATTTCGCGGTGCGCCTGGGTTTCTTCTCTGCAATTGCCATGACCGCCGGTGCCATGGGCGGCATGGGAACGGCATTTCTGCTGATCTCGTATTTCGCGCTGGAATGGTTCTACCCGGTCGTGTTCGAGCTCACGCGCTCCGGTGCCACGCCAGGCAAACGCATGATGGGTCTGCAGGTCGTCATGGATTCGGGTCTACCGGTGACCCCTGCTGCGTCCATCATCCGCAACCTGCTGCGTGCCGCAGACTTCCTGCCTGCCATGTATGCGGGAGCTGCCGTGTCAATGCTGATGCGACCCGACTTCAAGCGTCTGGGTGATCTCGCTGCCGGCACGCTGGTCGTCTACTGCGAAAGCGTGAAGCTGCATGGCGAAGTGCCCTCGGCCACGCCCGCAGCTCCTGCGCGCAAGCTCACACCGGACGAACAGGTGGCGATCCTGGCCTGGGCCGGTCGCGCGCAGCGCCTGACGCCCGAGCGGCTGGAAGAGCTTGCCGTTCTGGCAGAGCCGGTGCTGGCACAACGCAGCGGCCCGGCAACGACCCGGTTGATGTCCGTTGCGCAGTGGTTGCTCGGACGGCGAGAAGGGCCTGCGCGATGAGTCCGCTGCAATTCCAGGCCGCGCACGAACAGGCCTGGTCCGAGCTGGAGGGCCTGCTCGACCGCGCCGAAGGCAAGCGGAACACCGACGCGCGCAAGTTCTTCGCGGGTCTGCGGCACCCCGCCGACCGATCGTGGAACGGCGACCGTCTGGCAACGCTCTATCGCGGCGTCTGCGAGCACCTGGCGCTTGCGCAATCGCGTGCGTACCCGGTCCACCTCACGCACAGGCTGGAGTCGCTCACGCAACGGGCGCATCGCCTGATTTATCGTCGCAACGCCTGGGGCATGAAAGGTCTAGCCCGTCTGGCGCTCATCGAGTTCCCGCAGTCGGTGCGTGCGCATGGCGGCCACCTGCTGTTCGCCACGCTGCTCTTCGTCGTGCCTGCGCTTGCCATGGCCGTGGCCGTCTGGTTCGATCCGGGCTTCATCCTCCATCTGGTGGATGCGGCGCAAGTCCAGCAGTTCGACGCGATGTATGGCGACAGCGCAGATGCCATCGGCAGGCGACGCGATGCGGACAGCGACTGGCAGATGTTCGGCTTCTACATCATGCACAACATCGGACTGGGCTTTCAGTGCTTTGCGGGCGGCATCTTTGCGGGTGTGGGCACCGCATTCTTCCTGGTGTTCAACGGCCTTTTTCTGGGTGCGCTCAGCTCGTACCTGATCTCTAACGGTCACGCAGAGAACTTTGTGTCGTTCGTCATCACGCACGGCGCGTTCGAGCTCACCGCCATCGTGCTGGCGGGTGCGGCGGGCCTGCGCCTGGGCCATGCATGGCTGGCACCGGGGCAACTCACGCGGCTGGAAGCGGTGAAGCTGGGTGCACGCGAGGCGATCGTGGTGATCTACGGCGTGATTGGCATGCTGCTCGTGGCCGCAGCCGTCGAGGCCTTCTGGTCGTCGGCGCGCTGGGTTGCACCCCAGGTGAAGTACGCCGTCGGCACTGTTTGCTGGATTCTTGTCCTCGCCTATTTGCGCTGGCAGGGCCGACCGGCGACATCACCTGTTGCAACCTCCATTGAGCGCGCGAATGCGGGTTGATGCCCTTGCCGTCCAGCTGCGACCGCGTCCGATGACCGAGGCGGCGGATCTTGGGGCCGCCCTGGTGCGCACTCACGCACGATCGGTGTGGAGCTGTTACGCGGCCGTGATGGCGATGGTCCTGATGCTTGCGGTCGCAGCGAGTGACATCTCGCCGTGGGCCCCGACGCTTGTCGTGTTCCTGGCCAAGCCCTGGCTCGACCGAACGCTCCTCTTCGTGCTGTCACGCGCCGTCTTCGGACAAGAGACGCATCCCCGCGACCTGTGGGCGCAGCGCAAACAAGTGCTGTGGTCGCAACTTGGAACGGCCCTGTTCGTGCAGCGTCTCTCTCCGTGGCGCTCCTACACCCAGCCTGCTCTGCAGCTCGAGGGACAGCAGGGCAAGGCGCGTCGCAAACGCCGGGACCAGCTGCTGGCTGGCAGGCGCGGAGCTGCGCTGCGAATGCAGTTCGCGTTCAGTGCGACTGAAGGGGCGCTGATAGCCGGCGCGTACGCAGCCATGCTGTGGTTCGCGCCAGAGGGAATGCATTCAGACCTGCTGTCGTGGCTGGCTGATACCAACGCGTTCGCAAATGTCTTCGTTTCGGTATCGATCTACGCAGGTGTTGTCTTCGCACTGGAACCCTTCTTTGTTGCGGGCGGATTTGCGATGTACCTCAACCGCCGCGTCGAGCTGGAGGCGTGGGACGTCGAACAGGAATTTCGCCGTGCGTTCGTCCGCTGATCCATCTTCTGCCATGTCGACGCGAGCTGCATGCGTTCAGGTTGCTCTGTGCGTTTCGCTGATGCTTGCGCCGCTGGCTTCCAGGGCCGCGCCCGGCGACGTTCCGCCCCGCACCGAAGTCGAAGCCGCCGCAGCGCGGGTTGCCCAGGACCCGAATCTGCCCGGCAGCATCACCGAAAAGAAGCTGCGTCTTCGCGATGACGACCGGGCGAAGAAGCCCTCCGGTCCCACCGGCGAATCGCTGAAATGGCTGGTCGATCTCCTGCGATGGATGGCGGAGGCGGCACGCCTGCTGGTGTGGGCGGCAGGGGCGGTGGCCGTCGCGCTGCTGCTGGTCGGCATACGCCGCTGGATCAGGGCGCGGGCAGACGCCGCCATGCCCCGGCGCGCGGGCCTGCCCAGCCATGTGCAAAGTCTGGACATTCGCCCCGAAAGCCTGCCCGATGAAGTTGGCGCTGCCGCCGCGCAGTTGTGGCAGCAAGGCGAGCGACGCGCGGCGCTGTCGCTGCTGTACCGGGGCGCACTTTCGCGCCTGGTCCACGACCACGAAGTGCCCATACACCCCGCGACGACCGAAGGCGAATGCGTGACGCTCGCCAATGCCAGCCTTGACATGCAGGCCGGGCAGTTCTTCACGCGACTGGTGCGCGCATGGCAACTGGCCGTGTATGGCGAACGCATGCCACCCGACCAGGCCGCCCTTGCGCTATGCCGCGAGTTCGACACATGCCTTCCGCTCAAGAAAGCGATGCCGACCGCATGAGCCGGGCCAGCCTCATGCGCATTCTTATCGTCGTGCTGCTCGGTGCGGGCGCGGTGTGGCTGCTCTCGAACACCGAATGGACCGAAGTTGAGGTCCCTCGACCCGCCAAAGGTGAAGCCGCGCGCAATCCGCACTACGCCGCGCAGTCGCTGTTGCGCGAGCTCGGGGCCGTGGTCGTGCGGCGAGCTGACCTCGATCGCCTGCCGCCGCCAGGCGCGCGCCTCGTACTGATGTCCCGACACTGGGACCTGTTTCCTGACCGGGCTCCCCGGCTACGCCAGTGGGTCGAGCAGGGCGGGCATCTGGTGATCCCCACGGGCCTTGTGGATCATCCGGGTCTCGCGTGGCTGCCTCTCAAGTCGGACGCTACGAAAATCAATGAGGCGGGTCGACGCAAGGATCGCACTTGCCGCGAGCTGGCTGAGCCGGAGCCGCTAGTGCCAACTTACGGAGCAGCACGCGTGATGAAGATCTGTGCGCTCATGAGCCCCGAGATGCTGGAGCTCCCTGCGGGCGCTGTTGCCGCATGGGAACTCAAGGGCGAGCTAGGCTCCGAAGTCATGCGCATCGCCGTCGGGCGTGGCAGTGTCACTGCGTTCGGCCCCTGGGGATTGCTGGACAACCCCACCGTGCTGCGCGCAGAAAACCCCCTCGTGATTGCAGCGATCCTGCAGACGCGTAGCGGCGCCGAGCACTGGTTCGTTGTCGAGGAGGCGCGCGATCCATTGATTGCGTGGCTGTGGCGGCAGGGCTGGCCCGCTGCTTTGCTGGCCTTGCTCGCGCTGGCCGTGTTCCTCTGGCGGGGCGCGGTGCGCTTCGGACCCATCGCTGCACCCGCAGATCGCAACCGGCGCTCGATGACAGAACAGATTTCGGGCACCGCGCATTTCCTCCAGCGGCATGGTCAGGACGCGTTGCACAAGGCCCAGGTCCGTGCGCTGCACAGCGCTGCGTCGCGTGTCGTGCGCCAGTACTCGCAGCTCGATCAGGCAGCCAGGGTCGCCGCGATCGCGAAGGCGACGGGCGTTGACGAGCAGGTGCTCGCACGCGCCCTTGCAACCACAACCACCGCACGATTGCCCGGGGCACTCGCGGCCGATCTCGAAGTGATCGAGACCGCGCGACGTTTGCTGCAATCCACATTTCGATCACCCCGACCCTGAGGCCCACATGCCCCACATCAACCCTGAACACCTCACCCGCGCCGCTGAACTCCTGCAGGTGCTGCGCCTGGAAATCGGCAAGGCCGTCGTCGGCCAGCAGGCGGCCGTTGACCAGACCCTCGTCGCGCTCATCGCATCGGGCCACGTCCTGATCGAAGGTGTACCGGGCCTGGGCAAGACGCTGCTCGCGCGAGCGCTGGCCAGATCCATGTCACTGGGCTATGCGCGGGTTCAGTTCACGCCCGACCTGATGCCATCCGACATCACGGGGCATTCGGTGCTGGATCCGGGTGAAGGCGCAGGTGGCGGGCTGGGTTCGCTACGCGTGAATCGTGGCCCGGTCTTTACCCACCTGCTGCTCGCCGACGAAATAAACCGCGCACCGGCCAAGACCCAGAGCGCGCTGCTGGAAGTGATGCAGGAATACCAGGTGACGATAGAAGGTCAGGCGATCGCCTTGCCGCAGCCCTTCATGGTGATGGCCACGCAAAACCCGATCGACACCGAAGGCACCTACCCTCTGCCCGAAGCGCAGCTCGACCGCTTCCTGCTCAAGATCAACATCGGCTTTCCGAGCCTGGCGCAAGAGTCGGCCATCGTGCGCCTGACCACTGACCAGCAGGCGGGCAACCAATTTCCGCTCGATGCGGTCAGCCCGGTGATTGACGAGGGGCAGGTGCTGGAGTTGCAACGCATGGTGTCATTCATCGCCGCAGCGCAGAGCGTGGTCGATTACGCCGTTCGAATTACACGTGTCACCCGCGAATGGCCAGGCCTTTCATCGGGCGCTGGACCTCGCGGCGCGATTGCGCTGATACGGGCTGCGCGCGCCACGGCCCTTTTACAGGCACGCGACTTCATCACGCCCGACGACATCAAGCACCACGCATTGCCGGCCTTGCGCCATCGTGTGCAACTCGCGCCCGATGCGCAGCTGGAAGGCCGGTCTGTAGACGAGCTGCTGTTGGCCGCCATCGACAGCGTCGAAGCGCCGCGCAAGTAGGCCGATCACAGTTCAGCGTGCAAAACGTGCTCCTCGTTCCCAGCCGCCGTATCGCGCAGTGCCTTGTGGTCCTGGCCGTGGCCGCGGCTGCGGCGTTGATCGCGCAAGTGCCGCTGGCGGCCGTCGCCATGGCCTGCGCCGCGCTGGTCGCGGGCATCAGCGCCTGGATGGCCATCGACTACACACGCAGCCGCCGCGCGTGGAACGAAGCGCCGCTGCGTGCCGAACGCAAGCTTCCTCACGCTTTCGCGCTCGGCGTGCCCACCGTGGTCAGGATCGCCCTGCTCAACGAGGGCCGGGTGCCATGGCAGGTTGACGTTTTCGACGAGGTCGATTCGCGATTCGCGTGGGAAGGCTTGCCCCAGTCAATCACGGTGCCGCCAGCCGGTCGCGTCGACGTTCACTACACAGTCACAGCACGAAAACGCGGACTCGCACACTTCGGCGCGACACAGCTGCGCTGCCGCACATCCGGCGGGTCCCTGGAAATCCGCCGTTTGCTGGGCACACCTTGCACCGTTCGCGTCTATCCCAACTTCGCCGCGGTCGCAGGCTATGCATGGCTTGCGGGCGACCGGCGCCTCGCGCAGATCGGTATCAAGACTTACGCGCAGCGCGGCAGGGGAACCGACTTCCGCCAGCTTTCCGATTACCGGCGCGGCGATCCGGTGCGGCATATCGACTGGAAAGCGACGATGCGCCACGGGCGGCCCATCGTGAGGGAGTTCCAGGACGACCGCGACCAGCGTGTCTTTTTCATGCTCGACTGCGGACGGCGAATGCGCGCAGACGAAGGCACACAGGCGCATGGCGGCAGCCACTTCGACCAGGCGCTCAATGCATTGATGCTGCTGGCCTATGTGGCGCTGAAAGAAGGGGACGAAGTGGGGGCGATGACATTCGGCAACGCTGCGGGCGAGCAGCGCGAATTCGCACCGCGCAAAGGCACGGCCACGCTCAACGCGTTGATGAACCGCTTGTACGACCTCGAACCCGGCCGGGCCCACCCGGATTACAGCGCCGCCGCGCAGGAGCTGCTTCGATTGAACCCAAGGCGCGCGCTGGTCATCATGCTTACCAACTTTCGGGGGGAAGACGCGGGCGAGCTCCAGCCGGCGTTGCAGCTTTTGCGACAGCGGCATCTGGTCCTGGTGGCCAGCCTGCGCGAGAAAGTGATCGCGCAAATCGCCGCTCAGCCGCTGGGCATTGCGCAGAAAAATGTTGAAGTGGCGGCAGCACACATGTTCGACCAGTCCCGCCGCGATGCTTTCGCCCGTGTGGTGGGCAACGATGCGCTCTCGGTGGATGTCGAGCCCGCGCTGCTCGCCGTAACGCTCGTCAATCGCTACCATTCGGTCAAGCGCGCCGGCTTGCTGTGAGCGCCAACCGAGCTCCGCCAGAGGAACCATGAATCCAGTCGATCTGCCAGCAAATCCCTATTCGCCGCCGACAGCACACGTTTCCGATGTCGATGGCTTCGGCGTGCAGACCCAGCCCCTGAGGGTCTCGACGTTCAAGGGGCGTATCGGGCGCTTGCGTTATGTGGCGTGGATGTGCGGCGGCTACCTGGTGCTGTTCGGGCTTGCCGCGTTCGGTGGCTTGCTCGCCGGCATGGCAGGCACCCCGCGCGTCGTGGATGTAATTACGGGCATTGCGGGCCTCCTGTTCATCATCTTCTGGGTGTTCTGGACCATTCAGCGCAGCCACGACATGGGCTGGAGCGGCTGGACCTGGCTGTGGACCCTCATCCCGTTCGTGGTGCTGATCTGGATCTTCAAGCGTGGCGACAAGGGCGGCAACCGGTACGGCGGGCCGCCTCCGCCCAACAGCCTGGGCGTGCATGTGCTGGCGTGGCTGCTGCCGTTCATCTTCTTTTTTGGCGTGCTCGCGGCCGTTGCCATTCCGGCGTATAGCGCCTACAACAAGCGCGTGAATTCCGTCCAGATGCGATGACATCTTCTGCCCGCAGCCACTACCAGACGCTAGGCGTGGCGCCTGACGCATCGCCCGACGAAGTGCGACGGGCCGATCGCAAGCTCGGGCAGAAATTACATCAAGCCTTAAGGCGCGGCGGCCGGCACAACCCGTGCCACCGGTACCACCGGAACCACTGGTGCCATCGATGCCATCGATGCCTCGCGCATCGTCACGAACTCTTCCGCCGCCGTCGGATGAATGCCGATGGTGCTGTCAAACACCGCCTTGGTCGCGCCCGCCTTCATCGCCACCGCAAAGCCCTGAATGATCTCGCCCGCTTCAGCGCCGACCATGTGCATGCCGACGACGCGGTCGGTGGCGTCCTCCACGATCATCTTCATCAAGGTTCGCTCGGTACTGCCACTTAACGTGTGCTTGAGCGACTTGAATTCGCTGCGAAACACTGTGACGTCGCCGAATAGTTTGCGTGCGTCAGTCTCGGAGTAGCCGACAATCGCGATGGACGGATGGGTGAAGACTGCCGTGGGGATGAAGTCGTATTTCATCGACCGCTCGCCCTTGCCGAACAGCCGGTCGACCACGACCATCGCTTCGGCCAGCGCAACCGGCGTCAGCTGCAAACGCGCGGTCACATCTCCAACCGCATGAATGTGCGCAACGTTAGTCGCGTAGTGCTCATCGACCAGCACCGCGCCGTCTTCGCGCTGCTCGACCCCCGCCGCTTCCAGCCCGAGCGACGACACATTCGGGGCGCGACCGGTGGCGTAGAGCACCGTATCCACTTCGAGCACCGCCCCGTCAACCAGCGTGGCCGAGATGCTGCCCGACGAACGAGACAAGGACTTGACGTCGCTGTTCACGCGCAGATCGACACCGTGCTTGCGCACTTCCTGCGCGATGAAACTGCGCACATCCTCGTCGAATCCGCGCAGCACCTGCTCGCCCCGGTACAGCTGCGTGACCTCGGAGCCCAGGCCATTAAAGATCGACGCAAATTCACAGGCGATGTAGCCGCCGCCCACGACCAGCAGACGGCGCGGAAAGGGATCGAGGTCGAACATGCTGTCGGAGCTGACGGCCAACTCGCATCCCGCCAGCTCCGGCATGAAGGGAGCGCCCCCGGTCGCGATCAGGATGTTGCGTGCAGAAAAAGTCTCCATGCCCTGCGATGTCTGGACCTGCACGGTATGCGCATCGACGAACTGGGCCCAGCCGCTTACGATGGTCGCGCCCGAGACGGTCAGCAGGTTGCGGTAGATGCCATTGAGCCGGGTGATTTCGGCGGCCCGATTTTTTTTCAGCGTCCCCCAGTTAAACCGCGTTGCCGGCACTTCCCAGCCAAAACCCGCTGCATCTGCAAAGTCGTCCGCAAAGTGTGCGGCATAGCTGTAGAGTTTTTTGGGCACGCAGCCCACGTTGACGCAGGTGCCGCCCAGGGCAGCCGCCTCGGCGATCACCACCCGAGCGCCGCGTTGGGCCGCCATGCGGGCGGCGCGAACGCCGGCACTTCCGGCGCCAATGACAAAAAAATCGCAATCAAATGAAGGCATGGACTTCTCCTGCCGGGCAGTATCGCCTGCGCGCCAACCCGACGTCGGTTGCAACCCGCAAAACCGCTCGATCAGCAGCGTCTCCACTGGCCTTCCGGGTTCTCGCGTGCATGAATGGAAGAGTTCATCACCAGCTCATCGGTCTGCCAGGCAGATGCCCAGGCTGCGCGACGGCGACCAGTCGTGAATCAGGATGCTTCCGCCCGCAGGATCGTCGCGGCGGCAAATTGCGAGGTCTGTGCAGCCCCCCTTGCGCCTGATCGTGAAGAGGCAGAAGTCGCGCGACGCATCCATCCACATTCCACGCGCGACCGGAGCGCATTCAGACAGCAACACATCGCCGACCTGGATGACCGCATGACCATCGGAATCCACAAGCACCGTATGCCCCCAGCCGGAGGCCTCAAACCGGTGGACGTGTGGGGGGGTCTTGCGCGCCGGTGCGACAGCGGCAGCCTCTTTTCGCGCAGCGTGCCCGACCGGGTCATCACGCGGCGCCTGATCGCGTTGCAGCGGCCTGCGCAGGCCGAAGACCTGTCGCAGCCATGAGGACTTGCCTTCCGGTCGCGTTCTTGCGCGTGCAATTTCCGTGTTGTCCATGTTCTCCCTGCATTTGATAATAGTGGCGCAGCTATTGCGATGCAGCGGGATTCTGGCAACGCGCGCTGCAACCAGCGGCACGAGCACTGTTAAAAAATGCCGACACTTGGTGCTGCTTTATTCCCTGCAGGAAGCCAGATCCAGCATCGTGAACGCCACTGCGCTCACATCAGCCCACCGCGCAGCTGCGAAACCCGGCAAAGATATCAATGCGATGCGGCTCGAAGAAATTTCGGTACCGCGGATGCGCGAGCCACGGCGAGGTTGCCTCGCAAGCACCGCGAAGAACTCGTCGGGTTCCAAACCAGGGCGCGGAATAGTCGCGATAGGGATGCGCTTCAAAACCAGGGTAGGACATGAATGGTGTGCTCGTCCATTCCCACACATGGCCCCAGTCGAACCCCGCAATGGTCAGGGCGGCGCATTCCCACTCGGCTTCGCTCGGCAATCGGCGCCCCGCCCAACGGCACCATGCGTCGGCTTCATGCGCGCTCAGGTGACAGGCGGCTGTGCCCGGGTCAGCGCCTTCACCCGGTGGTTTTGCGCGTGCCTGCTGGCGCCATGCCCAGCCTTCTTGCGTCCACCAGTGCGCATCGCGGTAGCCGCCGTCGTCGATAAAGGAAGTAAAACGTCCCCAGCTCACCGGCTGCGAGTCAATCTCGAAAGCCGCAATCTGCACGTCATGCGCACCACATTCATTGTCGAAAGCAAAGCCCGCATCCCCGCTGCCAACGCGAAAGATCTGCGCACGCACTGCGAGCGGACGGCACGCCGGAATGATTCGTGCAGCGGGATGAGGCACGTCGACACCCAGCGTGCGCGCCATGTAGGTCGCAGCTTCGGCATGCATCGCCTCGTGCAATGCGCAAAGCCGGAAGAAGTACAACTCATCGGCACTGGCCCGCGCAGGCAACCGATGCAGCAGGGCCAGCGTCTCACCCAGGGTATCCGACAGGTAGGCGCGCATGGCATCGGCATCGGCAAGCTCCAGCGCCCAACGGCTTCGATGCTCGATGCGGCTTGAATCGAACCAGCGGTCGGATGACGCAAGAAGGGACGGACCGCGTTCGTGCAAAGGATCACAACGGATGCCCAGCGCGCTCTGTTGGTTGCGCGCGATCCACCACTCCTGAAACCACGCGATATGGCCCAGCTCCCACAAAGGCGGATTGAGTCCGGCGTCATACGGAACTTGCCAGTTGGTTGCCTGCAACGCATCGGCGTAGGCGTCAGCCAGCTCCAGCGATCGCACGCGCGTCGCCAGCAGCGCCTGGCGCACGTGATCGGGGCCGCCGGTGCGAAATGCCTGAGCCGCGCTATAACCGTCTAATGCGTAGTCCATCGATCGCCATCGTAAGCCCAGCCCTGGCCGACGCCAACAATGGCAACTGGCAGACTGCGGCGCGCTGCCAAAAACTGCTGGGCGCGATATGACAAGCAACGATCACAACAGGCTTCCGGCGCTGCGCGGCGGCGCGTTCGCACTCCTGAGCGCGGTGCTCTTCGGAATCAGCACGCCGTTCGTCCAGCGCGCAGGCGAAGGTCTGGGACCGTTCGCCACCGCCGCCCTTTTGTACGCCGGTGCGGCGATCGCGGGTGCGTTGCTGCGACAGCCCATTTCGAAGGAGGCACGACTGCGACGGTCGGACCTGGGCCGCATCAGCCTGATGGCATTTTTTGGCGCCGTGATCGGGCCGGTTGCGCTCGCGTGGGGACTTCAACACACAAGCGGTACCAGCGCGTCGTTGATGCTTGCGCTGGAAGCACTGTTCACAGCCGTGCTCGCCCGGCTGCTCTACCAGGAGGTCATGGATAGAAGGGTCTGGACGGCGATGGCGCTCCTGTTGCTGGGCGGCGTGGTCCTTGTGATTGACCGGGGCCTGGGCGGAAGCACGCAGATGGCCGGCCTGCTGGCCGTGCTGGCAGCAACCGCTGCATGGGGCGTGGATAACACGCTGTCACGCGGCGTGGCCGAACGGGATCCCGGGCAGGTTGTGCTGTCCAAATCGGCGGTGGGCGCTGCTGCTGCCGGGGCCATCGCAGTGCTGCTGGGCGAATCGCTGCCGTCGTCCATGCAGGCGCTTGCGCTTCTTGCAATCGGCGGTGCCGGCTATGGCCTGAGCCTCAGGCTGTACCTGCTCGCACAGCGCGAGTTCGGAGCCGCACGAACCGGATCGGTCTTTGCATTTGCGCCATTCATCGGCGCTGCCGTAGCCGTGGGCCTGGGCGAACGAGGACTGAGCTGGGGCGTGGCAGCCGGCGCAGCTCTGATGCTGGCGGGCGTGCTCGTTCACTTGCTGGAGCGTCACTCACACGCGCACACGCATGAAGCAATGGTTCATGAACATGCGCATACGCATGAGGAGGGGCATCACGACCACTCGCACGGTGATGCGCAGAGCGGGCCCGTCACGGGCGCACACAGTCACGTACACCGCCACGCACCAACCGAGCACAGTCATCCGCATGTGCCCGATGTGCATCACGCTCACAAGCATTAGCAGCATTCGCAGGTGGGGCCTGACCCGCCTCTCAGCGGTTCGCCGAGTGCTCGCGCAGGTCGATCGCCATGCTGATCGACAGCGAAATGAAGGTGCCCAGACACATCGCGGCCAGTACATCCGTCGGCCAATGGACGCCCAGAACCAGGCGGGACAGCGCGACGAGCGATGTCCAGCCCAATGCAACGGTCATGGCCAATCTCGCTGTTGCGGGCCAGAAGCGGGCTGCGCACAGGGCCAGCGCAGTGGCCGCGGCGGCGGTGTGCGAGGTGTGACCACTTGGAAAACTGGAGCCCCAGAACCACTCGGTTTCCCAGAGGTCAGGGCGCGCGCGGCCGGTCGCCGTCTTGATGAGATAGACGAGCGATGCCACTGTTGCCGGGGAAGCCACGATCAAAAAAGCCTCGGCACGACGCTTCAGCCAGAGCAACACCAGCGCCGTAACGGACACGACCGGCACCACCGTCAGTGCCGAGCCCGCCACGGTAACTGCATTGAAGAAACCGTAGAGCGACGCAGGCATGTGGGCCCGGATGAAAGTCAAAATAAACCGGTCCACAACCCCGGATTCCTGTGCCAGCACATCCTCGAAGACCTTGGCACCGACGATGAACAGCACCAGAAGGCCCAGCACGGCCAGCCGGCGCTTGAGCAGGAGGTCCGAATACCAAGGCTGGCGAAAGCGCAGCCAGGCTTTCAGCGCAACATGGCCGAACAGGACCAGAGCCATGAGCAATGTCAACTCGACCGCAAGTTCAATCAACATCGGTCTACCGTAGCATGAGCGCCGTGCTTATGCTCTCGCGTGCCTGTTGGCGCCATTCTTGTTCCCGTTCCACCGTGCGTCCCAGGAGTCCGTATGAATCTGCGTCCTGTTCTTGTTCAGCTTGGGGCGGCGCTCTCACTGGCCTGCGCCAGCTTCAGCGCGACAACCGCGACAAGCGCATCCTCCCTGCTGCTCGATGAACTCACGTGGACCGAAGTGCGCGATGCACTAAAGGCGGGCCACACCACGGTCATCATCCCGATTGGCGGAACGGAACAGAACGGGCCGCACATGGCGCTGGGCAAGCACAACTTCCGTGCAAGTGCGCTGGCTGCGCGTATTGCGGCCGGCCTTGGCAACGCGCTTGTCGCACCGGTAGTCAGCTATGTTCCGGAAGGGCGCATCTCGCCGCCTGCCGGTCACATGCGGTTTCCGGGAACGATTTCCGTGCCGCAGGACGCTTTCGAAGGCGTGCTGCTCGGGGCAGCGCGCAGTTTCAGGCAGCACGGCTTTAGAGACATCGTTTTTCTCGGCGATTCGGGCAATTACCAGGACAGCATTGCAGCGGTTGCCGCGCGCCTGAACCGCGAATGGGCGGGAACGTCTGTACGGGCCTACCCCATGCCGCAGTACTACCAGGCCGCGACGAGCGTCTTCAATGAGGCACTGCGTGGCCGGGGGATCACAGAAGCGCAAATCGGCACGCACGCGGGCCTGGCCGACACCTCGCTGATGCTGGGGGTCGATCCCTCGCGTATCCGGGAAAACGCCATGCGCGCAACGCCGGGGCCGCAAGCCGTGTCCGGGGTGACCGGCGATCCGACCCGGGCCAGCTCCGCGCTGGGAAAAGTTGGCACGGAGCTGATAGTCGAGCACACAACGAGGGCCATTCGCGATGCGGTCGCCATCCGGCGTTAGGATCGACGGTTGCTGCTCATTGTGCGGCGCCTCTGCTCTCATACTGCTGTAACCGACTCCATGAAAAACCTTGTTTTCTGCACGCTACTCGGCGCGATGCTCGCTCCTGCCCTGGCTCAAAACCCACCGTCCACTGCATCGCCAGTCGCTCCTGGCGCCGCGATTGCCACCATTCCAGGCATGCCTGCCGTGGTCGATCCCGGCAATCTTTACAGCGAAACAACGTCGAACAAGCTTTCATCGGCAGTCGCAGGCTCGCTCGAGCGTGTGTACGTGCCCAATCGCAGCAGCAACACGGTTTCGGTTATTGATCCGGCGACGCTGCAGGTCGTCGACACGTTCAAGGTCGGAATCCATCCGCAGCACGTCGTGCCCTCGTGGGACCTCAAGACCCTGTGGGTCGCCAACAATGCTGAAGGTCGCACCGACGGTAGCCTGACGCCCATCGACCCCAAGACCGGCAAGCCTGGCGCGAACATCCCGGTGGACGATCCGTACAACCTGTACTGGTCGCCGGACGGCAAGTACGCCATCGTTGTCGCCGAGGCCTACAAGCGGCTGGACTTTCGCGATCCGCGCACGATGAAGCTGGAGTTTTCGCTTCCCACGCCCGAGTGTGTCGGCATCAACCACGCTGACTTCTCCATCGACGGCAAGTTTGCCATCTTCACCTGCGAGTTCGGCGGGTCGGTCACCAAGGTCGACATGGTCAACCGCAAGGTGATGGGCACCATCCTGGTCCACCGCGACTTTGACAAACCCGCCGAGATGGAGAAGGTGCGCAAGCTGATCGCCCAGCTGGCGCCCAAGCCCGGCAGCCACCAGCATGGGGCCATTCGCGGCATGCCGGCCATGCCGCAGGACATCCGGGCTGCGCCCAACGGCAAGACCTTCTATGTCGCCGACATGGTGGCCGATGGCGTGCACGTCGTCGAGCTCGAACCCTTCCGCCAGATCGGCTACATCCCTACCGGCGTCGGCTCGCACGGCCTGTATCCAAGCCGCGACGGCAAGAGCCTGTATGTAGCCAACCGCGGCAGCAACTTCATCCGCGGGCTTCCGCGTGGACCGGGCGGCGTCGCAGTCATCGACTTCGCCACGCGCAAGGTCGTTGCCAACTGGTCGATCCCCGGCGGCGGCAGCCCCGACATGGGCAACGTGAGCGCCGATGGCAAATGGCTGTGGCTGTCAGGGCGCTACGACAACGTCGTTTATCGCTTCGACACGACGACAGGTGCCGTGGACAAGATCAAGGTCGGACGCGAACCGCACGGCCTGACCCTGTGGCCGCAACCCGGGCGTTATTCGCTGGGACACACGGGCAATCTGCGCTAGGCCCTGGCCTCGCAGGCCGCATGAGTGCCCGGTCTGGACCGCCTAGTCGTCAGAGGCGACGGCGATCCTGCCTCCAGGTTCGCACGGCAGCGTGATTGTCACGGTGGTGCCGACGCCGGGCGCGCCGGTGATCGAGATGGCGCCATCGTGCTGCTCTACGAGTGTCCTTGCGATCGCCAGCCCAAGACCGGCGCCATCTCCACGGGCCATGCCTTCGACACCCTGCCAGCCGCGCTCGAAGGCATGCGAGAGTTCTTCGGCGGTCATGCCCTTGCCATTGTCCCGCACCTCCAGCGTGACGTTGGAGCCTGCACGTTCAATGCTCACAATCACCTCACAACCGGGCGGCGAATATTTGATGGCGTTGCCGATGAGATTGCCCAGCACGCGCACCATCTGGGCGTAGTCGAGCCGCACGATCGCAGGGGGTAGCGGGCCCGCCACGACTCGGATGGCGGCGCGTTCAGCAATCGGCGTCATCATGCTCATCGCATCCCGTGCGAGTTCGGCAATATCGAATGGCGCAAAACCCTGGGCAGCAGGCGTCAAAAGCGCATGGGTGGACAACAGGCTGTCGGCCATTGAACGCAGGGCATCGACCGCCTTGACCATGCGCGCCGTCGTGCTTTCCTGCTGGCCGTGCAATGCGCGCTTGACGACCTGAGTGCCGAGCGACAACACCTGGAGGGGCGTGCGGAGGTCGTGAGCAACCACCGCAACGACTTCCTCACGCGCAAGCGCGAGGGCATTCGCCCTGGCGGCTTCGATCCGCGAAGCCGCCAGTGCGCTTCGCAGCGCGAGCTCGCGCGCTGCCGACGCGCCGAGCTGGCGCAAGGTTTCTATTTCATCGTCCGTCCACATCCGAGGCTTCAAGTCGATGACGCAGAAGCTGCCGATTACCTGTTCATCAACGGAGATCGGGATGCCCATGTACGCACGCACACCCAATGAATCCACAGTGGGCACCGCGCGCCATACATCGTGGCGGTGCGTGTCGTCGATGACGAGCGGATCGTCGCCTGCCAGTGTGTAGTGGCAAAACGTGCGACCTGAAAGTTGGTGCTCTTCCGACAGCGGCAAGCCTAAGCCGTGCTGGCTCTTGTAGAAATCACGATCGGCATCCACCACCGAGAGAAACGCAATTGGAACGTCGAGCAGGCGAGCGGCAAGTCGCGAAAGGCTGTCGAACGCTTCCTCAGGCGGCGAATCGAGCAGGCGTGTTTGCCTGACCGCCGCCAGTCGGACCGGAGAGCCCACCAGGGAGTCAATCGCTGCTGAATCGGCCGGGGGCCTGCGGCGGACGGCAGGCAATGCTGTCACGGTCGGGTTGTCGGTGCCTTTGGAGATCACGAATGATTTGACCACATGCACACGTCAGAGATTTACCGGGGCGAGGGTTGCTCGCCGCTACGCCTGACTTTGAAAGGGTCATCGTTCATCGTCCAGCCGGTTGGCAAGCGCCGCGATGCACGCCGCCGATACCACCAGTGACTCTTTGTGAACATGACGAATCTTCAGCGTAACCCCCAGACTCAACAAAAAGTTGCGCGACTTCGCACGCGAGCTCGTAACCATGTAACGTGTGGGCCTAACAGGAGAACCAACATGGGCTTTTTCAGCAAGATTCTTGACAAACTCGGTTTCGACGCAGGCGCGGACAAGGTTGAGGCGATGCTTCGTACACCGATCCCGCCAAAGGCACCCAATACCACATCGATGGGTGCCGGCCTGGCCCCCGGCGGCGCCGCAGCGACCCCCATCACACAGGTGGACGTCGTCGCGCAGCTCGAAAAAAGAGCCGCAGCCAACTCCCAGAAACTCAACTGGCAGACCTCCATTGTTGACCTGATGAAGCTGCTCGACATTGATAGCAGCCTCGAAAGCCGCAAGGAGCTCGCCACGGAACTGGGCGCGCCCGCCGACCTCATGAACGACTCGGCGAAGATGAACATGTGGCTGCACAAGCAGGTCATGGCCCGACTCGCCGCGAACGGCGGCAACGTGCCGGCCAACCTCCTCGATTGACCCCGCCGCGCCGCTTCGCTGACTTGCGCGGCGGCGTGCGCCTGGCCGTTGACGGCGTCCGGGGCGTGACACGCATTGTTGAAGGCGTGCACGGCAGCGTCGTGCGGATCGCTCCGCCCATCGGCAGCCACGAACAACGTCCGCTGCGCGGCATCACTGGCCTGGTCTATCGATCGATTCACGCAACGACCGGCCTCGTTGGGCTGGCGCTCGACGGCGCGCTGACCGGCGTCGAGCGGCTCGTTACCCCAACGGCTCATCCTTCCAATAAAGGGGCGCCCCTCGACGCCGCCCAGCGCGACGCCATCGTCAGCGCATTGAACGGCGTCGTCGGTGACCACCTCCAGCGGACCGGAAATCCGCTCGCAATAGAAATGCAGCTGCTGCGTCGCAGCGAGTGCGGTCCGCAGCCGCTGCTTCTGGCGCATGGTCTTTGCATGAACGAGCAGCAGTGGACCCGAGGCGGGCATGACCACGGCAAGGCCCTGGCAGCGTCGCTGGGCTACAGCCCGTTCTACCTGCGCTACAACACCGGGCTTCCTATCGCCGACAACGGCGCGGCGCTTGCAGCGTTACTCGAAGCAACGCTTGCCACCTGGCCCGTGCCGGTGGAGCGACTCACCATCATCGGTCACAGCATGGGCGGACTGGTGGCGCGCAACGCCGCGCATCACGCGCTGGCCGCAGGCATGGCGTGGCCGCACCTCTTGAAAGAGCTTGTTTCGCTGGGAACGCCCTATCACGGCGCGGCACTCGAGCGCGGTGGCAACTGGCTTCATCGCGGGCTGGGCGTGAGCCCGTACCTGGCGCCGTTCACGCGACTGTCGGGCCTGCGCAGCGCGGGCATCACCGATTTGCGCCACGGAGAGGTCTTGCCGCTTGTGCCCGGCATTGCCTGTTATGCGGTTGCGGGCGCTCTCAGCCCGGCGGCCAAAGGCGATTGGCGCGGCGATGGACTGGTTTCCGTCGACAGCGCATTGGGGCACAGTGCCAAGCCATCGCAACGCCTGGGAATTGCGCCGTCGCACGCATTCGTTGCCAACGGCGTGGGCCACCTGGATCTGCTGGCCAGCGAAGCGGTGTACGCGAGGCTTCGCAAGTGGCTGGCATGAATCGGGGCGTTGACTTGATGCAGCTTCACTATCTGCTTTTTGACTTCAGCGACGAAGAGTCAGGGTCCGGCAGCTTCGACGCAGTGGCTTGCGTCGCCTCACATCACGTGGCTGCCATGAATGCCGAAGCGCAGGCTGTGCTGGCCTGGGCCGAGTCGGTTTTCGGCCCGGCGGCTCCGCTGGAAGAAGGCGGCGAGTGGGACCATGAGCTGGCCGAATCCCAGGAGGAATCGCTGACTACGCTCACCTTCACGCTGAGTGGAACGCCCGCGTTTTGCAAGGCCTTCAATTCCGCGTTTCAGAGCTTGTAGGTGTTGCGACTCTCTTCGGACACAAGGTCAAGATACTCGGGATGCTTGCCGATGTACCCGGCGATGAAATCGCACGCCGGAATGACCTGCAAGCCCTTTGCACGCACGTCGGCAAGCGAGAATTTCGCAAGCTTTGAAGCGACGCCCTTGCCCTCGAACTTCGGCAGGACTTCGGTGTGCGAAAAGCGCACCCCGTCCGCCTGCATTTCGTAGTCGGCAAACGCTGCCACTTCACCAGCCATCATGGCTTCGTATCGGTGGGCGCCGGAATTGTCGGAAACAGTTAATTCGTTCATCGAATGATTATGCGAGGCCGGGCACCGGTGCGGGGCCGGCGCCCAGTTCACGCGCTGTCAGCCAAAGCCGCAAGTCGAACTCGATCTGGTGATAGTCACGCTCCATGTGCTGGCACAGTGAATAGAACGCCTTGTCATGCTCGCGCTCCTTGAGATGCGCCAGCTCATGCACGACGATCATGCGCAGGAAGTCAGCCGGCGCTTCCCGAAAGAGCGTGGCGATACGAATCTCTCGCTTGGCCTTCAGGCGCGCGCCCTGCACCCTGGAGACAGCGCTATGCGTGCCGAGCGCGTTTTTCAGCACATGAAGCGTGGGGTCGTACGCCACCTTCGCGATCGGTGGCGCGCTTCGCATGTAGCTCGACTTGAGCTCATGCACGTAGTCATACAAAGCGCGCTCCGTACGCACGTCGTGCATATCTGGATGACGGTTTGCGACCGTCTGCGCGAGTCGTCCGGCATCGATCAGGCTGCGGACCTGGACAAGGACCTCATGGGGATAGCCCTGCAGATATGGCAGTCGGACACCTGCAGTGCGAACTGGATCGTCCAAGTTAGACCTTTGGTTAGGTTTTCAAATGACTTGTGAAGCGCAAAGACTTATACGATTCCAAAGCTCGACATGAGCCATTGAAGGAGCTTCACATGACAATCAGATGGATTTTCTCCGCAGCGGCGCTTGCGCTTGCAGCAGGCCCCGTGTTCGCGCAGGGTTACCCCAACAAGGTGATCAAGCTTCAGGTGCCTTTTGCACCGGGCGGCACCACCGACATCATCGCCCGCGTGATTGCGGACCCGCTAGGCAAGGCCCTGGGCCAAATAGTGATCGTTGAAAACAAGGCCGGCGGCGGCGGCGTCATCGGCGCTGCAGAGACCGCACGCGCAACACCCGACGGCTACTCGCTCGGCATGGCAACGGTATCGACCACGGCGGCCAATCCGGCCATCAATCCCCGGATCCCCTACAACCCGCTGACCGACTTCACGCCGATCATCAACATCGCCGCCACGCCAAACGTGATCGCGGTGCACCCGAGCTTCCCGGCCAAGGATTACAAAGCCTTCGTTACCGAACTTAAACGCTCACCGGGCCGCTATTCATATGCGTCGTCGGGATCGGGGGGCATCGGCCACCTGCAGATGGAGCTGTACAAGAACATGTCCAGCACTTTCGTCACGCACATCCCCTATCGTGGCGCAGGCCCTGCACTCAATGACACGGTGGCCGGCCAGGTGCCGATCATCTTTGACAATCTGCCCTCCGCGCTGCCCTTCATCAAGGACAAGCGTCTGACGCCTATCGTGGTGTCGGCCCCTCAGCGTCTGGCCGCTCTGCCTGACGTACCAACTTTCCGGGAAGTGGGCCTGGAGCCCGTGAACCGCATGGCGTTCTACGGCATCTACGGCCCCAAGGGCATGCCTGCCGACGTCGTGCAGAAGATTCACGCAGCCGTCATCAAGACACTGCAGGACCCGGCGGTGCGCAAGCGCATCGAAGATACCGGCTCGATCATCGTCGCGAACTCGCCGCAGCAATTCGGCGAGCAGATGAAGGCCGAATACGCGGTTTACAAAAAGGTCGTCGATACCGCGAAGCTCAAGCTGGACTGATCGCGTCGCAGCGTCAAGTACCAGACGCCCGCATTAAAGAGCGGGCGTTTTTCTATGGCCCCACCGCGTCGGCCTGCTGCGGAATAGGGCCCTGCAGACTGTCCACCATTGCATTCATGGAATCGCGTGACGCATGAACCGACTGGGCCAGTGAAACAATCATTGCGCTGATAGTGAGCGACGGCTGGTCACACTTGCGCAGGTCCAGCCGGACGCAATGCGCACCTCGATTCGTGCCTGGAAAGATTCCCTGATAACCGAGCAACGCCGCCGCACCTCGTCCGTTGTTCGCCAGCATTTCCAGATGTACGTGGTGCGCTGTCTCAAGTGGAATTTCTCCCAGGTCCATGACGACGACCAGACCCTGCGGATCGGATTGGACGTTGTAGTGAAGCAGAAACCCGACCTCCCTGAATGCGAAGCGCCCACCCGCCACGACTTCGTCTGCAGGAAGCTGGTGACGTTGCGCGAAGTCGACAACGGCTTTTTGCCAGACGACTTCCGGTGGGTCCGCAGGCTGCGATCGGAGTGATTGAACCGGCTCGCGTGAATGCGCAATGGGCATGGCAGTGTCCTTGGCTGGTGGTCACACCATTGAATCGCGCCGAGGTCGCCCGTCCCTAGCGACTTTCGTCTAGGACACGGGAAAACCCTCGTCACATGGCTTACGTCCGTATGGTGCATGCGCTGGCCCCTGAGGGTCGAATGAAGTTCCAGCGACAAGGAGTAACAGATGGACGCTCAATTCGACTCACAGGGCAAGCCCGTGCCCCTGCTCTTCCAGAAAACAGTGTCGGAATTCGCCCGGCAAACCGGACTGGACGCCGAGTCCCTTTTCCAGGGCCACGCCCTGGAGCACGAAGGAACGCACTTCTGGTTCAGGCACTTCGGAGACGATGACGCCAACGGCCTCACGATCCAGATGGACATCGGTGAGGCGCCTCCGGATGAACAGTCGGTGGTCGCGATGACCCATCCCTTCCTGCAATCCCACCTGAGCATGCCCCCTGCCGTGTTCGGCTATTACGCCTACCTGCCCGAGCTCAACCGGCTAGTGCACTGCACCCGGATTGCGCTGGACGAAGTAGCGGATGGACCCGGAGCCATCGTGCAAGCAATCCAGGTGCGCTCCATGCTGCTGGCCGGCGGGCGGACCGAAGCGGCCAAGACCTTGTCATCGATTCAGGGGGCTGCATCATGATTCCCGCCGCACCCAACCTGAACTTTGCCCAGGCTCTGGCTCCTGTGGTGATCCATGTCGTCGACAGGGATACACCTCCGCCCCAGACGCCCGGGTTCAAACTACCGAACTCCATACTCCACTGGGTCAAGAACGCAGGCCGATCAGGCCTGACTTGGGGCGTGCGACCGGCCATCAATTTGGGAACTTACGGATTCGTGATGTCAGCAGGTCAGGAGCTGCAACGCCACGCCGGAATCGATCCGTCGGATCCGGCAGCGCTTTTGAGCCTGCAAGAGATCGCGCTTACCCTGGGCGCCTTCTCACAGGCCCAGTATGTGGGCACATCAGCGGCGCTGGTCGATGCCGCATGGCATGCACCCATGATCGCCATGAATGCAATCACTCGCCGGGCGTTTGGCGTGAACGTATTCGGGGGTCCGCCCAACAATCCGAGCTACCTGGCTAACCAGGCCAGGTTCGTCCCCCCCGGCTTCGGACTGTCCAGTGCGGGCAAGGTTTCTGCCGGACAGATTCTCCCATCGGAAACGCCCACTTGGGACGGCATCTTTGGAGCCGATCCAAGCGGAAATGTACTGCTGACCTTGGAGTATGCGGCTGTGGTCCAGGGGGCACCGTTTGCGATGGCGCCCTTTCAAGATGATCAACTGCGCTTCCCGGCAGTTCCGAAAAATAGCCCCATCAACGTGCTCGAGCAGATGTGGACCTGCAAACACGCCGCCGCCGTGACAGAGACCCACCTGATGGGAAAATTTTTCCCGATGGGTCTGGTTCAGGGCAACCTGAATTTCGCACTGCAACATCTGGCTACCGATGACAACTCGGACATCGCCCGGACGGTCTTTCGAGTCGGGCTCGCCGGCGCAGGGACGGCCGGGATTCACACCACCCGGGTCGGCATGTATATGGCGGAGAAAAAAAAGGCCGATCAGCTGAACGCCGACGGTGTGGCCCCCGCTGGCGTCGCGCTGGGTCCCAATGAGGACTACCTGCATCCTGAAGGTCAGGTGCTCCGCGCTTTTCAGGTGTTTTGCTATGCACTCAGCCTTCTGGGCAGTCTGACGGCCGTGGGATTGGTCCAGGTAGACCCTTCGGAAGCTGAGTCGCAGGTGGGGGATGACCTGGTGATGAAGCTCGCCATTGCATCGATGATCGCCGGTGCCGGCGAGGCAACGCGGTTTGTCACCGTCAAAGTTCTGGACTACTGGAACTTCGCGAAAGAAGGGGGCAAGGCCGCCGAAGAGATTGGGGATATCTCGGTGGGTGGCGCAGCCATAGGCGCCGCCTTCGCAGCCGGCCCGCTGCCCGGGCTCGCTGCGGCAGCGATGAAGCCGCTGGCGTTATTGATCCGTGCTGGCTACGACCGGATGATGACTTGCCGGTCTGCCGCACCTGCCGGGCCCGCCGGGGCAGTTCCGCCAGGCGCAGGCGCAGGCGCAGCAGCCGTTGCCATGGCAGCCGTTCCACCGGTAGTGCCTGTGGTGCCTGCAGCAGTTGCAGCCGCTGGACACCATAGCGTGAGCTCGATCATCCCAGGACCGCCGGATTCCGAGCCCAGCAATTCGAGCATTGGCGCACCCCCTTCCCGGGCATGGGACGAAGGCAAGCACGACACGCGACGCAGTAGCGAGGTGCATGATTTGCAGCACCTCGCGTTGCCCATCGATGATGGCGATTCAGATAGCGAGCAGGAAGACCAATTCGAAGGCCCACCGGCGCCATCGCCGGAGGATCTCCTGCGTGATCTGACCGCCAGCAGGACCTTCCTCTCACCCCGCGGGAAATCCCGGCCAAGTCCACTTGAGCGCGCCCACTCTGCGGGGGATTCGCACATTGAAATCGACCGGTTCGACGTCAACAGCACACCAACCGCAACGCCGACCCGTACCAGCCGGTACATGCGCACCCCGAGAACGCCTCAGTCAGAATCCGCGCAGGCGTCATCGCTTCTACCCCCGATGTCACCCATGTCACCCATGTCGCCGCCCACGCGGCCGGCACCTCGACGGCAGGGAGCCATGTCGCCCCTGACGCCCCTGTCGCTCAACTCGCCTACATCACCGACCTCGCCGGCTTCCTCGAACCAGCTTCTCCCTGGAAATCCACAGCCCGTGCCCGACGGTAAAAAAAAGGTGATGGAAAGTAAGCCCGTGTCCAGTCCCCTGTCGCACTGAGTACGGTCGGCCCGTGGGCCACGAACGCGGGCGCCTGCAGTTGGGTTGTGAAATGATCGGCAGATGTCCCAAACGCCTCTCACCGACTTCACAACCCTTCCCCTGGCTCCCGCCACGCTGGAGAACCTGACCCGCCTGGGCTATCACGAGATGACGGCGATCCAGGCGGCGAGCCTTCCGCCTGCCTTGCTGGGCAAGGACCTCATCGCCCAGGCCAAGACCGGCAGCGGAAAGACGGCCGCCTTCGCGCTGGCCCTGCTGGCCAACCTGAACGCGCGCCGGTTTGCCGTGCAGTCGCTGGTGCTTTGCCCCACACGCGAACTTGCTGACCAGGTCACCACCGAAATCCGCCGCCTGGCCCGCGCAGAAGACAACGTGAAAGTGGTCACGCTTTCGGGGGGCGTTCCTTTGCGCGGACAGACGGCCAGCCTCGAACACGGTTCGCACATCGTGGTGGGCACGCCGGGTCGCGTTCTCGATCACCTGGATCGCGGCAACCTGCAGCTCGACGCGCTCAATACACTCGTGCTCGATGAAGCCGACCGCATGCTCGACATGGGATTCGTCGATGAAATCGCGAAGGTGGCCAGCAAGTGTCCGCCCGAGCGGCAAACGCTCTTGTTTTCGGCGACGTATCCGGAAGGCATCGCCAAACTTGCAGCGAGGTTCATGCGCAACCCGGTGACCGTGAAAGTCGAAGCGCAGCATGGCGGTGAGCAGATCGAACAGCGCTGGTATGAAGTCGCTGAATCCGCGCGACTGCCTTGCGTGGCGCTGCTGCTGGATCACTTCAGGCCGTTGAGCACGCTCGCGTTTTGCAACACCCGAAATCGCTGCCGTGATCTTGTGGAACTGCTGCAGGCCCAGGGCTACAGCGCTCTCGCACTGCACGGCGACCTGGAGCAGCGCGACCGCGATCAGGTGCTGGTACGGTTTGCCAACGGGAGCTGCTCCGTGCTGGTCGCGACCGACGTCGCGTCGCGCGGCCTGGATGTTGCGGGTCTTGCCGCAGTCATCAATGTAGACGTGACGCCCGACCCCGAAGTGCACATCCACCGCATCGGACGCACGGGGCGGGCAGGTGAAACAGGTCTTGCGCTCAGTCTTGCCAGCATGGATGAGATGGGCGCCGTCGGACGCATCGACCAATTGCAGGGCAAGGCATCGGTGTGGCATCCGCTGGCCGAACTCAAGCCCGCCAGCGGCGAGCGCTTGTTGCCGGCAATGTCCACCATCCACATCCAGGCAGGCCGCAAGGAAAAGGTCAGACCAGGCGACGTGCTGGGCGCGCTCACGGCCGATCTGGGCTATACCCGCGAACAGATTGGCAAAATCGACATCAACGAATTCGCGACGTATGTGGCCGTGGAACGCAGCATCGGCAAGGAAGCAGTGGCGCGGCTGAACCAGGGCCGCATCAAGGGGCGCAGCTTCAAGGCGCGGCTGCTTTAAAGCGCCAGCCCAGCAGCGGCGGGTGCCTACAATGGCTGTGCGCGCAGTGCCTCATGCGCTCGTGCAACAAACGCATGCAGTCAACACCCGATATCGCGTCCGACCTCGCTCCTTACATCGGCAAGCTCATCAGGTTCCGCCGCGATTTGCACACTTACCCTGAGCTGAAATTCGAAGAGTCGCGCACGTCCGACCAGATCGCCGCCTGGTTGCAGGCCCTGGGCCTGCCGATAGATCGAGGCATGGGCGGCACCGGTATCGTCGCGACCTTGCGCGGCACCGGCCCCGATGCCGATGACCCGGCTCGCGCCATCGCCTTGCGCGCGGACATGGACGCCCTGCCGGTGCAGGAAGCCAATGCATTCGACTACGTCAGCGCCAACCCGGGACGCATGCACGCTTGCGGCCATGACGGGCATACCGCGATGCTGATTGGCGGCGCGACACTGCTCACCAAAAAACCAGACTTCAACGGCACGGTTCACTTCATCTTCCAGCCCGGCGAAGAAGGTGGCGCAGGCGCGAAGCTCATGATGGACGAGGGCCTTTTCGACAAGTTTCCGGTGCAGGCGGCATTTGCCCTGCACAACTGGCCGGCGCTGCCAGCAGGTCACATGGGCGTGCGCATCGGGCCGATCATGGCGTCGGCGATCCGGTTTGAAATCCGCGTTCGCGGCAAGGGCGGTCACGCGGCGCAGCCCCACACGACGATCGATCCGATTCCGGTGGCCTGCACCATCGTCGGCGAATTGCAAAAGCTCGTGTCGCGCGGCGTCGATCCACTCGACAGCGCGGTGCTGACGATTGGCAAGATCGAATCGGGAACGGTGGAGAACATCATCCCGAACGAAGCCTTCATCTACGGGACCTGCCGCACACTCGGCAAGGAGACGCTCGAGCAACTGATCGAAGGCATCGAGCGCATCAGCAGTCATGTCGCGCAAGCGCACCTGGCCAGCGCCGAAGTGGTGATCAAGCCCGGCTACCCGACCACCGTGAACACACCCCACGAGGCGCAGTTCATGGCGCGAGTGATGGGACAGATGGTCGGCGTGGACAACGCACATGACGATGTGCTGCCAGCCATGACCTCGGAAGATTTCGGCTTCATGCTCGAGAAAGTGCCGGGTGCTTATGGGTTCATAGGCAATGCAGCAGGCGGCAGGCCCGGCATCAACCTGCACAACGCCGCCTACGACTTCAATGACGACATCCTGGGCCTGGGCGCGAGCTTCTGGGACCGTATGGTGCGGGAGTGGTTCGCACAGTCGCGATAGCCAGCAGGATCAGTTCACGGCGAACGGTGCAGCCTCGGTGCTGAAAGAGCGGCGAGGCTTTCCTCGATCGCCATATCCACATCCGTCCAGCGGCCCGCAAGCTTCGCCGTGACCAGCGCTTTTTGCAGGGCACTGAGTTCGCGCACGCTGGGTGCCACCTTGATCTGGGCTATCGCTGCTGCCGTGTTGCCGGCGCGCAGCACAGCCATGACTTTGCCGGGCCAGGGTGAAGGTGTTGCCAAAGTGATGCTCCGTCAATTTTAGAGACGATGCGTAATCGACCATTCTGCCCGTGAAAGCAGGACAAAATCTTTCCCTCGCGCTCATCGAAGCCGCCACTATTTTCTACCGGCGGTTTCGCTGTTGCCAGCCCCGTCGCCGGCTGCACGGCCACTGCCGCACCAATGCGCGTCGCCTGCGCCGACCGCAACCAAAGCGCAGTCGCTCTCAATAAAAAAGGGGGCCGTAGAGCTCCTCTTTTTCGTCTGCACTCACCGTTCATTGCGCTGCAGGCATCTCCGCGACAAACGCTGAGAGATTGCCGGCACGCAGGAAACTCAGTGCACACGCCATCACCGCATCTTTCTCCTTGAGCCCCGTCGCCGCGCAGCGAGCCGCATCGACGTGGGCCTTCGCGCCCGGAACGCTCGTGGACTTGCCATCGAGAATTTCGACGTCAGGCTCGACGCCTCTGGAGTCCACGCTCTGACCCGACGGGCCCTGATAGATTGCAGTCGTCAGTTTCAGCGCGCCCTTGAGATCGCCAAGCATGAAGGTCGTCTGCACGGTTCCCTTGCCCGTACTGCGCTGGCCCATGACAAGGGCGCGGCCATGCTGCTGCAACGCATCTGCGACGAGCTCGGATGCAGACGCCGAGCGCGCATCGACGAGCACCACCATCGGAAGGCCCGCCAGCAACTCACTGGCATCTGCCTGCCATGCGCGTCCCTTTGGCGTGGCACTGGTGCGCAGCGACACGATTTCGCCCTGGGTCAGAAACGCATCGGCGACCTTCACCGCTTCGCGTAGCAAGCCGCCCGGGTTGCCACGCAAGTCCAGCACCACTGAACGCGGGCTGTGATAGGCCGTCGCTTCAGCAACCGCCTGATCCAGAGCCGTCCCGGCAGCACCACTGAACGATGCGAGGCGAAGCACAAGTGCATCGCCTTCCATGGTCCACCGCACGAGTTGCCGGCGGATGAGTTCGCGCGTGACGGAGACGGTGACGTCGGTTGCAGCCCCGGTTCTCTGAATCGTGAGAACCACCAATGATCCGGGCTGGCCCCGCATTCGCGCAATGGCTTCGGGAAGCGGGATGCCGGTCAGCGGCTCGCCATCGATTCGCATGATCAGGTCGCCTGCCACAATTCCGGCGCGCTCAGCCGGACTTCCCGGGATGGGTGCGATGACTTTCACTGCACCCTCGCTGGCCTGCACCTCCAGCCCCAGCCCGCCGAAACTGCCGGTGGAGTCGCCGCGCTCATTCGGCACGGCCCGGGCCTCGATATAGCGCGAATGCGGATCGAGCTTGCGCAGCGATTCGCGAATCGCCTTCTTGAAAACATCAGCGGGTTCGCCCGTGCCGGCCGGAAGAGGATCGAGCACCTGTGTCGCGGCCGCGGCGAGCACTGGAAGTTCGACGCTGCGCGCGTAACTTCGCTTGACGCGTTGCAGAACGTTGGAAAAGAGCTCGCGGTGAAGATCTGCCTGCTCACCCGGTTTGACTACCCGTTCAAAAGCGCGTTGAACCGAAGCAATCGCCTCGTCATCCGGGTCGGGTGTTACAGCCGCAAACGCCATGCTGCCGGCAAGCAGCAAACAGCAAACCGCAAGGGAACGAAGGGTCGATGAAGCTTGACGCATCGCATTTTCCAGAGAGCGTGGAAAACACAGTATGTCACCTTGCGCTGATTGGCGTCTCCGGGAAATCCGCGAATCAGCGGCCCATAGGCTGCACACGCACCAGGAATTGATCGACTTGCTGCTCCCACACTTCGGGATGGGTGAGCAACGCGCCGTGCGCGGACTCGCCAGGGCCGCAGGTCACTTCGACCGTCGTCACATCGTGGTGGACGGACGTTTGCGCCCTGAACCGCTCAAACAGCTCGTGGGTGCCGTCTTCGTGCGCCAGGGGGGCGGTGAATGCATCGCCACTCGCGTAGATCCACAGGCTTGGAACGGCCACACGCGCACCATAGTCGCCGCAAAGTTCGGCTAGCCGTTCAGGCTCCCAGCGATCGGGCGTGCGCGGATTGCCGATACAACCGGCAAAATTCACCACGCCCACGACCCCGGCAATTCCTCGAGCGGCGACATCAAGCGATGTGATGCCTCCGGTCGAATGGCCGACCAGCAAAATCTGCTGCGTGTTGGCCCAAGGCTGCGCGGCGACCCACCCGGCGGTTTTTGCGATCACGTCGCCGGCCATGCGCGCGCGCAACTGCGGATTCAGGTGCAACCCTTGAGCAGTGTTTACAACGCCGCCTTCGCGATGGAATCCCCCCCGGGGCCCGTAACCGGGACGCAGCGGCGCAACCACGGCATATCCTCTGCTGACCCAATGCTGGGCGTGCACGGGTCGAACAGGTGTCTGGAGCGCGGCGAGGTCAGCACGGAGTTGGCCGTTGATCGCCTTCAAGGGTGGATAGCCGTGCGCAAAAATTACCACAGGATGCGGACCTGGCCCGGGCGGCCGATAAACATGTGTTGCGACCTCGTGCGAACGAATCGCACCGTCGGGGTCTGGCACGCTCATCGTGATGTTCTGCACCTCGAACGGCAGGACTTTTCCCTGCACAAGCGGATTGGAGGTGGTGGGGGTTACAAGATCGACACCACTCAGGCGCGGGCTCAGAGGCGCAAGCTGCTGAGCGCTGGCTGGCACGTCCGGCTGGGGCGCGCCGGGACGGCAGACGCGGGCAATGGCGGCACAGCAACTCATCGGGGAAACGTCTCCTGGCATGGGTTCCAGTCTATGAAACCGAGGGGCGCATGAACCCATACGAAAGCACATCGAGCTGTGCGGGCGGTGCTGCCACCGGACAGGTGCTAAACCAGGCCCCTAGCCAGGCCAGCCTCAGCGCCTGCAGGCGGAAGTCGCGAACTTGCGGTCTGCGCCCCAGGTGCCATAGCTGGTCGTATCGATGTGCATACGGCCCGATGGGTACAGGGAAAAACCCATCTTGTGTTCGCGCCCCTCTTGCCACCAGAAGTCGCAGATGCGAGCGACCGTGGGGCCAAGCTCATCCCCTAGCAGCGGCACGATGTCAAAGGCCGCTCCCGTGGGATGCCGCTTGCCCGCGCCATCCGCGCAGGTCTCGACACGGGGATTGCGGTAGGCCGACACGATCTCGAAAGCAGGCAGCACCTTCTGGTCGCGCAGGCGTGCAATGAGCCGGAGCGTACGCGCTGTGGAGGGCCAAAGCGCTTCGGGTGGCACTTCAAAAGGCGCAGCCTGCACGTTTCGACATGCATGCGAATCCCAGGCGCTGGCCGTGCGCAACAGCTGATGAACCGGGGCGACCCTGTGCACACCCTCCCTCTGCAGGAATGCCTCATAGGAAGCGACTGCCGCCGCATTACCTTGTGCGACCCAGCGTGCGAAAAACTTCGGGTCCCGATCATCCGCACATGCACCCACTGCAGGCAGCGCAGTCCAGATGGCCGCACAAACAACCGACCTCACCTGCGTGGAGCGCATGTCTGTGAAACCTGCGCAGTTAGCGCACTGCCTGCGCGCTGAACTGGGCAGCGGCCCAATCGCCCGCCCGTGCTCGCGTCAGCTTGAAACCGGGAGACACGCGGGCCTCGCTGAGGACCTCACCTGCCGCGTCGATTGCGCGAAGCATGGCGGACGGATTTTCTTCATCGGGCTGGATGTCCAGCATGACCGTGATGCGAGCGCCCTCATGATCGATTTCAATTTGCTGGTGCAGCGCTGCGTGTAACTGCTGCTCATGCCGGCGCACGAACTCTGCAGCCGTCTTCACGAGCGTGTGAAACGCCGACGTATCGAGTGGCTTGGGGTTCTTCTTGTCGCGGCCCATGGTCCAGGGGCCGATGAGCGCCGGCTCAGTCTGACCATCCGGCGTCATGGCCACAGCCCATCCGTCATCGTCCTCGCTCTTGATCACGCGGGCTGTCCATCCGTTGTCACGCCACAGGCGCGGCTCGCGGATAGGTTCGTTTTCGGTTTCCATTCGGCTCTCAATATTGGATTCGTGCATCGCCGCCATTGTCGGGTAAGGCGCGTCCCACATGGCTCAGGCGGGCAGACCGACGCCCGCACCCCAGCAGGCCTCACAAACTCAATGACTCACCAACCAAGGAATCACCATGGCTTTCAGCAGCATCCTGGGCGCAGACGTCGCACCGGTTCATCCGAGCGGCCGCGACAGCGCATCGCTTGGCCCGAGCGACAACTCCGACACCGGCAGCGACACCGTGGGCACCTACGAAGCGCTGGGCGACACCGATTCGGTCGGCACAGGTGAGCGCGGCTCCGTGACGCACGACGATGGGCGAGAAGGCGGCGACATCTTGCCCGATCGCGTCGTGAACATGGAGGGTGGAGATGTCGACTCGGCGGACGACCTGCCCGACCTGACGGACCTGGATGAAGACGGATTGCCCAAAGGCTCCGCCGACGAACTGCGCGATGGCGACTGAGTGCAAGCAGCGTGAGCTGCTGAAAAAAGTCTTTGGTTGCGCGGTTCGAAAGCCGGAAAGCGGCTCGACCGAAGCAGCTACCTCGCCAGCGTCGACGCCCCGAACAGGCTCTGGATGAACTCCACCGCCAGCTCGGCCGTGCGATTGCGCACGTCGAGTGCAGGATTGATCTCCACGACATCGAGCGAGGCCATCTTGCCGGTGTCGGCAATCATCTCCATGCACAGCTGGATCTCGCGATAGGTCGGGCCGCCGCGCACGGCAGTGCCCACTCCCGGCGCATCAGCGGGATCAAGGCAGTCCAGGTCGAAGCTCACGTGCAGATGCGTGTCTTCGCCCACGTCCTGAAGCACTTCGATCATGGTGTGACGCATGCCGTGCTCGTCGATATGCCGCATGTCATACACCTGCAGACCCAGACGGCGGATGGTCTGCTTTTCGTGCGCATCGACGCTGCGAATACCCACAAAGTCGATTTCGTCGGCACTGAGGGCCGCCGTCTCGCCGCTCCAGCCCACCAGCGACTTCGGCCCGTACCCGAGCAGCACCGACACCGGCATTCCGTGCACATTGCCCGAAGGACTGATGGTCGCGTCGTTGACGTCGGTGTGCGCATCGAACCACACGACGCGCAGCTTTTTTTTCGTGCGACGGCAGTGCTTGGCGATCGCGCTGATCGAGCCTATCGCCAGGCAATGATCACCGCCCATGAGTAACGGAAACTGCCCGGCTGCGAGGACCGCCGTGACGCGATCGAATACCGCCCTGTTCCAGGCCACCACTTCTTCCAGATGACGCACGCCGTCTTTCGGCGGTGTCCAGGGGGTCGGGGGGCCGGCCAGGTTGCCGTGATCGATGACGTTGAGCCTGCTGGAGGTGAGCGCCTCATAGAGGCCCGCCACGCGAAGCGCATCGGGGCCCATGCCCGCGCCACGAACACTGGCACCGACATCGGTCGGTGCGCCGATGAGGGAAACAGTTCTCATCACGACTGCTTTATTGCGGCTCGATGCCTGCCTTCTTGACCAGCGCCGCGTACTTTGCCAGCTCGCTTCTGAACGACGCCGTCGCCTGGTCGCTGCTGGTGATGTTGATGGTGTTGCCCTGCTTTGCCATTGTTTCCCTGACGGTCGGGTCGGCAAAGGCGGCCACCACGGCATCGTGCGTTTTCCTGACGGCCGCCGGCGTCATGCCCTTGGGTCCGATCACTGCAAACCACGCCTCCATCACATAGCCGGTAAGGCCCTGCTCATAGAACGTGGGGATATCTGGAGCAGCCGGGGTGCGCTGCGCGGTCGCCATGCCGATAGCGCGCAGCGCGCCGCTCTTGATGTGCGCCTGCACGCTTGGCAGCGCGGCCACACCGAACTCCACCTGTCCGCCGATGAGGTCGGTGACCATCGGACCGACACCCTTGTACGGAATGTGCTTTGCGGTCAGTCCGGCTTCTTCCAGGAACATCTCGCTGGCCAGATGCAGGATGGTGCCAGTGCCTCCCGAAGCAAAGTTGAGCTGCCCGGGCCTGCTCTTGAGAAGGGCAATGAATTCCCTGCTGTTGGTGGCGGACACCTTGGCCGGATTCACCACCATCACCATCGGCGTCGAACCGACGATGGCGATGGGCGTGAAGTCGTTGGGCATATCGAAGGGCAGCGCCTTGAGCACGCTCGGGAAGATCACGACGTTGTTCGATACAACTGACAGCGTGTAGCCATCGGGTGCGGAGCGGGCCAGCGTCTGCAGGCCAAGCACGCCGCCTGCGCCCGGCTGGTTTTCAACGACGACCGGCGAGCCCAACGCCCGCGCAAGCGCCGGCTGCGCTGCACGCGTGATGGCATCCACGCCCGAGCCCGTGGCGTTGGGCAGGATGAAACGAACATTGCGGTCTGCCTGGGCTGCAGCAGGCAGGGCGAGCGAAGCGGTGACACCGGCGATAGCCGCGAGTGCGTGGCGACGCGAGGAAGAATACGAGTGGTTCAAGATGGCTCCTTGATTGGCGATGTCCGCCCATGATGCCACCGCAGCCATACTCTTTGCACCATGGAAGCATTCCTCATCTCGACCGGCATCGTTGCCATCGCCGAAATCGGCGACAAGACGCAGCTGCTGTCGTTTCTGCTCGCCGCGAAATTCCGCAAGCCCTGGCCCATCGTCCTGGGTATTTTCGTTGCCACCCTCGTCAATCACGCACTGGCCGGCGCACTCGGTGCGCTCGTGGCCTCCTGGGTCGAGCCCACGACCCTGCGCTGGATTCTGGGCGTTTCGTTTCTGGCGATGGCGGTATGGGCGCTGGTCCCGGACAAGCTGGACGACAAGCCCAAGCTCGCGGCGTTCGGCGTCTTCGGAACCACCCTCGTCGCGTTTTTCCTGGCAGAGATGGGCGACAAGACGCAGGTCGCGACCGTGGCCCTCGCGGCTCGCTACGACGCGCTGGCACCGGTTGTCATCGGCACGACGCTGGGAATGATGATCGCCAATGTGCCAGCGGTATTCCTGGGCCAGCGCGCTGCAAGCTGGTTGCCGCTGAAGATCGTGCGAGGCGTTGCCGCTGCAATCTTCGTGGCGGGCGGCATCGCGACGATTGCGGGCGTCAGCGCGCGATTCGGCTTCTAGCTTGCGTGCTGTGATTCAAGGTGCTTTTGCAGCATCACCTTGAGGACTTTGCGCCGATCGAGGAAGGTGCCCACCACATCGAAGCCCGAACGCAGGTTGAGGATCAGCATCGCGTGATTGCTACCCTCGGTGATCGTGGTGACCAGTTTGAATCCGTGTTCTGCGCACCAGCGGTGCTGATGTGCCATCAGGTCCGCCGCAATGCCGCTGCGGCGCGAATCGGGTGAAACGCCGCCCACCCAGCTTTCGAAGTAGGCGGGACGCTCCTCGTAGCCGATCTTGTAGCCCACGAGTTCGTCGCCACGCAAGGCCAGACAACTCAGGATCTGATGGCGCCGCTCGAGTTGCCGCCGGAAATGTGCCTCATTGAAGGCGCCCAGACGACCAGCCAACGCCGCGATGGCGGCGAGCTCGCGCTCGGGGAAGCCTTCGACCATCCGGATTTCGTGCATCGCTCATTCTGGAGCAGAATTGCCGCCCCACTCGCAGTCGCATCCCCGGTTTTCGCAACGACTCAAGGGTTGTAGCTCAACGTCACCACCAGGCTGGTGCTGTAAGTCCCCACGCGCAAATTGCTCTGTCCCCCGGGCACCTTGCCGTAGGCGGTGAACGTGCGATTGCTGTCGCCTGGCGCGATCACCCCGGAAAACATGCTGCCCGTCGCGCCGTCGCCCCAGATCATCGAAAAGCCCGGGTCCAGGTACACATTGAACTGCATGTACGGGCCGCCCTGTGAATTGGCCATCAGGCGAGGCGACATGCTGTTGCCCACAGGGCTGCTGCCCAGCGCGAGGGTGTAGGTTCCACCGGTCACGATGCCGCTGCACACCATTGAAATGCTGCCGTCGGAGATGCTGTCGGCGGAGTTCGCCTGACCAGGAAAGGCCAGAGTCTGGTAGGAACCAAACGCTAGGCCGCTCGTCGTCAAACTACAGCCGCCCGCCATGGCAAGGCTTGCGGCGCTGCTGACAGCGAAGGCCGCGGCGGCTTTCCTGAAGATGTACACGCTGATCATGGCGCGCCCTTCTCGCAGGCCAACGGCCCGAGCTTCGCGGGCATGGCGTCCTGCGCGACCGGAAGTTCCAGCATGAGCCGGCACGCCCCAGTGGCCCATTGCACGGCGAGCGACTGACGCTCCGGCGTCAGGTCGGTGAGCCACGCCTCGCCACGCCGCCCCACGATGAATTGCGCCCCTGCCTCCAGCCGGACAATCGCACCTTCAGGTACCGGCGCGCCTCCGGACTGCTGAAGCACCACCACGACCTGACGTGTACGCCTCATCGGAAATTTCACGATGCTGCCGCTGCGCGCATAGGGCACAAGCACCTTGACGGTCTCAGCGATTTCGACATCCATCGGCAGATCGGCGGCATCGATCTCCAGCTTGTTCGCCTGCCAGGGCTGCAGGCCGGGAATGAAAGCAAGACCTCGCGAATCGGTGGTGGCCACGACCTGGTTGCTGCGTCGCACCGGTACGCCTTCCAGCCCCTGGACTTCGACCAGCGCCATGCTGCGCTCGCCCACCGGACGCGATGCAAACAGCACCCCGCCGAGCAAACCCAGGGTGCCGCGCAGCCCGGCCCGTAGCGACACGTCGCCGCCCGCGCCGGCGGACGCGTCCGCGGTGAATTCGGCGTGATTCGTGTTGAGTTGCACGCCCCCGCGTGCGCGCCCGCCCTGTTCGGTCGATGCGTCGACACGCCATCCGACGCCCGGTCCCATGGGCGGATTCATGTTCGCCGATACGCTGCCCACAAGGGGGCCAGCGTTGTTGCGTTGAACCCGGCTCGAAGTGAAGACGCCGCTTTGCAGCGGTATCGTGATGTTGACCGCTGCGGTCCAGCTGCGATCGGCATCAAGCCGCTTGTTGACCGAGAGGCCGGCATGGGCCTTTCCGCCCACCGCCATGGCAAGAGACAGGCCGATCGAGGTGAACTTATCGCCGTCCCAGCGAGTTTGCGACAGCAGATTCGCTCCGCCAGACAACTTGCCGCCCAGCGGCCCCCCCACGCCGGCCAGCCACCGCTGCCGCACGCGTTGCGCAATGACCGCCCCACCCGCAGCCACACCGAAATGCGCGAAGCCACGCGTGGCGTACTCGTACTGCAGCGTGCCACCGCCCTTGGGCGTGGTGCGTTCGATGCCCGCCTGGATCATCAGGCCCTGCTCGCCAAAGCCCTGCAGGCTGTCGCTGGAAGCGGCAACGGTCGCACGTGCCACCGCCCAGGTGCCCAGCAGCCCAGCCAGCTCCACCCCCAGCGCCCGACGCTGCGCCTGCCACTCGAACCGCGCCTCGCCGGTCAGGGACGGCGTCAGGCCGGTGCGCACGGTGCCAGCCGCGAAGGCATCGCCATAACGGCTGTTCTGGCCATAGCCTGTGCGCAGGCGTCCCGCCTCCACCGAAAAATCCACCAGGCCCGGCGCGAGCAGGCGCGGCGAGGCGTAGTAGGGCTGTTGCACCTGGGTCTCACGACCGAGCAGGTCGCGCACGATCAGGCTCACTTCGCCGGCCCCCGTGACCACCTGAACATTCGGCAGGTCGAATGGCCCTGGCAGCACGGCCTGGCTGGCGCGGCGGGCGTTATTCACCATGACCTCCACCGTGGATGGCAGCGCCGCCTGGCCCGACAGTGCCACCTGCGGCATGGTGACAAAGCCCGGCCGCATGCCGAAGTCGCGTCCCCAGCGCACGCCGCCATAGCGCACCGGCCGGCTCCACGCGCCGCCGGTGCCGATGGCGTCTCCAACGATGAGCGTCTCGAGCCGCTGCGGCATGTCGAAGCGCCAATAGGTATCCAGCCGCTCGAAGCTGATTCGTCCTGAATCCGATCTCAAAAGACCCGAAGCGACCAGGCTGCCGAAGCTGCTGAATGCGACGGCCTCGACCCATGCTGCGCCGACTGCCCCTGCATCGCCCTGGGTGCGGGTCACCGAGGCGTCGTAGTTGAGCATCACGCCCGGGTCAGAAGGCGTCGGCGAAAGGACCGCAGTTGATTTGAGTGCCAGGGACGACGCGAGGAATGCGCCGGGCGGCGCCTGGATTTCAAGAGCCAACACACTGCGGTCGATCCGGTACGTCAGGCCGGCGACCGATTCAAGCGCGTAAGCCTCGGAGCCGTCGCCCAGGGTGCGGGGCCGGCCGGGCAACACCAGACGCGCTTCGGTCCAGCTGGTCGTCGGCATCAGCAGCGCCCCGTCATCCGTTCGCTCGACCTGGGCCACATTCGCCAGGCGCTGGCCGTTGACTTTGATATCCACCAGCAAGACCTCCGGCAGCGTGCGCGCGGTACGCGCCTTCGACGCTGCAGTAGCCGCCGACCCGGTCGCGGCCTGGTCGGCGCGCTGCTGCGCCGGTGCCATCGCGCTCATGGCCAGCAGTGCGAGCGCTGCAGCCAGTACGGTCGAATAGCGCAGGACTCGCACGACGCTAGGGCGCTTCAGGCGCGACCTGTATCCGCTCCCCACGTGGGGTGATCGCCAGGACATCGCGCAACTTGCCGGCTTCGCCTTGTTGCAGCGGCACGCGCCACTCGCGCGCGCTGCCCGCGAGCAAGAGGCCGGCTTCGCCCAGAGCGAGCGACTGCTGCCAGCCGCTGCCGGCAAGCTCCAGCGTCTTCATTCGCAGCCGCTTGTTGCCTGCATTGCGAATGCGCAGGCACGCTTCCGAAATACCGGTCCTGGCAGCGCATGAATCGAAGCGAAGCGACTGCACGACGGGCACCGAAGGCGCCATCATCACCGGCAGGTCGTAGCGCATACGGATGCTGATGCCAGGGGCCCGGTTACCGGAGGCATCGACCGGATGGGGCGAGATGTCTTCGAGGATCAGGCGATAGGCCACCTCGTCTTGCAACGCCCTGGGGGCGCGGATCGCAACGCGAAACATCTGCCGCTGACCTGGGTTCAGGTCGACGATAGGCGGCGAAATCAGCAGTTCATCGGTCGGGACGGTGACCGACTCACCTGACGGGTCCTGGGTCCAGCGCAGCAGCTCGGCCTGCAAGCGCACGGGCGCCGTCGCGCGGGCGCCCAGGCTGACGTGGAGGACCGCGATGCGCTGGCGCTGTGACAGCTCCAGCACCACCGGCTCCAGCAGCACCTGGGCGGCCACGCCAGAATGGAAGAACATCCCGGTCAGGCCCGCAGCAGCAAGGGCCGCCAGCCCTGCCGCCTTGCGAACCTGGCGCCTGCGGATCGTTTTCATTTGCGGCACCAGGCAAAAAGCTCAAGGCGTGAAGCTTGCCGTGATGGTGACCGTATCCGAGTAGGTGCCGATTGTCTTGCCGGCCTTGTCTGCCGCGACGATGAGCCCCGTAACGCTCAGGGACTTGACCGACCCATCGGCGGCGAAACCGGGGAAGGCGGCGAAGGTGTCATGGGCGATCGCAATCGTTGTTCCGCTGGAATCGACTTCCAGCGAATACGTTATCAGGTCGGAATTCATGCCTCCCATCAACTTGAATGCCGTCCCGCCGTTTTGCGAAGCAAATTTCAAGGTCGGCGCGTTGGTGCCGTTGGTGCAAGCAGCATCGAAAGTCGCTTCGGCATAGTCGGACTCGGGGTCAAGACCACCCGTTGCGCGATTAAGCATCCTCAACCCCCCAAAAGCCATGCTCGTCGTATTGCCAACCACGCATTGGGCGGCGATCGTTGCCGACACCGCGAAAGTCGTGGGGGCCGGCTGGAACAGCATCGTAGTTGCTCCCAAAGCAGTCTGCGATTGGGCAGAACCGCTCGCCGCCAGTGCGACCATGGCCGCGGCCAAATTCGTCATCAAGGATTTCATTGCTTCACTCCTTCAGCTTGCTGGGCGAAATTGCCCGGATCGACTTTCAAAGGCCACACCTGTGGCCTGTTGGGCCGGGTATTAGGTGTGGTCTCGATGAGTGGGAAGCACTCGACATTTCGTTCCGGGATTTGCAACAGATAGACCTTTGGATCGTCTGCGCCGGCGCTCGATCCCTCGCGCTTTTTGCGCTCTGGGAGACTGATGGACAATTGCGAAAAGAGGAGAGATACACCATGCAGATGAAGAGACGAGAACTATTGGGCGCAGGCGCGGCCCTCGCCAGCCTGTATTCCACCCCGGGTCTGGCGCAGTCCTCATGGCCCAGCAAGCCGATCCGCTTCGTGGTGCCCTTCGCGCCTGGCGGCAGCTCAGAGATCGTGGCGCGCGCAGCGGCAGGCGAATTGCTCAAGACCATCGGGCAGAACGTGTTCGTCGATAACAAGCCGGGCGCTTCCGGCAACATCGCCATGGCCGAAGTGGCCCGGGCCGACGACGGCCACACCATCATCCTGGGGCACATCGGAACGCTTGCGGTCAATCCGTACATGTTCGACAAGCTGCCCTACGACCCCAACAAGGACTTCAAGCCGATCAGCCTGCTGGCCAAGGTGCCCAGCCTGTACGTGGTGCATCCGACTGTTCCGGCCAAAGACCTCAAGGAGTTCATCGCGCTGATCAAGACCAGGCCGGGCCAGATGAATTACGGCTCGGCAGGCAATGGCAGCGCCGGGCACCTCGCGATGGAGTACCTGAAGATGACCGCCAACATCTTCATCACCCACATTCCGTACAAGGGCACCGGCCCGCAACTCACCGACCTGCTGGCGGGGCGGCTCGACGCGGCATCGGTCGGCGCTGCGGCGATCCTGCCGCACATCAAGGCGGGCAAGCTGCGCTGCATCGCCACCGGCTCTACCCAACGCCTGGCGCAACTGCCCGATGTGCCCACGGTCGCCGAACAGGGCTTTCCGGGCTTCGAAATGACGCAGTGGTACGGCATGCTCGCGCCGTCCAGCATGCCGCAGGCGAACATCGATCGCCTCGCCGCTGAAACAGCCAGGGCCATGAAAACCCCTGCAGCCATTGAGCGGCTGAACAACGACGCCGCCCAGGCCGTCGGCGACTCGCCCGCGCAGTTCGCGCTGTTCATCGCGGCGGAGCAGAAGCGTTGGAAGCTGGTCGTCGAACGGGCCCGGATCAAGCCGGAATGAGGGTGGATGACCACGCCAGGGTGTCCCGCGCGGTTTCTTGCAGCGGCCTGGCGACCAATCCATGCGCCCGAGCCGCATCGCTGTTGATCGCGGCTACGCCATACGACTCGCCGCCGCTCCACAGCGGATAGTCCTTGTCCGACGCCTTCGCCTCCTCCGGCGTCAACCAGTTGAGGCGGGTTTCCGGCGGAGCCACACTTTTCACGATGGCTTCGAGCAAATCGCCGAAACAGAAAGGAACCGTCGGTGACGCGGTGTTGAAAGTGCCGCGCAGATTCAACTCGACAGCATCGACGGTGAAATTCGCGAGATCACGCGCGTCGATGTACTGCACAGCTGCCTCGCGCGGCCCGGGCGCCTCCACGACACCACCGGCTGCAATGCGCCGGACCCACTCGGGAAACCGCTGCGTGTAGTCGTGGGGGCCGATGACGAAGGTGGGTCGCAGCACCAGGTGGTCCACATGATGCGCAAACACGGCGTCCTCACACAACACCTTCAGCGGACCATAAGTGTCGCCATTGATGGGCATGGTGTCGAGCGCCGTCTTGTCCAGACCGCCGGTTGCCGTGCGAGGCGCGGACTCGGTGGAGTCGGGTGCAATGGTTTCGGCATAAACGGACGCCGATGACACAAAAACATACTTGCGAAACCGCGTAGTCAGCGCGTTGGCCGCCAGATCGATATCACGCGGGCGGTAACCACAGGTGTCGATCACCGCGTCCCATTCGCCCTTCGCCAGCGCGGAGAGATCGCTCACGCGGTCACCGTGCAGGTGCCTCGCGCCTTCAAGGCCGTGAACCGGCGTCTTGCCGCGATGAAAGACATCGACCTCATGCCCGCGTGCAAGCGCTTCCGTGGACATCGCATGACCCAGAAATCGTGTCCCGCCAATAAATAGGAGTTTCATGCAGGCAGTATAGAAACAGACGCGCCGTCCGATAGCATTGCAGTGCATGTCCAACACCCAGCGCTTCGGTCACCTCTACATTCTTGCTTTCTGGGCGGCTGTCATGGGCGTGGTATGGGTCGCGATGGATCGCTTCATGCAGCCACGCCAGGCTGTCGTCACTGCGCAGGGCGAGCTGGTGATTCCGCGTCATCGCGACGGTCATTTCTATGTACAGGGCACGGTCAACGGCAAGCCACTGCGGTTCATGATCGATACCGGCGCTTCCAGTGTTGTGGTGAGCGAAGCATTCGCGCAGCAAGCCGCATTGCCTGCGGGCGAGCCGATGACCTTCCACACCGCCAATGGCGCGCTCGCCGGACGCATGGTGCGAGGCGTGTCGGTGTCTGCGGGTCCGCTGGCGGTGTCGTCGGTTTCAGTTGGCGTCGGGCTGGTCGGCGGACGCAATGAAGTGGGCCTGCTGGGTCAGACCTTCCTGTCGAAGTTCCAGATGCAGATGACTCGCGAACAGATGGTGCTGCGCCGGCCCTGATTCGCTTTAGCGCTCGCTGCCGTTGAGCGATTCGAGGCATTGCGCAAGGTATCCGGCCGTCCGACTTTCCGCTGCTTGCGCGACGAGTTCCGGCGCTCCCTGCGCAACGATGCGCCCGCCCTCGCCGCCCGCCCCCGGTCCGACGTCGATCACCCAGTCCGCACGTGCGGCGACCCGCATCTCATGCTCCACAACGATCAGCGTGTTGCCCGCATCCACCAGGCTGTCGAGCTGCAGCAGCAGCTTGTCCACATCGCATGCGTGCAGGCCCGTGGTCGGTTCGTCCAGGACGTAGAGCGTCTCACCGCGTTGCGCGCGCTGCAGCTCGGTGGCAAGCTTGATCCGCTGCGCCTCGCCACCGGACAACTCGGTTGCGGGCTGGCCCAGGCGCAGATAGCCCAGGCCGATATCGCGCAGAACCTGCAAGGGCCGTGCTATAGCGGGCTCGTCCCCGAAGAACGCAAGCGCTTCGTCCACCGTCATGCGAAGCACATCGGCAATGTTTTTTCCTTTCCACAGAATCTCAAGTGTCTGCGCGTTGTAGCGCGCGCCATGGCACTCGGGGCAAGGCGCATAGACACTCGGCATGAACAGCAGCTCGACCGATACGAAGCCTTCGCCTTCGCAGGTGGTGCAACGTCCCTTCGCAACATTGAAGGAGAAGCGTCCCGCGTCGTACTTGCGGCGGCGCGCAGCCGGGGTTGCCGCGAACAGTTTTCGCACCGCGTCGAAGAGACCTGTGTAAGTTGCGAGGTTCGAGCGCGGCGTGCGGCCGATCGGCTTTTGATCCACCTGCACCAGGCGGCGAATGGCGCCTGCGCCTTGCATGATTCGGCCTGAGGTCGGCTCGCTTGTGTCCGCATCGGCCAGCGCCTCCGGGCCTTCAGGGGCCTCTTCGACCGCGGCCGCAATGCCCAGTTGATCGGATACGAGATCGATCAGGGCCTGGCTCACAAGACTCGATTTGCCCGAGCCGGAAACGCCGGTCACCACCGTGAAGCAACCCAGCGGAAACGCAACATCCAGATCAACGAGGTTGTTGCGCGTGACGCCTTCCAGCTTCAGCCACTTGTCGGGCGTGCGTCGCTCACGATGAACACACGTTGCTTCGCCGAACAGGTGCGCTCTGGTGCGCGACTCCTTGACCTGTGCAAGACCCGCAGGCGGCCCGCTGTACAGCACGCGTCCGCCCTTCTCGCCTGCATCTGGACCGACATCGACGATCCAGTCGGCATGCCGCATCACCGACAGGTCATGCTCCACGATGAAGACGGAATTGCCGGCGGCCTTCAGGCGCAGGAGCGATTCCATCAACGCCTCGCCATCGGCTGGATGCAATCCGGCGGAGGGCTCATCGAGCACATACACCACTCCAAAAAGATGAGACCCCAACTGCGTGGCGAGTCTCAATCGTTGCAGCTCTCCGGGTGAGAGTGTGGGCGTGCTACGTTCCAGCGAGAGGTAGCCCAGGCCGAGCTGCTCCAGCGTTGCGATGCGCGCAAGAAGGTCGCCTGCGATTCGCTGCGCTGCAATCAGCTTTTCTTCAGAAAGGTTTGCGGTGCGTCGCACATCCGGTGCTGCTGCATGGGCCGAGCCGCCAGAGGCCACGCGGTTGCGCACAGCCTTGCGGGAGTCGGCCTTGCTCAACACTGCATGGTCGCTGTCATCTGAAGCAAGTCTGCCCTGCGCGGCTGGCTGCAGCACAGATGCAAGCTGCGAAAGCGGCAGTTGCGACAGCTCACCGATGTCCAGCCCCATGAAGGTCACCGACAACGCTTGTTTCTTCAGGCGCTTGCCGTCGCACTGCGGGCACACGCTTGCGCTCATGTAGCGCGCCACCCGCTTTTTCATCAATGCGCTCTGCGTCGTCGCGAACGTGTGCAGCACGTAGTTGCGCGCGCCGTTGAAGGTGCCCATGTAGCTCGGCTCCATCTTGCTGCGCAGTGCCGCCTTCGTCTCCTTCGGTGTGAAGCCTGCATACACAGGCACCGTAGGCGTCTCGTCGGTGAAGAGGATCCAGTCCCTGTCCTTCTTCGGTAGGTCGCGCCAGGGCGTGTCAACGTCAAGCCCAAGCGTGACGAGGATGTCTCGCAGGTTCTGGCCGTGCCACGCGGGCGGCCATGAAGCAATCGCGCGTTCGCGGATCGACAGCGAGTCGTCAGGAACCATGCTCTTTTCGGTCACCTCGAACACGCGGCCCAGGCCATGGCAACGCGGGCAAGCGCCCTGCGGCGTGTTGGGCGAAAAGTCCTCTGCATAGAGCATCGGCTGCTTGGCAGGATAGGTTCCGGCACGCGAGTAGAGCATGCGCACCAGACTCGAAATGGTGGTGACGCTGCCTACCGATGAACGCGCGCTCGGCGTGCCACGTTGCTGCTGCAGCGCAACCGCCGGAGGCAGACCCTCGATGGAGCTGACGTCAGGCACGCCGGCCTGGTCTATCAGGCGACGTGCATAGGGCGAGACGGATTCGAGATACCGCCGTTGCGCCTCCGCATACAGCGTACCGAATGCCAGCGACGACTTGCCGGAGCCGGACACACCGGAGAACACGACGATCGCGTCTCGCGGTATGTCCACATCGACGTCTTTGAGGTTGTGTTCTCTGGCACCGCGCACGTGAACGAATCCATCAGACGGGGCCAGTTGCATCGGACGCGCCGTTTCGGTGGGCTCGTCCGGTTGAGGAGGTGATGGGGATGGGTTGTCTCGGGCCATCTGCCCACAGTGCCTGCGAAAGCACCGGCAATCGGTCGGAGACACCAACAGCTGTGCGTAGGACGCCGCTCTGCGAAAGGCCCCCGGCGCTGACCGCTCAGTTCAGGAGTTCCAGCTTCATCACGCTCTTGCGCTCGCCCACACGTGTGCCCCGCGTATTGGCAATCGCCTCGAAGCGCCAGGGCCGAAGCTCATCCTTTTGCCGCTGATCAAGCCAACCGAGCTGGTCGAGCACGGCGATGGTCGCTGCCTGCACCGCGATCTTGTTGCCGTCGGAGATCTTCAGTGTGAAGGCCTGCTTGCGGCTGCGGCTGGCGAACGCCTGCACGCCGTCGGCGCCAGCCTTGGTCACCCAGTCGCCACGTCCCGCGTTCATGAACGCCTTGTCGCTGCGATTCGTGCCAGAGACCAGTTCCGGATGCGCCGTCATTGCTTCGGACAACTGCGCAAAGCTCTCGCCGAACTCGGTGTCGGCTGCGCCGGTCGCGAGCCGTGCATAGCCGCGTGCGAGGCTGGACAGCGGCATCGCGAAATTCGGAGCGGAACACCCATCAATGCCCAGCTTCAATTCATCGGGCGCAAGGCCGACCACGCTCGCTACATCGCGTCGGATCGCCTGCTGCAACGGATGAGCCGGCGCAAGGTAATTGCCGACAGGCCAGCCCTGCTGGACGCAGGCCGCCAGAAAACCTGCGTGCTTGCCGCTGCAATTGTTGTGACGCTCGTCGATCACTTCAGGCGCGGGTCCGACCCCTGCCTCGACGTAGTACGGCACATGGCATCCACACTGCAGCGCCTTGTAGGTGAGGTCTGCTTTCTCAAGCATTCCCTGCACCTGCTCGACGTGCATGGGCTCGCCGCTGTGGCTGGAACACATCATGGCAATCTGCTTGCGCGAGAAGTCAAACAGTTTAGGGCCGCCTGCTCTCACAAACGGAAGAGCCTGCAGCGCCTTCAGCGTCGAGCGCGAGAAGATCACCCAGTGCGGGTCGCCCGCCTGCGCGACGACCTTGCCTGTTGTGTCAACAACGGCGACAGCGCCGAAAAAGCGGCACTCCATGGTGTCGCCACGATAACTTTCAATGAGGGGAACAAGAGGAGTCATGCGGCCATTATCCGGTGAGCTGCCGGGGTTCCAATCATCGTGGCAGGTATGTCGCTTGCTTGACCCCGACACGCGGCCAGCGATGACTGTTCTGTCTCTGGCTCCCTCCCCTTCCGGGGGAGGGTGGGGGTGGGGGCATGCGGCGAGTGCACAGGCCCCGAGCCCCCATCCCGGCCTTCCCCCAAAGGGGGAAGGAGGAAATTTCCAATTCAGAACAGCAGTCGCACTGCAACCGAGAACGTCAAAAACGCTGCTGCCGTCGTCAGCAGGATAATCCGCGCAATCCGCCCGGTATCCGCACCAAACCGCTCGGCCAGAACCGACACATTGCTCGCACTCGGCAATGCAGCCACCAGCACCATCACCGACAGCGCAAACTTGTCCAGCGGCAATCCTGCTGCGATGGCTGTGACGCCCACGACAAGCACGAGCACGGGATGCAGCACCAGCTTGATCATCGCCACCGGCACGTAATCGCGCAGCGGCATTCGCGCCTGCTCCTGTGCCGCGGCCACAGCTTGCGAACGCCAGAGCACCGCGCCTATGGTGAACAGTGCCACGGGTGAAGCCGAGTCGGCCAGCAGGCCCATCGTCTGCGCCACCGGCTTGGCCGGCGCGTACTCCAGGGCCGATGCAACACCACCCAGAACGATGGCCCAGGGCATGGGGTTGAGGGCCACGCCTCGCAACGCATTCTTCGCAGCCTTGGACGCGCCATGTTCATCCGCACCATCGAGCCGGGACAGTGCGATGCATAGCGATGATGTCACCAGCAAGTCCACCAAAATCGTGAGGATCGCCGGACCCGCCGCACGCGGACCCAGCAGCGCCACGAGCAGCGGCACGCCCATGAACCCGGTATTGGGAAAGGCCGCCACCATGGCGCCGAACGACGCATCGTTCCATCCGATGCGGCTGTTCATGCTGACCCACACCACAAACGTCACCATCACCAGCGCGCAAACCAGATAGACCGCAATTGCGGAGAAATCGAGCAGCTGCGCGATCGGCGTGCTGGAGCCGAAGCGATACAGCATGCAGGGAAGCGCAAAGTACAGAACGAAGGTATTGAGCCCCGCAATTGCATCCAGGGGCAGCATGCTCCGACGCGCAGCCACGTAGCCGCACAGCACCAGCGCAAAGAACGGAAACGTGATTAAAAGTATGTCAAGCACCGCAGTATTCTCTGCGCAACGGCGGACACGCCGTTGTCAGGGCGCTGACCGGGTTGCCCGCTATGATTCGCCGCTCACTTCGCAGTACCTTTCTTTTTCGCCCCTCTTCCCTCTTCCCTCTTTTCTCCGCGTCCTCTTCTCCCCCGATGTCCGCCGGTCTCAATTTCGCGCAGCAGGAAGCTGTGAACTATCTGCAAGGCCCTTGCCTGGTGCTGGCCGGGGCAGGTTCAGGCAAGACGCGCGTCATCACGCACAAGGTCGCGCGCCTCATCCAGGCGGGGCTCGAAGCCAATCGCATTGCAGCCATCACCTTCACCAACAAGGCCGCCGCCGAAATGCGCGAGCGCGCCAAGAGCCTGATCGGGCGCGAGGCCAAACAGGTGATGGTGTGTACTTTTCACGCACTGGGGGTGCGGATGCTGCGCCAGGACGGCGCGGCACTGGGGCTCAAACCGCAGTTCTCCATCCTCGACAGCGATGACGTGACGAGCCTGCTGAAAGACGCAGGTGGAAGCACCGATGCGAAGGTGGCACGGCAATGGCAGTGGGCGATCAGCGCGTGGAAGAACATGGGGCTCAACGCCGCGCAAGCCGAGGCTCAGGCGAAGGACGACAACGAGAAGATCACCGCGCGAATCATGGCCCGGTATGAAGAGCGCCTGACGGCCTACCAGAGCGTGGACTTCGACGACCTGATCGGGTTGCCGCTCAAGCTTTTGCGAGATCACCCCGACGTGCGCGAGAAGTGGCAAAAGCAGATGGGCCACGTGCTGGTCGATGAATACCAGGACACCAACGCCACGCAATACGAAGTACTCAAACTGCTAGTGGGCGAGCGTGGCCGGTTCACGGCGGTGGGCGATGACGACCAGTCGATCTATGGCTGGCGCGGCGCGACGCTCGACAACCTCAAGCGCCTGCCGCTGGACTTTCCGCAGCTCAAGGTGGTGAAACTGGAGCAGAACTACCGCTCGACCAGTGCCATCCTGCGCGCTGCCAATAACGTCATCGGCCCGAATCCCAAGCTGTTTCCCAAGACCCTGTTTTCCGAGCTCGGCGAGGGCGAACCCGTGCGCGTCGTCGACGCCGACAACGAAGAGCACGAGGCGCAGCGCATGGTGGCGCGCATCCAGTCGATTCGTGCGAACGGTCTGGGCAAGGACTGGAAAGATTTCGCGGTGCTGTATCGCGCCAATCACCAGGCGCGCGTGTTCGAGCAGGCCCTGCGCAAGGCGGCGATCCCATACAAAGTGTCGGGCGGGCAGAGCTTTTTCGACCGGGCCGAGATTCGCGATCTGTGCGCGTGGTTTCGCCTGTGGATCAACAACGACGATGACCCGGCGTTCCTGCGCGCAGTGACCACCCCCAAACGTGGCATCGGTCACACGACGCTGCAGCACCTGGGCACGTTTGCCAGCAAGTACAAGCTGAGCCTTTTCGAGGCGCTGTTCTCATCGTCGCTGGGTTCGGTTTTGCCCGCAAAAGCAGTTGGCAGCCTGCATGAATTCGGACGCTACGTGAACGACCTGGAGTTCCGTGCGCGCCATACGCACGGCGCCGAAGATTCGCGCGCATTCATGCTCGAGTGGCTGAAAGACATCGACTACGAAAAGCACCTCTACGACGGCGAGGAGAGCGAGAAGCTTGCCGCGAGCCGCTGGACCAATGTGCTCGATTTTTGCGACTGGATGTCGCAGCGCGCAGGAGGCGAAATCGACGATGCCGCGGGCGTCAGCATCGCCAGCGAAAAGAAGAGCCTGCTCGAAGTCGCACAGACGATCGCGCTGCTGTCCACCATCAGCGAGCGCGAGAAAGACCAGAACGTGGTGACGCTTTCGACGCTGCACGCGGCCAAAGGCCTGGAGTGGCCCCACGTGATCCTGGCAGGCGTCAATGAAGGATTGCTGCCTTTCAAACCGGGCGATGACGACAAGGCCATGAGCGAAGCGACCGGCCCCATGAGCGAAAGCATCGTGCAGCGTTTGCAGGAAGAACGGCGTCTGATGTATGTGGGCATCACCCGTGCACAGCGATCCCTGGCGGTGAGCTGGACACGCAAGCGCAAGAAGGGCCGTGAGACGGTGCCCACGCAGCCGAGCCGCTTCATCGCAGAGATGGCGCTGGAGCAGGCGAGCACCAAAGATGACCCGCGCGAAAAACTCAAGGCGTTGCGCGCAGAGTTCGCGCGCAAGGCCAGTGACACGGCTGCTGCAGCGGCAGCGGCAGCGGGTTCGTGATGAGCGCTCGATTCACACGAGGGGTGCGTGTAGCAGCGTTTATGGCTGTCGCGCTGGGCATGCCGGTTGCTGCGCAGAACGCTTCGCGCGCGTGCCCCCAAGCAGCAGAGGTGACGTTCGAACAGCTGATTGGCCGATGGCGCGCGCAGATTGATGGCGGGGCGGACGCGACGTTGATTTTCGTGCGCCACCCCCAATACCGCGGGGTACGCGGCACCATCAACCGGGGCGGCAAGCGATCAGAGCTCTCGGGCGAAGTCCACAGCGGCGAGTTCCTGCTCGAAGAATCCGACGACGGCATCGCAATCAGCGCCACCTGGGTTGGCGAAGTCGCAGAAGGCTCCTGCGGGCGCGAAGTTCGCGGGAACTGGCGGCTGGAGCGCGACAAGGTGGAGCGAGCGTTCGTGCTGCGAAAGCAGTAGGCAAAGGGATCCTCATCCGTAGATGGATGATCAGATGCGGTCCAATGTTGCGCTTTCGTCCTACAACTGGCAAGCGAAGCTCCTCGGCGCAGGGCCCTGGGCAGTGGCATGCTCCAAATACACCCCAGACTCATGATGCGACTTCAATCCACTTCCGATGCGCATTGCACCGATCCGACGCATCGACGCAGTACGCTTGAATGCATGCCCAAGTGGCTGATCTGCATCCCACTTGTTGTTCAGTGGTTCTGGCTGGGGCTTCGCTATCGAAGCCTCACGCTTCCATCGGCCGCGAATCCATTCATCACATCGGGCGGCCTGGTTGGCGAAGGCAAGCTCGAATATTTCCGGGGTATGGGTCATGTGGCGCGCGCCGCGACTGCGAGGCACTGCGGTGTCGAAAACGATGGCGCGAAGACGGCTCAGCAACTGCTGGGCACCTTGAACGGTGCGCTGTTGGACTTCCCGTTGATCGCCAAGCCGGACCTTGGCCTGTGCGGGCACGGCGTGCGCCGCATCGACGACATGGCGCAATTGATCGACTATCTCGCCCGGTTTCCCCGGGGTGAGGTTGTCGTGTTGCAGGAGTATTTGCCACAGGAAGGCGAGGCCGGCATTTTCTACGCACGCGATCCCGTCACCGGAGACGGCTCGATCATCGGCCTTGCACTGCGCACCTTTCCGATGGTGATCGGCGACGGTGTGCGTAGCGTCGCGGAACTTGTCGCCGCCAATCCCAGAGCTGCTCGCATCAAAGCATCCGCACGGCATGAATGCCGCTTCACAGCATCTGCGATTCCAGCGCCCGGCGAGGTCGTCCGACTGGCCACGATCGGCTCGACCCGGGTGGGCGGCCTCTATCGCGACGGAGCGCAGCACATCACATCTGCGCTCATCGCCCGCATCGATACCATCGCCAGGGACATGCAAGAGTTTCATTTTGGCCGTTTCGACGTGCGGTTCGATTCGACGGACGGCCTGCAGGCGGGGACCGGGATTCGAATCATGGAAGTCAATGGCGCGGGCTCCGAGGCCATCGACGCCTGGGACCCCGCAACCGGGCTTATCAAGGGCTTGCGCATGATCTTCAGGAAGCAGCGGCTGGCCTTTGCCATCGGCGCCGCGCGAAGAAACGAAGGCACACGGCCGATTGCATTGGCCGAACTGGCGCGACTTAACTCGCGGCAGGTCCGGCTGATCGGCCAGTACCCGCCGTCGAACTAGGGAAGGTCTGAACAACGCGTAAATCGGGCCCAACGTGGCGCGCGTTGTTCCTGTCGATCTCGCGAGGTCGCTTCTTTGAGCCTCCGCGTGACTACCTGGATCATTTCAATCGCAATTCGATGCGCATTTCGCGCCTTTTGCTGGCCTCACGATGCATTTGGTCACACTGCTCTCAGCATCGCTATCAATCGGTGCCTGGCCATCCACAGATTCGACAACGCGAACAGCGTGACCACATGCGCGTTGTTCTTCTGCAGCCCGCGGAAGCGCACTTTCGCCAGCCCGAACTG
>JBKJKT010000174.1:0-4560 GCA_046597415.1 Ramlibacter sp.
TCGCCACCAACCGCTGCCGTGCTCGCCTGGCAGTGGCTGCTCGATGCAGACGTCGCGATGAATGCACAGGGCGCGGCGCTGGCCTGGCTGCTTGCGTTTGTCGTCGCCGTGATGGCCGCCCTGCTCTCGCTACTGCGAAGGCATCTGCGCTGGCGAAGCCGGTGGACCGGCGGCCGACGCGGCAGCGATACGACGCGCTCATCGGCAGCGGCGCCGCTAATGGCGCTCGTCGCGCTCTATGCCGCCGTGCTGCTCGCAACCGCCGTGGGAAGTGTCTCGGGCGTGTGGCCCTTTCCTGCAGCGTGGCCGCAATCCTGGAGCCTGGAAGGATGGCGCTCGGTCGCCGCCAGCTCAGGCACCTTGCTGACCACCTTCGGGCTTGCGATCACCAGCAGCGTGTGCGCGCTGGGATGGGCGCTGCTCTGGCTGGAGAACGCGCCGGCTCACTGGAATGCGGCCCTGCGCCGGCTGGCCTATCTTCCGCTTGTGCTTCCGCCGGTATTGTGGGTCATCGGCCTGCATCGGCTCACGCTGGCCTGGGGGCTCGACACGCGATGGTCCGGGCTGTGGCTCGCTCATACACTGGCTGCCCTGCCCTACGTACTGATCGCCTTGAGCCCTGCCTATCTCGGTTTCGATATCCGTTACGCGCACACCGCTGCGACGCTTGGTCGCGGCAGGCTGGCGTTCCTGCTGCGCGTCAAATGGCCGCTGCTGCGGGCCAGCCTGTGGGGCGCTCTGGCCGTCGGTTTTGCGGTGAGCATCGCGCAGTACCTGCCAACACTTTTTATCGGCGGTGGGCGGTTCAATACTGTCACGACGGAAGCAGTCGGGCTCGCAGCAGGCGGGCAGCGCTCGGTGCTCGCGGCCTACGCATGGCTCCAGTGGCTACTGCCCGCGCTGTTCTTCGCTCTTGCCGTGTGGGCCGGGCGGCCCCGGCGCTTTGCACGGAGATCGACATGACGCTCGCAGTCAAGGTCGACAGCCTGCGTGTTGCCGGCCAGCTCCTGATCGAGAACCTGGCGTTCGAAGTCCAGCCCGGCACGGTGCACACGCTGATGGGCGCCAGTGGAAGCGGCAAGTCGAGCCTGCTGGCTGCCTTGTGCGCAACAGCCGCTGACGCGGTGGAATTCGAGGGCAGTGTGGTGCTTGACGGGGAGTGCATCGATACCTGGGACACACGCCAGCGCCGCATCGCGATCCTGTATCAGGACGACCTGCTCTTTGCGCATATGACAGTGCGCGAGAACCTGCTTTTTGCAGTACCTGCGGGGCTACGTCGTCAGCGGGAGGAAATCGTTGCCCAGGCCTTGCGTGATCTGGAAATGCCCGATTTCGCCAATGCAGATCCTGCGACGCTATCGGGCGGTCAGCGCGCCCGCGTGGCGCTCGTCCGCGCGCTGTTGGCGCAGCCGCACGCGCTCTTGCTCGACGAGCCCTTCTCACGCCTGGACGCCGCGTTGCGCGAGCGCATGCGTGACTTCGTCTTCACGACCGTGCGATCGCGCGGAATACCGGCCTTGCTGGTCACGCATGATGAAGCGGATGTGGCGGACCCTGCAGCGCTCACGCTGTTGAGAACGCCTGGTGATGGCGGGAAGACTGCCCAGGACTCTAGGCTGTAGTCCATGGCCATGGCAGAGGGCCGACCCCGGTGGCACTTGTGTGAGCCACTGCGCCTAGTTATGAGGGAAGAGCCTGCCATGCGCATCCTCGCAGACCCTTCCTCTTCAGCTCGCAGGGGTGTCAGGCGGAGACCTTGCGCGGAGCTTCCACCGGAGGAGTGCCCACGTGCATGATGCCCTCCAACCCCGTACGCAAGTCGGGAGAGTCGGCATGATCGTGGACTGCGACCGCATGCTGAACAGCAGCCTCGATCAGTTCAGACTTGCTGTCCGCGGCGAGTGCCACGGTGCAGTTCTTTTCGCTGGGGAATTCACGGCAATCTATGAAGTAACGGGACATGGTGTTTCTCCTTTCCGCGGGCGCCGCGGGTTACCAGACTAGCAGCCTGAACTGTAAGGATCAAGGACTCCTTGCTTTGAGTTCGGCTCGGCGACTCGGCGCTCCCATGTGAGTCTATGGCCCGCAGTTCGTTCAGCTCAAGGACGCGGTGGGTGTCTGTCTGCGGATCCTTGATGGCGGCAACCAGTATGCAGATCTGGTGGCTCTCGCGCTCCAGCCAGCCGAATTCAAGCTACTTGCCGGGGAGCCCAATGGAACGGTTACGAAGGTGCAATTTTCGCAAAGAAGTCATTGAAGATCGCATCGCGCTGAACACCGTAAGCCTCGCGCATCAGGTGCCGGTCGGCAGCGGGCTGCCAGCGCCTCTGCGCGTCCAGCCGCGGTGTACGCACCAGGTCGCTGGGCACCCATCGTGGATCGAGCAGCCACGCCACGCAGATCAGGTCCCAGATCACCCAGCTGTATGGCTCCGAAGTATCGACAGGCAGGATCGACCAGAGCGGGTTGTGGGTGAACAGCTGGTGCAACGCGTTGCCGATTGCCCCCTGGCCTCGAACGTAGCGTTCCACCTCGGCCAGCGACAGGCGCAACTGCGCACCCACGTGATACCCCGGCAGGTAAACGAGCGGCACACGGCTGTCAAAAAGCAGCTGGCTGGCCGGTAGATCCTGCTCCAGGTTGAATGAATCATTGACATGCGACGCCGACGACGGAAACCCGCTGGTCCACACGACAACGATGCGATCTGCGATGTCCGGCGCCAGCAGCAACGCACTGGCGATGTTGGTCACGCAGCCAAGCGCAAGTACATACAGCGGCTCGCCTTGCAGCGAACTGCGCGCAGTGGCGATCAGGTGCTCCACCGCATCGCTGCGCCGAGGCACGCCGGGAGCACTCAGGTAGCCTTCACTTCCGCGCAGCACGCGCGACTGCGGTGCAACGCCGGTCAGCGAGAACACCCGCAGAATCTCGTCGTAGCTGCGGTGCATTCCTTCTGAAGGCGCGTTGAAGGGCGGCGCGTCGGGCGGCGCGTGCGGCAGCAGGTGCCGCCGGTGCGCAAACGAGAACGGCTCCGCATACACCGCCTCGATCCGCAAACGCTCTGGAGACAGCAGCGCCCAGGCCAGCGCAAATTGATCGTCAATTTCGTTAGCCGTGTCGGTGTCGATCACCAGTCGCACCGGGCCCGTCGGCTCGGCCAGTCGTGCCCGGTACCAGTCGTCGTCGTGCCGAATCATTGGCGTCATGTGTGCTCCTGCCAAGCGGGCACTTCGAGACCCGCGAGTAGTTGTTGGTAGCGCTGCCAGTCGGACGCCTCGTCCACGTCCCACAGCGGCTCCAGTTCGATCCAGCTTGCATCCAACTCCCGCAGCCGTTCACGCGTTTGCTCCAGCACCTGTGGCGTACTCCATGCAATGTTTTCAAAAACCTGCGGGATGGGCCGCCGCATGCCGATCAGCACATAACCGCCGTCGAGGGCCGGGATCAGAACCGCGTCGTGTTGATCGAGCGCCTGTGCGGCCTGCTGGAGATGGCCGGGTGCCATCAGCGGGCAGTCCGTGCCGACGATGAGCAACGGGGGTTGTGGGGTTTGCGGCGGTTGCACGCCTTGCGCGAAGTGACGCTCCATCGCCTGCCGCAGCCGATCGCCCAGGTCGCCATCGCCTTGCGCGAATTGCTCCACATCCGCGCGCCGCGCGAGCGCCCTGAAAAACACATGCCCCATGTCCGGTGCACACCAAAGCCGCACCGGCCCTAGCGCTGCCTGCCGCGCAGCGTACAAGGTCTGCAAGGTGAAGCGGCGCTGGGCGCGGGCAGCCGCCTTTGCCCCGATGATGGGTGCAAGCCGCGTCTTGGCCAGACCGGGAATAGGCGCCTTCGCCATGATGGCCACTGCCACTGCCGCACCCGATGCTTGCGGCCTGCGTGCGTAACCATAAGCATCCGCCAATGCCTGCGGCGGCCTCCCGAAAAAATACAGCGCGCGCAGTCGCCACATCAGCAGGATTGTCCGAACGACGCCATTCTTTTCCCAGCGCCGGGCCGAAGTGATGACCGGTGGCCGCAGGCAGGCTGGCCGCCCGAATCGCTTGAGCCGGTTACTGAGGGCGATGTCCTCCATCAGCGGGAAATCCGGGAAACCAGCGACGTGCTCGAACACTTTTCGCCGTACAAAGATCGCCTGGTCGCCGGTGGCAATTCCACTCAAGCGTGATCTCAGGTTGATCAGAGAACTGGTGACGCGCAGCAAAGGGTGCGGACTGTCGATGCGCACATCGAACCGGCCCCACGACGCGCCTGCTTCAACCGCAGCCACGACAAGCCGGTCGGCATCGGGTGGCAGCTGGGTGTCGCCGTGCAGGAACAGCAGGATGTCGCAGTTTGCACCCGCAGCGCCCGCATTCATCTGCGATCCGCGTCCACGTGGTGCAAGTAGCACCCGATCGGCATGCTGGCACGCCAGCGCCCAGGTGGCATCGCCGCTGCCGCCGTCCACCACCACCAGCTCGGCGCCCCTTGCACGCAACCCGTCCAGAGCGCGCAGCCGCGTGACCAGTCCCGCGCCTTCTCCCAGCACCGGCATGACGATGCGCA
>JBKJKT010000256.1:0-3527 GCA_046597415.1 Ramlibacter sp.
GCTGGAGCTGAACTTGCCGGCCTCTTCCATCACCTGGCGGCTGGTTGTGCGCGATGCCGCGTTGGTCCAGCCATGGCTGGCGCCGCAGACCTGAGTTCCGGGCTCAAGGCGCGCGCCCCCCAGGGCAGGAGCGCGCGACTGCTGGCGCTGGTACTGGCGGTTGCGCTCGCGCATGTGTTGGTCATCGAACTCATGTGGCACACCATCACCGACGTTTCGGAACTGCGGTCGATGACTACGCCGATGTTCACGAGAGTGCTCACGCCTGAAGCGCCGCCCGTCGTCGTGGCGAAGGCCATGTCAGCGCCGACGCGGAAAGTCGCACCACGCCAACCGTCGATCACGACCTTGCCGGGAGCGGTCGCACCTCTTCCCGCCGCGTCGGCGCCGGAGATACCGGAGGTGCCGGTGGCAACGACCGAACCCGCCCCCGAGCCGGTGACATCGCCCCAGGAAGCGGTCGTCACCCCGCAGGAAGCGCAGGCACAAGCCAACTCGACTCCACCCGTGTTTGGCATGGACGCAATCGCAACGCCTGCGTACCTGAACGACTGGCCCGCCGACACGCGACTGACATACGAGCTGAGCGGCGTCTTTCGGGGACCGCTGCATGGCAGGGCCCAGGTGCAGTGGCAACGTGAGGGCGCCCAGTACCAGGTTCGCGTCGCCATCGACCCCAACTTGCTACCCGGCTGGGTGATGACGAGCCAGGGCGAAGTTCTCGCCGAAGGACTCTCGCCGCGTGTTTATGAAGAAGTGCAGATCAACCGGACCCGCACCGTGCGGCTCGGTGAGTCGGCAGTGACCTTGAATGATGGACGCAGTGTCCCCAGGCCCGCCAATGTGCAGGACACGGCGAGCCAGTTCATCGAGTTGAGTCACCGGTTTGCAACAGGGCAGGTCGCGCTCGCAGCTTCAGGGCAGATCAGCGTGTACCTCGCGCGGCCAGGCGCCGTGGATCTGTGGACGTATGACATCAGTGGTCCGGAGTTTCTGGAGACAAAACTCGGACGCCTGGAAACCTGGCGCCTGAAGCCCCGGCCGATTGCGCACCCGCGCGGCAACATCACGCCGGAAATATGGTTTGCACCAGCCCTCAGGTTTCTGCCGGTACGGATACGCGTGAATCAGGGTGAGGAGAACTTTGTCGATTTGCTGGTGGAGCAGATCGAACAGCGGTGAACCCCCGGCGCGCTAAGGCTTGCGCTGATCCACCACCCGCTTTGCCTTGCCCAGACTGCGCTCGACGCCGCCCGTCGCGCGTAGTTCGATCACGGCGCTGGTGCCGATATACACCTTGATCTCGTGCGCGAGCTTTTGCGCAGCCGCCTGCGCCTCGGACGATTCATGCGACAACTCCTGCCGCGTCTCCACTGCGACTGTCAATGAATCCAGAGGCCCTTCACGCGTGAGGATGCACTGGTAGTGCGGCGCGAGTTCCGCGCATTTGAGGATCAGCTCCTCGATCTGCGTCGGGAACACATTCACGCCGCGCACAATCATCATGTCGTCGCTTCGGCCCGTGATCTTTTCCATGCGCCGCATCGTGCGCGCAGAGCCGGGCAACAGGCGCGTGAGATCGCGTGTGCGATAGCGAATGATGGGAAGCGCTTCCTTGGTGAGGCTCGTGAACACCAGCTCACCCAGCTCCCCATCGGGCACCAGTTCGCCGGTTTCAGGGTCGATGATCTCGGGATAGAAATGGTCTTCCCAGATCGTCGGGCCGTCCTTGGTTTCAACGCATTCGTTGGCCACGCCCGGCCCCATCACTTCCGACAACCCGTAGATGTCCACCGCGTCGATGCCCATGCGTTCCTCGATGTTGAATCGCATGTCGTTGGTCCAGGGCTCCGCGCCAAAAATACCCAACCGCAAGCTCGACTCACGCGGGTTGAGCCCCTGCCGCTCGAACTCATCGGCGATGGCGAGCATGTAACTCGGGGTCACCATGATGATGTCGGGGCGGAAGTCGTGGATCAATTGCACCTGCCGCTCGGTCTGGCCCCCACCGAACGGCACAACGGTAAGGCCGAGTTTTTCTGCGCCGTAGTGCGCGCCCAGGCCACCCGTGAACAGACCATAGCCATAGCTCACATGCACCATGTCCCCGGGCCGTGCTCCAGAAGCGCGAATGCTGCGCGCCATCACGTGCGACCATGTATCGATGTCGCGCTGTGTGTAGCCAACGACCGTGGGCTTGCCGGTGGTACCGCTCGATGCATGTATGCGCGCGCATTGCTCGCGCGGGACGGCGAACATGCCGAAGGGATAGGCGCCTCGCAGATCGGCCTTGGTCGTGAACGGGAACTTCGCGAGATCGGCCAGCGAGTTGCAGTCAGCCGGATGCACGCCGGCCGCGTCGAACTTCGCACGATAGACAGGCGAGTTCGCGTATGCATGGGAGAGCGTGGCACGCAAACGCTTGAGCTGCAGGCTGCGTAACTCGTCGACGGAGGCCTTTTCAATGGGTTCGAGTGCGAACTGGTTCATGGCTTTGCAATTGCGACGGTTTCTTCAGTCACCTGACCGGGCACGTGAATCACCGTCCCGGTGATAGCCGCACTCTTGCCGCGAAACATCGCGACGACCTCGCCGCGCTGGTTGGTCACCTTCATGTCGTAGATGCCATGGCGACCCTGGAGCATCTGCTCGACGCCTTCACACGTCAGCACATCACCGAGCTTGCCGGGCTTGAGGAATTCAATGCTGCAACCGGCTGCAACCGTCACCTGGTTGTGGCTGTTGCAGGCGAACGCGAAGGTCGAATCGGCCAAGGTGAAAATGAGGCCACCGTGGCAAATGAGATGGCCGTTGAGCATGCACTCGCGAACCGTCATGCGCATCACGGCGCGACCCGGCTCGCAGCTCACCAGTTCCATCTGCAGAAACTCGCGGCTCGCGCGATCCGACGCGAACATCGATTCGCCAACCTTGGCCGCAAGTGCATCAGGACTCATTAATTGCCCCTGAACTGTGCAGGGCGCTTTTGCAGGAAGGCCGTGACGCCTTCGATGTAATCATGGGTGCGACCCAGCGCCGATTGCGTGTCGCGTTCAAGGTCGAGTTGCTGGTCGAGGTCATTGCTGGCAGCGGCGCGAAGTAACTGACGCGTGGCGACCAAAGCTTTCGTCGGCATCGATGCAAGCCGCTCAGCGAGTTTCATCGCCGCATCCACGCAGTCTTCGCCCTCGGGCGCAACGTCCCAGATCATTCCCCACTCTTTCGCGTCTTTGGCACTGAGCTTGTCGCCGAGCATCGCAGCGCCCATCGCGCGCGCAAGACCGAGTTTCTTGATCAGGAACCAGCTACCGCCGGCGTCGGGGATGAGACCGATTTTGCTGAAGGCCTGAATGAAACTCGCGTTCGATGCGGCGACTGCGAGATCGCAGGTCATCGCGAGCGATGCGCCAGCGCCGGCTGCCACACCATTGACTGCTGCGATGGTGGGCACGCGCAGGGCCTGCAACTTGCGAACCGTCGGGTTGAAGGCCTGATCGATGACCGGCCCGGGGTTGGCTCGCTCGACG
>JBKJKT010000019.1:0-27960 GCA_046597415.1 Ramlibacter sp.
TGTCACGCAAGTGCAGCGGCCCGGCGGCAAGCGTTTGCCAGTCGCTGATTTCCTGCGGGGCTTCGAGCTGACGCCGGCAATGGGGTTCGAGCAGACCCGCACACCTGCGCCTTGAGTCGACGTGTTTTTCGTGCGTGACCATTCATCGGCGGCATGGCGGTTTATCCGCCGCTGCACCTGTGGCTGGGCTGGTAGGGCCTCTTAAAATGTGCCGCATCGCCCAGCCGGGCGCATGTGTCCCATCCATCACCGAGCCACTCCCATGAACGTCCTGCGCTTTTCCGATCTCTGCAATCAGGGCCGCGCGAACGGCCAGCGCGTCTTCATCCGCGCTGACCTCAACGTGCCCCAGGATGATGCGGGCAACATCACCGAAGACACACGCGTGCGCGCATCGATGCCGTGCATCGAAATGGCGCTCGAGGCCGGTGCTGCTGTCATGGTCACGTCGCATCTGGGCCGCCCGACTGAAGGCGAATTCAAGCCTGAAGATTCACTCGCGCCGGTCGCCAGACGCATGTCGGAGCTGCTGGGTCGCGAAGTGCCACTGGTCGCCGATTGGGTTGATGGTGTTGACGTGAAGCCCGGCCAGGTCGTGCTTCTGGAAAACTGCCGCGTCAACAGGGGCGAGAAGAAAAACAACCCCGAGCTCGCGCAGAAGATGGCCGCGTTGTGCGACATCTTCGTGCACGACGCATTCGGCACCGCACATCGTGCCGAAGCTTCCACCTACGGCATCGCACAGTACGCAAAGATCGCCTGCGCCGGGCCGCTGCTGGCCGTCGAGATCGACGCGATCACCAAGGCGCTGGCCAATCCCAAGCGGCCACTCGCCGCGATTGTTGCGGGCTCCAAAGTCTCGACCAAGCTCACGATCCTCAAGGCCCTGGCCGGCAAGGTCGATCAACTCATAGTAGGCGGTGGAATCGCCAATACGTTCCTGCTCGCTGCGGGCATGCCGATTGGCAAGTCGCTGGCCGAGTCTGACCTGGTGAGCGAAGCCCGCGCCGTGATTGACGCGATGAAAGCACGCGGCGCCGAAGTCCCGATTCCCACTGACGTGGTCACTGCAAAGACGTTCGCTGCCGACGCTGCGGCGACCGTGAAGGCAGTAGCGGATGTAGAGCCTGATGACCTGATCCTGGACATCGGGCCCGACACGGCAGCGCGTCTCGCGAAACAGTTGATGTCTGCCGGCACCATCGTCTGGAATGGACCGGTCGGCGTTTTTGAATTCGACGCGTTTGCGCACGGCACCGAGACCATCGCCCGCGCGATCGCGCAGTCGGCGGCGTTCAGCATTGCGGGCGGCGGCGACACGCTGGCTGCGATTGCCAAGTACGGCATTGAAAAGGACGTGGGCTATATCTCGACGGGTGGTGGTGCGTTTCTCGAAATACTGGAAGGCAAGACCCTGCCCGCGTTCGAAATTCTGGGCGAGCGTGCAGCCCAGGGCAATCGTTGAGGCACGACCAGATTGGTCACTGACGCGTCACCGCTTCTGGGCGAGAATGCCCTGTCCGTTTCAAAGAAAGCTCCCATGGCACGTCGCGCCACCAAGATCGTTGCAACCTTAGGCCCCGCGTCCAGCGATCCGGCATTGCTCGAGCAGATGATCCGCGCCGGCGTGAACGTCGTGCGCCTGAACTTCAGCCACGGCACAGGCAAGGATCACATCGATCGTGCTGCGCTCGTGCGCGAAGCCGCGCAGCGTGCGGGCCGGGAAGTCGCCATCATGGCCGACTTGCAGGGCCCCAAGATCCGTGTCGGCAAGTTCGCTGAAGGCAAGGTCACCCTGCAGCAAGGCGCGAAATTCGTGCTCGATGCTTCTCGCACCGAACCCGGGGACATCAACGGCGTGGGCCTGGACTATAAGGAGCTGCCACGCGACGTGAAGGCGGGCGACCTGCTGCTGCTCAATGACGGCCTCATCATGCTCACCGTCGATGCGGTGCGGGGCGAACAGGTGTTGACCACGGTAAAGCAGGGCGGCCCCTTATCCAACAACAAGGGCATCAACAAGCAGGGCGGCGGACTGACTGCACCGGCGCTCACGGCCAAAGATATGGAAGACATTCGCACGGCGATGAGCTTCCAGGCCGACTATGTGGCGGTAAGTTTTCCGCAGAACGCGACCGACATGGAAATGGCCCGCCAGTTGTGCAATGTGGCAGGCGCCGAGTTTCGCCATCGCCCCGGACTGATTGCCAAGATCGAGCGCGCCGAGGCCATTCCCAATCTTGAATCCATTCTCAGGGCCAGCGACGGCATCATGGTCGCGCGTGGCGATCTGGCCATTGAAGTTGGCAATGCGGCTGTGCCCGCGCTGCAAAAGCGGATGATCCGCATGGCGCGTGAGCACGACAAGGTCGTGATCACGGCAACGCAGATGATGGAATCGATGATCCATGCGCCGGTGCCCACGCGCGCCGAAGTGAGCGATGTGGCCAATGCCGTGCTCGACGGCACCGACGCAGTGATGCTCAGCGCAGAAACAGCAGCCGGACAATATCCGCTGGAAACCATCATCGAAATGGCCAACATCTGTGTGGAAGCCGAGAAAGCTGAGGACGTGAGGCTCGACGCCGACTTCACCGGCATGAACTTCAGCCGTATCGATCAGTCGATTGCGATGGGTGCGCTGTTCACGGCGCACCATCTGGGCTGCAAGGCCATCGTCGCGCTGACCGATTCAGGCTCGACGCCGCTCTGGATGAGCCGGCACCGGATCCACATTCCAATCTATGCGCTGACACCCAAGCTCGTAACGCAGCGCAAGATGGCGCTCTACCGCAACGTTCGACCGCTACTCATGGACCAGAGTGTGGACCGGGACAGCGCGCTGGGTGAAGCAGAAGAGCACCTGAAGCGTCGCGGCATCATGACCAGCGGCGATATCTATGCCATTACCTGCGGTGAACCGATGGGAGCCCCAGGGGGCACCAACATGCTCAAGATCTGCCGCGTGACCTGAAGCTGCAAGCGCCTACCGGGTCGGCGCCGCAGGCCGCATTACTTGACGCGCATGTCGTTGGCTACAGAGGTCACGCCACGTACCCCTTGAGCGACGACCACGGCGCGGTCGATGCTGGCGCGGCTCGACACGAAGCCGCTTAACTGCACGCGGCCCTTGAAGGTTTCGACGTTGATCTCTGCCGACTTGAGCGTGGGCTCATTGAAAATTGCGGCCTTCACGCTGGTGGTGATGGCGGTGTCGTCAATGTATTGGCCAGTGCTTTCCCTTTTTTCCGTCGCGGCGCAGCCGGCCAGTGCGGTGAGTGCGACGGCGGCGACGAGAACTGAAATGCGTGCGAATTGGGTCATGGTGAATCTCCAGGGATCTTGAACGGCCCGGCGAAAAACTCACCAGAGCGGATGACGGCGTCAACCCATGCATTGGGCAATGAACACCCCGCGCCGGTCTGTGCGCTGGCGCACCGATGAGTGAACCGCCGCGTAGGACAGCGCCGCTTCGTCAGTCGTGGCGGCCACTGCAGCTTGCTGCGACGATCTTCGTCAACGAACGCGGCGAACCGCGTCAGTTACCGGGGCCGTGGGAAGCGGGGGTCAGGTGATTGACTGCCAGGGGCAGCTTCACGATGAACTCGCTGCCCGTTCCTTCACCTGCGCTGAACGCGGTGACAACACCTTCGTGCGCGCGCACCAGCTCGCGCACGATTGCCAGCCCGATGCCCAGCCCGTCGTGCTTGACGCTGGCATGCGCATCGCGCACGAACATGTCGAAGACATGCGGCAAGGCCTTGGCCGAAATGCCGATGCCGTTGTCGCGGATCGCAATGACGACCATGCCGCCGTCCAGTGAAACTTGCATTGAGATCTCGCCGCCCGCCAGTGAGTACTTGGATGAGTTCTCCAGCAGGTTGCTGAACAACTGAACCAGCCGCACGGTGTCGCCCAGCATCAGGATGGGCCCGTCGGGCATGCTGCTGGAGAACTTCTGGTGTCGCGCGTCCATGCCCGGCTGGCAAGTCTCGACGGCGCGAGTCAGAACGTCACAGACGTCGATCAACGTGCGCTCCAGGCGGAATTTACCTGTGCTGATGCGCGAGCCGTCGAGCAGGTCGCCGATCAGCCGCGTCATCTGTGCAACCTGGCTCGTGATCGTTGCTTGCAGCCTCGCATGTGCGAGGTCGTCTGTACGCGCGCGGTCGAGCATGAGGGCTGCAAGGCGAAGCGGCATGAGGGGATTGCGCAATTCGTGCGCAACCGTCGCAAGAAAAGAGACCTGGCGTCGATGGGCTTCCACCGCAGTGGCTTCCAGCTCCTGGGAGCTGAGCGCAGCAATGACCAGTCGTTCATTGGCTTCGCGCAGCGTTTGCGTGTCGCGATCCATTTCCCCGCGCAAGAGCAGGGCGTCGCGTTCCGGCGTGGTCGAACGCGTCATTTCGCCCAGCCGCACGGTCGCCGCCTCTGCAATGGCCTCGGCCCGCATGGCAGCAATGACGAGTTGCGCATTGACCTCGCGCATGATGACGCCCGGGGCCGCATGGAAATCACGCTCGACCTGTGCAAGATCATGGCGCAGCGCCGCAAGATCCAGCCGGACCAAATCGACTTCCGCATGGAGCTCGACCAGCGCGCGCGCAGCCCCGGCGTTGCCGTGGTTGTCGGGGCTGGGGCCGTCTGTCATTTGTCGCGCCGCGTTGGCCTGCCACCCAGCAGGCCTTCAAAGCCTTCGAGCATCGAGTCGACGTGAAGGCCTTTTTCGTCTATGTTGTACAGGCGCAGTTCATTGGAGTGCTGACTGTCGCGAATCTTTGCGACAGCCATGACACGCTTGAGGCGGCTTTCGACTTCGATGTAGCGCTGCACGATGATGGCGTCGGTCAGAAAAGCCGTGCCGTACGGACTGAAGCGCAGGTCGTCGTAGCGGTCTTCCAGTTCCGATGTCATGAGCACCGTGACACCGGTTCTGGCCAGGGCCGACACCATCCGCGAAAGCGATTCGCGAAAATCTTCGCGGAATGTGGGAGCCAGCGCGAGCTCGAAGCCGGACAGCGAGTCGATCACCACCCGCACCGCATTGAGGCGGCGCACTTCGTCGATCAGAAGCGTCGCGATCTCGTCCACTGACAGGCCAGGCGTCTGACCGTCGATGACGCCGATGCGGCCGGCTGCAATGAACTCCGAAAGCTCTCGCCCCCGTGACTTGCCCGGGCGCTGCTCGAACGCGGCAATAACGCCAGTCTCGCCCCTTCGTGCGCCCTCGACCAGAAACATCGAAGTCAGGACGCTTTTGCCTGAGCCGGTGGGACCCGCCACCAGCAGCGAGTAGCCGCGCGGCAAGCCGCCGCCCATCATCGCGTCGAGGCCGGGTACCCCCATGCTCAGACGCGCAATCGTGTCTGACGCTGTGGCGGGAACGCTCTGCTGAGCCAGCACCGGTGGCGCAAAGACCCTCACGCCATTGGAGTCAATGCGGAATGTGTGCAACCCTGCCAGCGAAGCCTGGCCGCGCATCTTCATGATCTCCATCTTGCGCACGACCGAGTTGCGCTGGACGCTCTGGCGCATCCAGATCAGTCCGTCGGAGACGGTGAACACGGGATTGGGATCGCTTTCGGTGAAGTACTCGCCGATCAGGAACGAGGTGGCCTGCCAGCTGGTCATGAGCATGCCCAGCTGCTGCACGAACGACTGCAAGGTAATAAACGACTTACGGTTGTCTCCTGCCAGCATGACCGAGCGAAACGAGTCCACCAGCACCAGTCCGGGGCCGTAGGCTTCGACTTCCGCAACAATTCGCTCGAGTACCTTTGAAAGATCGCCGGTCGACGCTTCTTCGGACAGATTCACGAAGCGCACGCACGCACCGACCTTGGCGGCGTCGAAAAATTCGAACTGCTGCTGGTAGCGCAGCATTTTCAGCGGCGGCTCGCCGAGTACCGTGAAGTAGATGGCCGGGCAGGTCGGCGATGCCAGCGAGAACATGATCTGGTGCGCGAGGGTCGTCTTGCCGGAGCCGGGCGGTCCGCCAATGACGTTGAACGAAAACTCGGGCAGGCCGCCTCCGAGCACTTCGTCGAGCCCTGGCACGCCGGTGCGCAGGCGGTGGATGGCGGCTTTCTGGGTGGTCATGAAGAAGCGTCCTGCACGGCTGTGCCGGCCGAATGAGGTTGGGAAGCGGGTTTGAGCAAACGCTCCGTGAGTGAGGGACCTATCAGCGAGACCAGCAGGTCGTTGAGGGTCCGCATGAGGGTGTCGTGTGCGGCCGCGGCAGTGGCGGCATCCTGCCCGCAAAGCGCCGCGCGCAGTGAACTGAAATCGCCAGGCGCCGCCGCTGCGTCATAGGCAGCGGCAAGCCAGGGGTAATCATTGCGTGCGAGATGCAAGGCACGCTTGTAGAGGGCTGCCACACCGCCCTGGCCGATCACGGGCGCAAGGGCCGCATGCACTGCATCCCACGCCACCAGCGCTGCTTCAGCAGTGGCTTCGGCGGTGACGCCGTCGGCCGCGAGGCGTCCGGGAGTAGATGGGATGGCAGCCTCCGTGCGTGTGGGTCAGCGTGAAGCGGCAGGTGCCGGGACGATGAGGACCGTATCACCCGTGCGTCCGCGCTGACCGGTGTCGCCCGTGCTGCCGGTTGCGCCCGTTGCGCCGGTCGCACCCGTATAGCCAGTAGAGCCGGTCGATCCAGTGGAGCCCGTCGATCCTGTTGAACCGGTTGCGCCCGTAGAGCCGGTGCTGCCGGTAGAGCCCGTCGACCCAGTGGAACCTGTCGATCCAGTACCGCCAGCAACACCAGGCGCGCCGGCAGGTCCTGGCACAGGCACAGGCACGGTCACGACCGCCGGAGTGACGACCTCACGCTGGCAAGCCGACAGTGCGAGCACTGAAGCGAAGAGGGAAACCGAAAGTGCAAGAGATTTGTTCATGAAAATTCCAAAATAAAAAGGTTGGTCGTCTGGAACATACGCGGCAATCGCAAATGGCTCTGTTCGCTGCCGCACGTAGTTGCAAACAAAGAACGCTATTCGAGTGCTTAGTGCCTGCTCTTCAGTTCGACGCCGATGCCCCGGTAACCCAGGAACTGGCACGCAGGACCGAACATCGGCTCGCCGCTGACCTTGAATTTCTGCTCTGAGCCGTCGACATTGACGCGGCTGAAGATGAAGTCCAGGAATGGTTTTCGCGCCGCGATTGCTTCCTGCAAAGCGGCGCGCTCCGCCGCGTTCCATCCGGGAACCGGTTCACCACTCGAATCGGCGACAAACCCGTCAACCCGGATGCCCAGCATCTCCAGCACGGGCCCTGAAACCTTGGTGAAGTTGCCGTTTTCGTCCTGCTCCCAGTACCAGTCGGAGGCCAGCTCCGTAAGGCTGCGATAGCGCGCTTCACTTTCACGTAACTCGGCAGTTCGCTCGCGGACGGCGGCTTCAAGCATCTGGCTGTAGTTTTCGAGCCGCTTGTAGAGCAGGCGCACCTCCAGCATGTTTCGAATACGGGTCTTGACTTCGATCAGGTCAAACGGCTTGCTCACGAAGTCGCGCGCGCCCGCATCAAGCGCCCGGATCTTGTGACCCGGCTGCGCCGTGATGACCAGCACCGGCAGGTAGGCGTCCTGGTCATTCGTCTTGAGCGCCTCGATCACCTGGAAGCCATCCATCACGGGCATCTGCAGGTCGAGCAGGATGAGGTCGTACGGCTCGCGGCGGTGCAGGGCGCACACCGTAGTGGGATCCATCGTCGAGGTGACGTCCGTATAGCCTTCCTGGCGCAGCATTTCTTCCAGCAGCGCAACGTTGGCCGGCTGGTCGTCCACCACCAGAATACGGGCGCGCAGGATTTCGGAAGCGTCCATCATTGCGTGGGCTCCTGGGCCACGGCTTTTGTGTGCGCAAGCGCCACATCCAGTGCAGCCATGAAGCTGGACACCACGATCGGCTTGGTGATGTAGTTGAAAAAGCCGGCTTCCATGGCCCGCTCGATGTCCCTGGGAACCGCATTGGCGCTCAGGGCAATGATCGGGATGTGGGCGGTGGCGGGGTCGTCGCGCAGAATCTTCATGGCTTGGATGCCGCCCATGCCTGGCAGGTTGATATCCATCAGGATCACTTCGGGCAGCGCGGCTTTCGCAAACTCAATGCCCAGTTTTGCATCAGCGGCGCTGTGCATGTACAAATCGTTGCGCCGCGCTATGAGCTGTCCGACGAGTTCCAGATTGGCGGGGTTGTCTTCCACGTAGAGCAGGCTGCGCCTTGTGCCGCCAGTTTCCGCCGGCGGTGCAGGCTGCGCCGTGCTGGCACTGGCTGCGGCCAGCAGGGGTGCGACGGTGGCCTGGAACTCGATCCAGAACACACTGCCTTCATCAACCGTGCTCTCCACCCCGATCTCGCCTTCCATCAGATCGACGAGCCGCTTGGTGACGACCAGCCCAATGCCGGTTCCCTCTTCGACGCCACCTTCCTTTCCCAGTCGGTTGAAAGGCTGGAACAGCTGGCCCAGCTCATCGGGTGTCAGCCCCACGCCGGTGTCGCGAACGCTGATACGAACCGCCGATCGCACCAGGGCAACCTCCACGGCAACCGATCCATTGGGTCGGTTGTACTTGATGGCGTTGGACAGGAGGTTGATCAGGACCTGCTTGACGCGCGTACGGTCCGCGTTGACGTATAGCGGAATATCGAACTGCGGGAACGTCAGGCCGATTCCACGCGACCGCGCCTGGGGCTCGATCATTGCGCGGCATTCGGTCATCACTTCGGCCAGCGCCACGGGTTCATTGGAGAGCGACACGGTTCCCGACTCGATCAGGGCAAGGTCCAGCACTTCGTTGATCAGCTCCAGCAGGTACCAGCCGGCCTTGAGAATCTGGTCGATGTTGCGGCGCTGCGTGACGGTGGGAACCGGCGAGCCCGACTCCAGCAACTGGGCGAATCCCAGGATTGCGTTGAGCGGCGTGCGCAGTTCATGACTCATGCTGGACAGGAACTCGGATTTCGCCCGGTTTGCCTTTTCGGCGGCGGCCATCGCCTCATGGAGTTCGCGCTCAACACGCTTGCGCGCGGAGTTATCGGTGCCGATCAGCAGGTAGCCGATGATGTTTCCCGGATCGTCGCGAAGCGCGGTGATCGAGACAATTGCCGGAAAGCGGCTCCCATCCTTGCAGATGTAGGTGAGCTCGTAGATGTCTTCGATCTCGCGCGAAGCCTTGAACGCGAGCGCTTCAAAGCCGGGCGCGATAGGCGTGCCCAGTTCGAGAGTCAATGCCGCCGCGCGCTCCGCAACCTCTTCAGGGTCGTGGATGTCGCTCGGGCTGATACGGTTGACGACTTCTTCGGCGCTGTAGCCCAGCATTCGCTCGGCACCAACGTTGAACAGCTGGATGATGCCCTTCTCGTCCGTCGCAATGATCGAAAAGTTGGCGCTGGTCAGAATCGCGTTCTGCAATGCCCCTGCCTTGAGCAGCACAAGCGCCGCAGCATCGTCGGTCGCCGGCCACGCTGATCTTTGATTCATGATTCACGCTAACCGCGACAGGCCGTGGGGTCTGTGCGCTGGCCCACATAGCCGCGACTGGGGTGAGCAGAGATCAGGTCTTTACGCCACGCGGAATGTCGTCCATCAGCCGGTCGTATTCGACCTTGACCACGCCATAACATTCGCACACGGCTCTTTCAAGGCCCGGGCGATCGAGCACGTCGATATGCCCCCGCCGGTACTGGATGAGGCCGGCACGCTGAAGATGCCCCGCCGCTTCGGTGACGCCCTCACGCCGGACTCCCAGCATGCTGGAAATCAGTTCCTGCGTCATGGTGAGCGACGCGCCCGACATACGATCCAGGCTCAGCAGCAGCGCGCGGCAAAGTTGCTGCTCGACCGAATGGTGGCGGTTGCACACGGCTGTCTGCGTCATCTGCGTGATGAGCGATTGCGTGTAGCGAAGCAGCAGCCGCATCACGGCGCCACCCCGGTTGAATTCTTCGACCAGCAGTGCGGCGTTGAGCCGATAGGCGTAGCCTGCGTTGCGCACGACCGCTCTACTGGGCGTGGTATTGCCACCCATGAACAGCGAGATGCCCACGATGCCTTCGTTGCCGACGACGCCAATCTCGGCGGACGAGCCATCCAGCAAGACATAGAGCAGCGAGACGATGCAGTCCGTCGGAAAATAAACATGGTTCATTTGCCCGCCTGACTCGCTCAGGACCTGGCCGAGAGCCATCGGCACGAGTTCAAGCCCCGGCCGAAGGCGCTCGTATTCCTCGGCCGGCATGGCTGCGAGCAAGTGGTTCTGACGGGTGTCGTGTGAAGGGCCCATTCTTTCGATTGTGCCCTTGCCGGCTGACAGAAGCGTTCAGGCTGGTACGGCGTCCACGCCAGCTCGTGTCCAGTGCCGGTGCCGGCCTATGGCCGCGATAAAGTCCTGCGCCATCTGCACCCGGGCGGCAGGGTCATTCCTGCCCCGGATGATGCCCTCCGGCAGGGGGGTGCTGTCGGCGCTCAGGCCCAGGCTGGAAAGCAGGTCGACGCCCTCGCCGATCACGCAGATCGCTTTGCAGTGCTTGAAAGCCTCCAGCGCGAAGTGCACCGCATCGCCGTTTCGCGCAAGCGCCTGCGCACTGGCCGCGCCAGCCGGGACCATCACGGCATCGAACATGATCGACGCGGTATTGGTAAAGGTGTGATCGACCGCGAGTTGCTGGCCGGATGATGTGGCAACGAATCCGAGGCGGTCCGAAATGATTTTTGTCGTCGCGCCCGCATCGTGCAAGGCTTGCTGGATCACGCGCATCGCCCCGATCTCGACTCCGCCGGCAACCAGAATCGCGATCTTGCGAGTCGAGATGGCATTGCTGGCAAGCGTGGCGGGCGGCTCCATGCTCAGGGCGGGCGAGCTCTCGATGGGAAGCTTGCCGCGCAGTTCGCGAAACCCGGCGCGTCCTGCTGCGGCCTTGGCATCGGGGGCTGCAGTGCCGATAGCTTCAGCGACCTTGCGTGCCAGCTTTGAATCGACATGCGCGAGGTTGTCAACGACACGCTGGCGAATCGCCACTGTCTCGACTTTCGACAGCTCGAACTGGAACGCTGCGGCGACGTGGTCGCGCTCGACGGGGCTGAGCGAGTTGTAGAAGAACGAGGCCTGGCTGAAGTGATCGTCGAAGCTGGGACTGCGGCGGCGGATCTTGGGCGATTCGAGTTCTTCGTTATGGCTCTGGAAACCTTGCTGGCCGCCATCGGCACGAAACTCCGCGCCACTGGCCAGCGAGTTGGGCTCATACGAGACCTGGCCCTTGTTGAGCAGCATCCTGTGCATGCCGTCCCGCTGGAAATTGTGGAACGGACACACACCCTTGTTGATCGGAATTTCGTGGAAGTTGGGACCGCCCAGGCGCGAGAGCTGCGTATCGGTGTAAGAGAACAGGCGGCCCTGCAGAAGCGGGTCATTGCTGAAGTCGATGCCTGGAACCACGTGGCCGGGGTGAAATGCCACCTGCTCGGTCTCGGCAAAAAAGTTGTCCGGGTTGCGATTCAGGACCAGCTTGCCCACGATCTGCACCGGCACCATCTCTTCGGGAATCAGCTTGGTCGGATCAAGCAGGTCAAAGCCAAGGCTGGCAGCCTTCGCTTCGGGGATCAGCTGAAGGCCGAGTTCCCACTCCGGAAAGTTGCCTTGCGCAATCGCCTCCCAAAGGTCGCGGCGATGGAAGTCGGCGTCCTTGCCTGCGATCTTCTGGGCCTCGTCCCAGGCAAGCGCGTGCTTGCCCAGCTTGGGCTTCCAGTGAAACTTGACGAAGTGCGAAACCCCGTGGGCGTTGATCATGCGAAAGGTGTGGACGCCGAATCCTTCCATCATCCGCAGGCTGCGCGGAATGGCGCGGTCCGACATCACCCACATCAGCATGTGCGTGGTTTCGGGCATGAGCGAGACAAAATCCCAGAAGGTGTCGTGCGCGCTGGACGCCTGCGGCATCTCGTGCTGCGGCTCGGGCTTGATGGCGTGGACCAGGTCCGGAAACTTGATGGCGTCCTGGATGAAGAAGACCGGCATGTTGTTGCCGACGAGGTCGTAGTTGCCTTCCCTCGTATAGAACTTGACCGAAAAGCCTCTCACATCGCGCACCGTATCGGCCGAGCCCCTTGAACCGACCACCGTGGAAAAACGTGCGAACACCGGCGTGCGTGATCCGGCTTCCTGAAGGAAATCGGCGCGCGTGTATTCCTGCATGGACTTGGTGAGCTCGAAATAGCCGTGCGCTGCCGAACCGCGTGCATGAACAACGCGCTCGGGAATGCGCTCATGGTCGAAGTGGGTGATCTTCTCGCGAAGGATGAAGTCCTCGAGCAGCGAAGGGCCGCGAATGCCGGCCTTGAGCGAGTTGTGATTGTCGGGAATGACCACGCCCTGATTGGTGGTCAGCATGTTCTCCGGTCCCTGGCTGAAAGTCTCCAGCTGCTTTTGCTTGGATGCGGTGCTCTCGCCCGCCTTCGATTTGCGCTGGGCTTCACCCTTGGACTGTGCCATTCATCAACTCCTCTGTTTGCTGCCGTGAGTGTGGTCTGCGCGCATATATTCGCACGCGCCAAGCTTACGAAAGCTCATGCGCAACCCCCCGTAGTGGGCCGACGGTGGCGTGTGTCGGCGCAGGGGCTCACTTGTGGTAGGAGGTGTCCCACATAAGCGTAGCGAGTAAGTCCTACGGTTGCTGTCCGGTCCTGACTACCACCGCGCTCCGGAGCGCGGACGAGCATGGGCGATTCATCAATCAGGATACTCCATGAATACCAGGCAGGACAGGGACGAGAAGACCGCAGACAAAGCCAAAGGCGAGACGATTCCGGTCCAGGGTGAAACACAGGAGCGAGTTCCCCAAATGCCGCATGAGCGCGATGAATCGTCGAGCAGTCAGGAATCAGCCGAGCCCACCGCGAAGGCCGTGGGCAAAGCCGCGTTAGCTGACGTCGAACGTGGTGTCGTCGATACGAGCCGCGCCACGGAAACCGATCGCACGTACACGCAGGTACGCAAGAGCACCGATACGCCCGACAAGCAGTTCAGGCCCTGATGAGCGCGGTGGTGCGCGCAAATTCAGCGTAGCGCTGATCTCATTGCATCGACCACACTGCGGTAGTCGGGTTTGCCGAAGATCGCGCTGCCTGCAACGAATGTGTCGGCACCTGCAGAGGCCACGCGGGCAATGTTGTCGATCTTGATGCCGCCATCGACCTCCAGCCGGATGTCCTTGCCGCAGGAGTCGATGCGCCTGCGCACAGCTTCGATCTTGCGCAGGGCCGAGTCGATGAAGCCTTGCCCGCCAAAGCCGGGGTTCACGCTCATGATGAGGACGAGGTCGATGTCGTCGATGACCCAGTCGAGCACATCCAGAGGTGCCGCTGGATTGAAGACCACCCCAGGCTTGCAGCCCGCTGCGCGAATCGCCTGAACACTGCGGTGCACATGCGCCGACGCATCGGGATGGAAGCTGATGTAGTCAGCTCCAGCTTCGGCGAAAGCCTGAGCGAGTGCGTCGACCGGTTGCACCATGAGATGCACATCAATTGGAATGGCGATGCCTTCTGCAGTTTTCGCGTGAGGCTTCAATGCCGAGCAGATCATCGGCCCGAACGTGAGGTTGGGCACATAGTGGTTGTCCATCACATCGAAGTGAATCCAGTCGGCGCCGGCGGCGATGACGCTTTTGACTTCATCGCCAAGGCGCGCGAAGTCGGCGGACAGGATTGAAGGTGCGATGCGATAGGTCTTGGTCATCCTTTAATTCTCGCAAATTGCGGCGGGGTATTGGGAGTTGGGCTCAGGTTAGGATCGGCGCATGGCGAAGTACCAGCTCAGCGTTGAGACGCAACCTCAATACCTGCCCGAACATTCGGCGCCCACTCAAGGCATCTATGGGTTTGCATACACCATCACCATCACCAACACAGGTGAAGTCGCTGCGCAACTGATCTCGCGGCACTGGATCATCACGGACGCAGCCGGCGAGATCGAGGAAGTCAAGGGCCTGGGCGTGGTCGGGCACCAGCCGCTGCTCAAGCCGGGCGAATCTTTCCAGTATTCGAGTGGATGCCGCCTGCGCACGCCTAGCGGAACGATGCACGGCACTTACTTCTGCGTTGCCGAGGACGGGGAGCGATTCGACGTGGAAATTGCAGCGTTCGCCCTGGACGACGGCTCGAACCGGGTCCTTCACTGATCAATACGCTGCATTGCAGCGCATTGGTCAACTGTCGCGGAAGATTTCCGCCGGGAGACAAAACACGTGGATGAAGTCATGGCGATCTGGGCCGACTGGCTCAGACCTTCTGCGGGACTGCCCACCGTGCAATGGTCCATCCTGCTGGCGGCGGCAGCACTGGTTGGGCACCTGTTGCAGCGGCACACCGGACTGCCCAAGGTCGTTGGCTATTCGATGGTGGGAGCGATTGCGGGTCTTGCCGGTTTCTCCGGCGCAGCGTGGCCGTTGCAGGGAACAGCGCTTTTTCTGCTGGAGCTGGGCGTGTCTGTTGTGCTGTTCGAGGCAGGCGGGCGCATTGCGCTGCGCTGGTTCCGGCACAACCCGATGGTGCTGCTGCAAAGCGTTGCGGAGTCCGCGCTCACTGCACTGTTCGTGTACCACGCGCTGCGCTGGTTCGACGTGCGACCGATGGTTGCAGAGGCCGTCGCGCTCATTGCAATGGCAGCCTCTCCGGCCGTGCTGAGCCGGGTCATCATGGATACGAGAGCGTCTGGACCTGTCACCGAACGCGCCATGGTTCTGGCCACACTCGGCACCCTGTATGCGTTGACGCTGGTCAGCGCGCGGACCGGGCTCATGCATCGGCCCCAGGCGGAGCTGATGGAGACGATGTATCCGGTCGCGGTGGTGCTGGGTGTTTCTTTCGTGGTCGCGGGCATGCTGGCGCTGGCCCTGCGCATGGCATTGCGCGTGATGAGTCCGACCAGCGAGAACACTTCGATGCTGCTGATTGCGTTGATCACTGCGGCTACGGCACTGGCTGCGCACTTCGGCGGATCGGCGCCGCTTGCCGCCCTGCTCGGCGGCATCCTGCTCAAGCAACTCAATCCCCGTCCGTGGGCGTGGCCCCGTCAATTGGGCACCGCGTCGTCGATGCTAATGATGCTGATGTTCGTGCTGGTGTCGGTGGTTGCAGCCAAGGCCGACTGGAATCCTGCAGTTGCTGGTTTGGTGGGCGCCGTCGTGCTCGCCCGCGGAGCCGCAAAGGTACTGGGTGTGGGGGCGGGCAACTGGGGCAGCGGAACGAGCTGGCGACAAGCGCTGTGGACGGGTTGCGCGATGTCGCCCATGTCGTCTGTGGCGTTGCTGCTGGTGTCGCAGTTCGTCGCTTCCTCGATCACGCTCGGGCCTCGCATCGCCAGTATTGCTTTGCCGGCGATCTTGCTGATGGAGGTGCTCGGGGCAATTCTCGCCACCTTTGCCTTGCACCGCGCAGGCGAAACATCCAGGCCCATGTATGTCGACGGCCCGGCAGGCAACGGCGAGCAGCGAGGAGAGCAACGTGGATAGCCCGATCGTCCTTGAGCCCTTCCAGAAGTCTGCTGCGCTGTCGCTCGGCGTCGAGCTCGAGTTGCAGCTGGTGAACACCCACGACTTCGATCTGGCGCCCTACTCCGCCGAAATGCTGCGACTGATGTCCAAGTACCGCTTGCCCGGCGCGGTGGTGCCCGAGATGACGTCGAGCATGATTGAAATCTCGACCGGGGTATGCAAGTCTTCCGACCAGGTGCTGGCGGAGTTGTCGGAAATCCGCAGTGCGCTGATCAAGTGTGCGGATCGCCTGAACATCGCGATCGTTGGGGGCGGCACGCACCCCTTCCAGCAATGGCACGAACGCCGCATCTATGACAAGCCGCGATTTCGGGAGCTCTCCGATCTGTATGGCTACCTGTCGAAGCAGTTCACCATCTTCGGTCAGCACGTGCACGTCGGCTGCCCCGACGCCGACTCGGCGCTGCTGATGCTGCACCGCATGTCGCGCTACATCCCGCATTTCATTGCGCTCTCGGCGTCGTCGCCCTATGTGCAGGGGCAGGACACGCAGTTCGATTCGGCGCGATTGAATTCGGTGTTTGCATTTCCGATGTCGGGGCGCGCGCCGTTTACCTTGAGCTGGGAAGAGTTCGGCAAGTTCTTCGAGAAGACGACGCGCACCGGGGTCGTCAAGAGCATGAAGGATTTCTACTGGGACATCCGCCCCAAGCCGGAGTACGGCACCATCGAAATCCGCGTGTTCGATACGCCGCTCACGGTGGAGCGCGCGGCGGGACTCGCAGGCTTTGTGCAATCGCTGGCGTCGTGGTTCATCCACGAACAGCCGTTCATGCCGCAGGAAGACGATTACATGGTCTATACCTACAACCGTTTTCAGGCTTGCCGATTCGGGCTTGACGCGGTGTACGTCGATCCAACCACCGGCCAACCCATACCGCTGCGCGAACACGTCCTGCTGACGTTGCGCCAGATCAGTGACCATGCCCGCAAGCTGGGTGCCAGTTACGGCGTGCACCTGCTGGGCGAGGACGCGGAAATCGGCACGAACGACGCACGTTGGTTGCGCGAGACGCAGCAGCGTGAACGCTTGCTGGCCGAGGTGGTGAGGAGAGCGTCCCTGCGGTTCCGGGGCCCCCAGGCTGGATAGCAGTATGGCGGCTGCCGCCTTTCATGTAAGCTCGCGGTCAGTTATTCGCAACCCAGCAAGAACCCAAAGCCACCCGAGGAGACGCGTTCATGCAGATAGGCGTTCCCGCCGAATCGACGGCGGGTGAAACCCGTGTGGCCGTCACACCCGAGACGGCCAAGAAACTCAAAGCCCAGGGCCACACCCTGCGCATCCAGTCCGGAGCCGGCGTTGGCGCCAGCGTCACCGACGAGGCCTACCAGGCAGTGGGCGCCGAGATTACCGATGCAGCCGGTGCCTTTGGCTGCGAACTGGTGCTCAAGGTCCGCAACATTTTTGACAACGAAGCCGCCCTGATCCGTCCGGGCACAACGCTGGTCGGAATGCTCAATCCGTTCGACGCGCCTGGACTGCAGCGGCTGGCGAATGCGAACGTCACCAGCTTCGCCCTCGAAGCCGCGCCGCGTACCACCCGTGCGCAAAGCATGGACGTGCTTTCGTCGCAGGCCAACATCGCCGGCTACAAGGCCGTGATGATCGGCGCCAACCTGTACCAGCGCTTCTTCCCGATGTTGATGACGGCAGCCGGAACGGTGAAAGCGGCCCGCGTCGTGATCCTGGGCGTCGGTGTTGCCGGTCTGCAGGCGATCGCGACAGCCAAGCGTCTGGGCGCCGTAATCGAAGCGTCTGACGTGCGGCCTTCGGTGAAGGAGCAGGTCGAATCGCTGGGGGCAAAGTTCATCGACGTGCCTTACGAAACACAGGAAGAAAAAGATGCGGCTGAGGGCGTTGGCGGCTATGCGCGTCCGATGCCGCAGAGCTGGCTGGACAGGCAGAAGGCGGAAGTCGCCAAGCGCGTCGCGGCGGCCGACATCGTCATCACGACGGCCCTGATTCCCGGACGTGCGGCTCCGGTCCTGGTGACCGAAGAGATGGTGCGTGCGATGAAGCCGGGATCGGTGGTCGTCGATCTGGCCGCGCCACAAGGCGGCAACTGCCCGCTGACCGAACCCGGTCAAACGGTGATGAAGCATGGCGTGACGCTGGTGGGCGAAACCAACCTGCCCGCGCTGGTCGCTGCGGATGCGTCATCGCTCTATGCGCGCAACGTGCTCGACTTCCTGAAGCTCGTGATCAACAAGGATGGCGCGCTGCATGTGGACATGGAAGACGACATCGTGGCTGCGTGCTTGATGACGCAGGGTGGGGAAGTGAAAAGGAAATAAGTCATGGAAGTCTCACACACAGTCATCAACCTCATCATCTTCGTGTTGGCCATCTACGTGGGATACCACGTGGTCTGGACGGTCACGCCTGCCCTGCACACGCCGCTCATGGCCGTGACCAACGCAATCTCCGCGATCGTTATCGTGGGCGCGATGCTCGCGGCGGCGCTGACCGAAACGACGCTCGGCAAGACGATGGGCGTGCTGGCGGTTGCGCTGGCGGCGGTAAATATCTTCGGCGGGTTCCTCGTCACGAGGCGAATGCTGGAGATGTTCCGAAAAAAGGAAAAGAAGGTTGAAGGCAAAGAGGTGGCCAAATGAGCATGAACGTCGTCACGCTCTTGTACCTTGTCGCTTCGGTCTGCTTCATCCAGGCCTTGAAAGGCCTGTCGCATCCCACCACGTCCATTCGCGGCAACCTGTTCGGCATGATCGGCATGGCGATCGCCGCGCTGACCACCGCTGCCCTCATCGTCGAACTTTCGGGCGGCGTTGCCCGCGGAATGATGTGGGTGTTCCTGGGCCTGGTGGTGGGGGGCGGTTATGGCGCATGGCGCGCCAAGACCGTCGAGATGACCAAGATGCCGGAACTGGTCGCGTTCTTCCACAGCATGATCGGTCTGGCTGCGGTATTCATCGCGGTGGCTGCGGTAGCCGAGCCCTATGCGTTCGGCATCGCGCCCAAGGGCTCACCGATACCGACCGGCAACCGGCTGGAGCTGTTTCTGGGTGCTGCCATCGGCGCAATCACCTTCAGTGGCTCGGTCATTGCGTTCGGCAAGCTGTCGGGCACTTACAAGTTCCGCCTGTTCAAGGGCGCACCGGTGGTGTTTCCGGGCCAGCACATGCTCAACCTGGTGCTCGGCCTCATCACCATCGGCCTGGGCCTGGTGTTCACCTTCACCGGCAGCTGGGCGGCGTTCTTCGCGATGCTCGCCCTATCGTTCGTGATGGGTGTGCTCATCATCATCCCGATCGGCGGCGCGGACATGCCAGTGGTGGTGTCGATGCTCAACTCGTACTCGGGCTGGGCAGCAGCAGGCATCGGCTTCTCGCTGAACAACTCGATGCTGATCATCGCGGGCTCGCTCGTGGGTTCGTCGGGCGCGATCCTGAGCTACATCATGTGCAAGGCAATGAACCGCTCGTTCTTCAACGTGATCCTGGGTGGCTTCGGCGGCGAAGCGGGCCAGGCTGCTGCGGGCGCTACCGAGCAGCGTCCGGTCAAGACCGGCAGTGCCGATGATGCGGCCTTCGTGCTGTCGAACGCCGAGACCGTCGTGATTGTTCCGGGCTACGGCCTCGCAGTCGCGCGTGCGCAGCACGCCGTGAAAGAACTCGCGACCAAGCTCAAAGAAAAGGGAATCAACGTCAAGTACGCCATTCATCCGGTGGCCGGTCGCATGCCCGGTCACATGAATGTGTTGCTGGCCGAAGCCGAAGTGCCGTACGACCAGGTGTTCGAGATGGAAGACATCAACGGTGAATTCGGCCAGGTCGATGTCGCCATCGTGCTGGGCGCCAACGACGTGGTCAACCCGGCCGCGCTCACCAAGGGCAGCCCGATCTACGGCATGCCGATCCTGGAAGCCTACAAAGCCAAGACCGTGATCGTGAACAAGCGTTCAATGGCTGCGGGCTACGCGGGCCTGGACAACGAACTGTTCTACATGGACAAGACCATGATGGTCTTTGGCGATGCGAAGAAGGTCGTCGAGGATATGGGCAAGGCGATCGAGTAGTTTGTTAGAGACCCCTCCCTCCGTCCACGAGGGGAAAGCAAGGGGAAACCCGCGCCAGTCGTCATGTGTCGCAGAGCACAATCCGCCAAGCCCACGAACGGATGGAGAGACAAAAATGAGCGATTTGAGCGAGCGCCCCTGGCTGAGTTCCTATTCCCCCGGCGTCCCCGCCGACATCGATCCCAATCAATATGCATCCCTCGTGCAGCTGATGGAAGAGAGCTTCGAGAAGTACGCAAGCCGGCCGGCCTACAGCTTCATGGGCAAGGAAGTCAGCTTCGCGCAGACCGATTCGCTCAGCCGGGCGCTCGCTGCCTACCTGCAAAGCCTGGGCCTTGCCAAGGGTGACCGCGTCGCGATCATGATGCCCAACTGTCCGCAGTACCCGGTGGCCGTTGCGGCCATCCTGCGTGCCGGCTTTGTGGTGGTAAACGTGAATCCGCTCTACACCCCGCGCGAACTCGAGCACCAGCTCAAGGACTCCGGCTCCAAGGCGATTGTCATCATCGAGAACTTCGGCACCACGCTGGAGCAGTGCATTGCCAACACGCCGGTCAAGCACATTGTGCTGGCCGCCATGGGCGACCAGCTTGGCACGCTCAAGGGTGCTCTGGTCAACTACGTGGTGCGCAACGTCAAGAAGATGGTGCCGGCTTTCAACCTGCCGGGTGCTGTGCGCTTCAACGACGCCATTGCGCGTGGGACCAAGGCACCTTTCAAGAAGCCCGAGATCAAGAGCGACGACATCGCCGTGTTGCAGTACACCGGCGGCACTACCGGCGTCTCCAAGGGCGCCGTGCTTCTGCACAGCAACATCATCGCCAACGTGTTGCAGTCCGAGGCTTTCAACGCGCCGGTGATGCAGAAGGTGCCTGCCAATGAGCAGCCCACCAGCGTGTGCGCGTTGCCGCTGTATCACATCTTCGCCTTCACGGTCGGCATGATGCTGTCGATGCGGGTGGGTGGAAAATTGATCCTCATCCCCAACCCGCGTGATCTGCCTGCCGTGCTGAAGACGCTGTCCAAGGAAACCTTCCACAGCTTCCCGGCGGTCAACACCCTGTTCAACGGACTGGCGAATCACCCCGAGTTCGACACGGTGAACTGGAAGAACCTGAAAGTTTCGCTGGGCGGCGGTATGGCTGTGCAGGGCGCGGTCGCGAAGCTGTGGCTGGACAAGACCGGCTGCCCGATCTGCGAAGGCTACGGCCTCTCGGAAACCAGCCCGTCGGCCAGCTGCAACCCGCCCACCAGCACCGAATTCACCGGCACCATCGGTGTGCCGCTACCCAATACGTACTTCAAGCTGCTCGATGACGACGGCAACGAAGTCCCCGTGGGCCAGCCCGGTGAGATCGCAATCAAGGGCCCGCAGGTGATGGCGGGCTACTGGCAGCGCCCGGACGAGACAGCCAAGGTTATGACGGCCGATGGCTTCTTCAAGTCCGGCGACATCGGCACCGTGGACGAGCGCGGATACTACAAGATCGTCGATCGCAAGAAGGACATGGTTCTGGTCAGCGGCTTCAACGTTTATCCGAACGAAGTGGAAGACGTCGTGGCCAAGATGCCTGGCGTGCTCGAATGCGCTGTAGTTGGTGTCGTCGATGACAAGACCGGCGAAGCCGTGAAGCTCGTGATCGTCAAGAAAGATCAGGCGCTCACGGAAGCCCAGGTGCGCGAGTATTGCCGCGCAAACCTCACTGGCTACAAACAACCCAAGGTGGTCGAGTTTCGTGCTGACCTGCCCAAGACGCCCGTGGGCAAGATTCTGCGCCGCGAACTGCGCGACAAGAAATAGTCGTGACGACCGCGATCGTCAGCGCCATGCGCGAGGAGCTCGCGGCGGTGCTGGCGCTGATGCCAGACGAAAAAAAGCAACTCTCAGCCGGGCGCGAATTCTTTGTGGGCCACCTGCACGGCCGCGATGTGGTTGCCGTGCTTTCGCGCATCGGCAAGGTTGCGGCTGCAACGACAGCGAGCGTTCTCATCCAGCAGTTCGGCGTGAACCGCATCGTGTTCACCGGCGTTGCGGGCGGTCTTGCCCCTGGCGTGCAGGTCGGTGACGTGGTCGTCGCCGATGAGTTCCTCCAGCACGATCTCGATGCGTCCCCGATCTTTCCGCGCTATGAGGTTCCGCTGTATGGAGTCAGCCGCTTTGCGACCGATGCGGCGCTTACAGCGCGGCTCGCAACCGCAGTGCAGCGCGCATTGCCAGGCGTCAAGGTGCATCGGGGGCTCGTCGTCAGTGGTGATCGTTTTGTCTCCACCACGGGCGAGAGCCGGACCCTTCAAGCGGCGCTGCCCGATGCGCTTGCGGTCGAGATGGAGGGCGCCGCGATTGCGCAGGTGTGCCACGACTTCGGCATACCGTTCGCGGCAGTACGGACGATTTCGGACCGGGCAGACGATGCGGCCCATGGGGATTTCCTGCAGTTCATCGAGGAAGTCGCAAGCCGGCATTCCGCCGCGATCGTCGAAGCCCTGCTAACCTGACGCCGCGATTCCTAGAGCGCCCGCGTCAGACCTAGCGTCCAATCGGATTCGCCGGGGCCCCGCAGCCGCTGTGCACGGCTGAAATCGATCGTCCATCCGGGCGAAATATTGCCCCGGATGCCCAGGCGGGCAAAATGCGCCAGGTCCTGCGCATAGCGTTCGGCCACAAGCGACCAGCCTTCCTGAAAGCCCCACTCTGCGGAGATGCCGGAGCGGTTCAGGCGAGGTCCGCGATGCACGAAGTCGCGACCGATGTTGAGGTGCAGATTGATATCGTCGCGAACGGCCCACGTCAGCAGGATTGCGGCCGTCGAACCCTGATATGACGGGCGCAAGTGCGCCGCGGATATCGCCGTGAGAGAAATACCCACGTTGACCCCGGGATTGAGGGCGGTCGCCCACTTGGCCTGTACCTGATAGCTCGTGTCGCTCACGCCGCCTTGTCTTGCGAATTCCGCGCCTACGCCCAACTCGACCGGGCCGACGCGGCATCCCGCACCGGCATGCAGCAAGCGAGAGCCGCCGCGAGCTTTGGAGACCCAGCTTTCGACTTCGCAGGATCCCGCATCGAGGATTGCTGCGTCGTCAACCGCGTGATGGCCACCTGCAGCCTGCGTAACGCAGCTGCCGATCATCAGGGAGAGCCCCGCAAGGGCTCGCTGGAACGTGCTTTGAGAAATTTTCTTCATGTTCTTTATTTAAGCCAGCCACGCTTCCTGAAGTACCACATCGGCACCAGCGCGCTCGCAATCATCAGCACCAGTGCGAACGGATAACCCCATTCGCGCGACAACTCCGGCATGTACTGGAAATTCATGCCGTAGATGCTCGCAATCAGCGTTGGCGGCAGCAACGCGACGCTGGCCACCGAGAAGATCTTGATGATCTTGTTCTGGTTGATATTGATGAAACCGACGGTCGCATCCATCAGGAAGTTGATCTTGTCGAAGAGAAACGCGGTGTGATTGTCCAGCGATTCGATATCGCGCAGAATCTGCCGCGCTTCTTCGAACTGCTCTGCGTTCAGCATGCGGCTTCGCATCATGAAGCTGAGCGCGCGGCGCGTGTCCATCACGTTGCGGCGAATGCGGCCGTTCAGATCTTCCTGCCTTGCTATGGCGCCCAGCACTTCACCAGCAAGCGCGTCGGTCACGTCACCGGACAGCACCTGCTTGCCGACTTTTTCGAGTTCGTCGTAGATGCCTTCCAGCGTGTCGGCCGAATACTCCGCATCGGCATCGAAGAGTTTGAGCAGCACTTCCCTGGCGTCCTCGATGAGGCCCGGAGCGCGGCGCGCGCGAAGCCGAAGCAAACGAAAGACCGGCACATCTTCGTCGTGAATGGAAAAGAGTACGCCCTTGCTGCGCAGCGACTCATTGACCAGATTCAGAATGAAGGCGACACGCACCGTGCGCGGCTGTTCGTCGTCGGCGATCAGAAAGTCGCTGCGGATATGCAGGTCGCCGTTGTCTTCTTCATAGAAACGCGCCGATTCCTCGATGTCCTCGTCCATCGCGTCTTCGGGAATCGACAGGCCGAAATACTGCTTGACCCAGCGTTTTTCTTCGACCGTGGGGGATTCGAGGTCCACCCAGATCGGCTGGAATTTTGAAAGCTCCTCGAGCGACTCGATCTCTTCCTGGAAGAGCCGGCCATTGACGAGCGTAAAGATGTTGAGCATGAGAACTCGCTGCGTGACGAAATGCTTTGGGGGGCGTTGGGGGTTGTGCTTTCAACGCCGCTCACGGACGCTGAAAGCTACCGACTGGGGCAGGTTTCCAAGGAGTTCTCTTTCGAGAATTGTCGACCGCGCGATTATGCCGCCGCGGTGTCCATGAAGGCTAGCAACTCGGCCTTGCGTGCATAGGCATCTTGCTCGCCCAGGGCGATCAGCGCCTGCACGAAACCGGGCTCGAACAGAAGATAGCTCGCCAACGCACCGCCACCGCCTTTCATCGCTCCCAGGCCGCCCAATGCCCGCCGGATTGCCAGCGGCAGCTCGCGAGCGTGTGTCTGGGCAAGCGCATCCAGCGATCGGGTGGGCTGAATCGCAAGCACCTCGACACTGCGATAGGGCAGAACGCCTGCCACTTCGCGCGGAAGCTGCTGCAGTGTCTTGGTCACACGTTGGGCCTGTTCGACATCTGCTTGCAGGGTGTCGTGAAAGACGGAGGCCATCGCATGGCCAGCGATGCCGCCGAGCGTCGGTGCGCGACTCAGACCCTGTGCGCCCTTGCTTGCATCATCCCCTTGTCCCGAATTGAACCCAACCAGTCCGGAGCGCTGGGGCTGGCCGGCGCCAACAACCAGGATGTGATGCGCGCCCAGATGCATGGCGGGGGAGAGCGGAGAGACCTGGCGCATGGACCCGTCACCAAAATACTCGCGTCGCCCGTCCACCCACAACGGGGTCGCCGGGAAAAGAAAGGGGATCGCGCTCGATGCCATCAGGTGTTCGATCGTGACGGGCTGGAACTCGGACCGGCGGCCCGGTCGATTCCAGCCGTCTTGACGGCCGTCCCTTGCGGTGTGGCAGAAGGTCCAGTGAACGCCGCTGGTATAGCTCGACGCAGTGATGGCAACCGCATCGATCGCCTTCTTTGTCAGTGCATCCTCGATCCCGGCAAGCGATATGGCGTTGTGCAGTGTATCCACCAGAGGGGTGTTGTTCAGGATGGCGCCTTGCCTTCTGGAATTTCGCCAGAGGCTTGCAGCCGCCAGGATGCGGCTGAATCGGGCCCATGAGCTGACTTCCAGTTCATAGACGTCATCCGATCTCAGGCGGCCCCAGAACTGGGCGAGCTGTTCGAAGGCAGGCTGACCCAGCGTTGCGGTGCTCGCGAGATACGCCACATTCAGTGCGCCAGCCGAAGTACCTACCAGCACCTTGAACGGAAAACCGCCGCGCTGGCCGGGCTGGAGTTCCAGCATGGAACCCAGCGCCTTGAGCACTCCGACCTGATAAGCCGTGCGCGCACCGCCGCCCATCAGCACGAGCGCGTGGACTGGCCGGCTCGGACGGGTCAGCCCGGCGTGGATGATGGTACCCAGGCTCATTGCCGCGGGTTCTCCTCTTCAGGGAGATAGTAGGGCCGCCGCATCTGGCCCGCAAGCCGGCTGAAATCGAGCCTGAGGCAGGACTGGTCCTACAGCTCCGTCCCGAGCTGTCCGACACAGTGGTTGAGTCGACTGTCCTAAGTTCAGTTTATTCCGGGTGCTGGCTGCCCGATGCAAGGAGTATTTCATGATCCAACTGGCGACCGCACCCACTGCAGGCCGATCTTTCCGCCCCGTCGAGGGCGAGGACAAGGGCGCAGGGCAGGAATTTCAGCGCCGTGGCGGTCATGCGTGGCCCTTCATCAGCCGCCGAAGCGTCAGGACTCCGACACCCAGCGACAGCAAACCAGCCGCCACCGGCAGCTGACGCGGATGCCGATTCACCGTTTTACCGGAGCCGACGCTATGAGAGAAGACAAAACACCCAGGCGACATGCAGACACCCCCAGCGATAAGCCGATTCCCGAGCGTGTCGAGCATGGCAACCTGCTTCGCCCCGGGAGCTCGGCCCGCCCCCGGGCCGGCGGGAACCTCAGGGATGGAGCAACAGCCTGGCGTTTCGCCTGATCGCGGCGCGTTGAGCCTGACAACCAAAGAGCGGCCTTCGGGCCGCTTTTTGCATGGGTTTTCCATGGTGCAAAACGTTGCAGTTCTTGCGGCATCTGATGAGTGAAATGTCGTTGCAAATCATCCTGTTCGGGGGCATAGTGATTTGACCTTCACCAGAAACGCATATTCATTTCGCCGGCCACCGCTGATGCGGAGGGCCATTTCAACCAGTGTGAGACAGGAGGTCATTCATGAATCTGACGATCAGCGGGCACCATCTCGAAGTCACTCCGGCACTTCGAAACTACGTGACCACCAAGCTTGATCGAATCACCCGGCACTTTGAGGTGGATTCCATCCGGGTGCTGCTAACCGTTGAAAAACAGAGGGAACCCGACCGAAGACAGCGCGCCGAATGCATGATTCACGTGAAGGGCAACGACCTGTTTGCCGAAAGTTCGCACCATGATCTGTATGCCGCCTTTGACGAGCTGGTCGACAAGCTCGATCGACAGGTGGGGCGTCACAAGACGCGTGTGCAGAACCACCATCACAGCGCCCCCAAGCGCCTGATGTAGGCGTGATGTAGTTCACCATTGAAAACCACGCAAGGCGCCTCAGGGCGCCTTTTGTATTTCTGCCTCAGGGCGCCTTTTGTATTTCTGCCTCAGGGCGCCCTTTGATTTCTGGTTTAGGCCGCTTTGTGCATTTTTCGTGTCATCAATCCAGGGGCGCCGGGCGTTTTGTTGCAGTGCACTGACCCCGGTGCATAATCGTTAACCCCTGCCCATGAACCGTCTCGCTTCCATCCTGCCTGCTGCTCAAGTGCTCGTGAGCGTCGACGCCACCAGCAAAAAGCGCGCTTTCGAAGAAGCGGGTCTTTTGTTCGAAAACCTGCACGGCTTGTCGCGCGCCCTCATCACCGACAGCCTTTTTGCCAGGGAGCGTCTCGGTTCTACTGGCCTGGGGCACGGCGTTGCAATTCCTCACGGCCGCATCAAGGGCCTGAAAGCCCCAATGGCTGCGCTCTTCCAGCTGGGCCAGCCGATCGGGTTTGATGCTCCGGATGAGCTACCCGTTAACCTGCTCATCTTTCTTCTAGTGCCTGAAGCGGCGACGCAGAAGCATCTGGAAATCCTCTCCGAAATCGCGGAGCTGCTCAGCGATGCGCCGCTTCGCGAGAAGATCAAGGGCAGCACCGACGCTGCCGAGCTGCACCAGCTGATCGCCACCTGGCAGTCCGCGCAGCCCGCCTGAACGCCCTGGGTTCCGACGTTTGAAACCCACCGTCGTCAGCGCCGACGTCCTGTTCGAAGACCACCGGGCGCAGCTCAAGTGGGAATGGGTAGCTGGTCTCGGCGCTTCGGAGCGCCGGTTCGATGAAGTCGCTGTGCGGGCCGCGCGTTCCGGTGCGGATCTGGTGGGCTATCTCAATTACATCCATCCCTATCGGGTGCAGATCCTGGGCGAGCGGGAGATTGCGTATCTCACCAACGCGACAGCCGAAGACTGCGCACGGCGCATCTCGCGCATCGTGACGCTGGAGCCGCCTGTGTTGGTGCTCACTGACAGCAAGGTTGCCCCTGAGGCATTGTTGTCCATGTGCGAGCGGGCCCAGATTCCGATGTTCGCGACGCACGAGCCATCGGCCTTCGTCATCGATGTGTTGCGTGCCTATCTCTCCAAACACTTTGCTGAACGCACGTCGATGCATGGTGTGTTCATGGATATCCTGGGGCTCGGCGTGCTCATCACAGGTGAATCGGGACTGGGCAAGAGCGAGTTGGGGCTGGAGCTGATTTCGCGTGGGCAGGGCCTGGTGGCTGATGACGCGGTGGACCTCTATCGCATCAACCAGACAGCCATCGAGGGGCGTTGCCCGGAGTTGCTGCAGAACCTGCTCGAAGTGCGCGGTATCGGCCTGCTCGACATCCGGGGGATATTTGGCGAGACAGCGGTGCGCCGCAAGATGCGCCTGAAACTTATCGTCCATCTGGTGCGGCGCGAAACGCTGGAACGCGAGTACGAGCGGCTTCCTTATGAGCCCCTGACCCAGGACGTGCTGGGGGTTCCCGTGCGTAAAGCGGTCATTCAGGTGGTAGCCGGTCGCAACATCGCCGTGCTGGTGGAGGCGGCTGTTCGCAACACGATCTTGCAATTGCGCGGCGTCGATACCTACCAGGACTTCGTCGAGCGGCATCGCCGCGCGATGGAAAAGGGCGGTTAGCGAACGCCCTGACCGGACTTATTGATCCGGCAGTTGCGCGCCCCGC
>JBKJKT010000020.1:0-13228 GCA_046597415.1 Ramlibacter sp.
CTTGCCAGGTCGGTGTCCCTGGTCCATGAGCCGACGTACCAGACGCAATTTCTGCACCTGGTCATCAGGGTAAGTACGTTCACCACGTTCATCGCGCAGCGGCGCGGGAAAGCCATAGCGTCGCTCCCAAATGCGCAAGGTTGCGCGTGGCAACGCCGTGTCCCGCTCCACCTCGGAAATGGATCGCTGCGCCGTGGGAATCACCGGAACTTGAATTTCAGGGCTTGTCATCTATGGCCAGTTGGTATCAATGCGGCCAGACATCCGAACGCCAACGGACCGCGTATTGGAAGGGAGCAACCAAGGTTGTTCTAATTATTGTAGTATGACAAACAGTTAGTCTAATTCAAGTCACAGACCTTTGCAGGAACATGAACACACCTCCCGTCTCGTTACCCATGGCGCCCGCAACCCCTGATGGACACGCCCGGCCATGAAAGTCGCTGTCGTCGGTAGCGGGATAGCCGGTCTCTCCGCAGCGCACGCCATGGTGGGTAAGGCTGAGGTCACGCTCTTCGAGGCGGGAAAATACTTTGGCGGACATGCCAACACGGTCGATGTCGCGCTTGACGGAATGACGCACGGCGTGGACACGGGCTTTCTCGTCTACAACGAACGCACCTATCCCGGGCTCATCCGCCTGTTCGAGCAACTGGGCGTCGAAACTGCGGCTTCGGACATGTCGTTTTCAGTGCAGGTGCCACAGGTGTTCGGGGAAGAACCGCTCGAGTGGAGTGGCGTCTCGCTCGACACGGTGTTTTGCCAACGGCCGAACATGGTGCGGCCCCGCTTTTGGCGCATGCTGCGCGACCTGCTTCGCTTCAATTCGCTGGCCACGGCGATGGCGCAGGCGGGCCATGAACCGGGTCAGTCGCTGCAGGAATTCCTGGCGCAGCACCGCTTTTCCGACGAGTTTCGCGACTGGTACCTGCTGCCCATGATCGGTTGCATCTGGAGCAGCCCGGGCGAGCAGATGCTGCGCTTTCCGGTCGGCGCGCTGGTGCGGTTTTGCCACAACCACGGTCTGCTGCAGATCGCGAACCGGCCGCAGTGGTTCACTGTGAAGGGTGGCTCGCGCGAGTACGTCCGGCGCATCGTCGAACGGATCCAGGACAAGCGCCTGGAAACGCCGGTTCTCTCCATCGAACGGGGCGACGGATTCGCGAAGGTGACTTCAAAGCACGGGACCGAGACATTCGATCGGCTCGTGCTCGCGACGCACCCCGATCAATCACTGGCGATGCTGCGCGATGCCACCTGGGACGAGCAAGAGGTTCTTGGCGCTATTGCCTACCAGCCCAATCGCGCCGTGCTTCACACCGACGTGTCGATGCTGCCGCGCAACCCGCGTGCATGGGCGGCATGGAATTATGAAAGCGGCCTGTCGGGTGATGGCACGCATGTGTGCCTGCACTACCTCATCAACAAGCTGCAACCGCTTCCGTGGGAGCGACCCGTCGTGGTCTCACTCAATCCCCTGCGCCCCATCCATCCCGCGAATGTGATCCAGGAAATCGAATATTCGCATCCAGTTTTCGACGCTGCGGCTCTCGCAGCTCAGGGGCGTCTCGTCGAGCTGCAGGGCAAGCGCGCAACCTGGTTCTGCGGCGCCTGGACCGCCAATGGCTTTCATGAGGACGGCCTGGTTTCAGGCCAGGAGGCCGCGAAGTCGCTGCTGGTTCGCGGGCGCATCCAGGAAGTCGCCGGAGCGATGGCATGAACCAGCCTCTGGTCGGATTCGGAATGGTGCGCCACATCCGACTGCGGCCAGTGGTGAATGCCTTCGCCTACTCGACTTTCTTTCTCATGCTCCCGATGCGCACCCTTCACTCGACTGCCGGCGCTGCAGGCGCTCTGGCGCACAACCGCGCAGGGCTCGTGAGTTTCCACGACAGCGACCATGGGGATGGGCGCGCTAATTCACTGCAATGGATCGACGAGTTGCTGGCCCAGCACGGCGTGCGCGACGCCACGGGTGAAGTCTGGCTCCACTGCTATCCGCGCGTGCTGGGTTATGCATTCAAGCCCGTGAGCTTCTGGTATTGCCACGCGGCGGATGGGAACCTGCGCGCCATCGTCGTGGAGGTCAACAACACATTTGGTGAGCGCCACTGCTACGTGCTGGACCAGCCCGTCTGGGGGCGCGAGCTGCAGGCACCCAAGGCTTTCCACGTTTCGCCTTTCTGCAGGGTCGAAGGCAAATACCGCTTCCGTTTTTTCCTGAACCTGTCGAGCAACAGGACGCTGGCGCGCATCGATCACGACACCGACGAAGGCCCGCTGCTTCGCACCAGTGTCGGTGGCGTGCTCAAGCCGGCAACCAAAAGAGTTCTGTACGAGGCGCTCTGGCGCCATCCCGTGATGACGCTCGCCGTCATCGCACGCATCCACTGGCAAGCGCTGCGGCTCTGGCTCGCGCGCGTTCCATTCGTTCCACACCCGGGGCATCCCTGATGAACACGACTACCTTTGGCCCGGCGCTCCTGCCGGCATCCGCACCGACATCTGCGAAGCTGGCACTCCAGTTGCTGTCGCGCATCTCACACGGAGCGCTTGCGCTGCAGTTACCTGACGGCACCATGCACCGCTTCGGTCATGGCGAGCCGCACGCTTCGGCAACGCTGCACAACTGGAATGTGTTTTCCGCTTCGTTCGCAAGCGGCGACATCGGCCTTGCAGAAAGCTACCTTGCCGGCGACTGGACCACGCCATGCTTGCCCGGCCTGCTGGCTTTGCTCCTGCGCAATCGCCGCGAACTGGAGGACGTCGTCTATGGCAGCTGGATCGGGCGGCTCGCGCATCGCCTGCGCCATCTTCGCAACCGCAACAGCAAGAGTGGCAGCCGCCGCAACATCGAAGCGCATTACGACCTGGGCAATGCTTTCTACAAGCTGTGGCTGGACGAGTCGATGAACTACTCGTCGGCCCTCTTCGAAGGCGATGACGCGCGCAGCATGCCCGATGCCCAGGCCGCAAAGGTCCGCCGTACGCTGTCCATAGCAGGCGTGAAGGCGGGTGATCGCGTGCTGGAAATCGGTTGCGGCTGGGGTGCGCTGGCGGAGATGGCGGCAGGCGAGTTCGGAGCCAACATCACTGGTGTCACGCTGTCGCACGAGCAACTTGCCTATGCGAATGAGCGACTTGCGAAGGCAGGCCTTTCGCAACGCGCCGACTTGCGACTGCAGGACTATCGCGACATCGCGGATGCACCGTTCGATGCGATCTGTTCGGTGGAAATGCTGGAAGCTGTCGGACGCGAATACTGGCCCACCTACTTTTCCAACATGGCGCGTCTGCTCAAGCCAGGTGGCCGCGCCTGCATCCAGTCGATCGTGATGGACGATTCGCTCTGGCCCCGCTACATCCGCGGCACCGACTTCATCCAGCAATACATCTTTCCGGGCGGATGCCTGCCATGCCGCAGCGAGATCGCGCGCCACGCTGCGCGCGCCGGCCTGGAAGTCGTCGATGAGTTCGCATTCGGCCTGGACTACGCCCGTACGCTTGCATTCTGGCGAGAGCGTTTCGGACGCCAGCAAGCCGCGGTTCTTCAACTGGGATTCGACGACCACTTCATACGGCTATGGGACTTCTATCTTTCTTACTGCGAAGCGGCATTTTCCGAGCGCAGCACCGACGTCGTGCAGTTCACGTTGCAACGGCGCTAGTGCTCTGCGGCGCGTCCGCCGCACACTCGCAACCCCAGCCGCAAGCGCAAGCGCTGCCTGCCGCGGTATCACAGGTGATGCCCGATGCGCGACTGGCGGGCCAGGGACGACTGACGCGCTGGGGCTTCGCCGGCTATGACGCCCGGCTCTGGGTCGCACCCGGCTTCATCGCGTCGCAATTCGACCGCCATGCGTTCACGCTGGAGCTGGCCTACCTGCGCGCATTTCGCTCGAACGACATTGTCCGCACATCGATGGAATTGATACAGCGCTCTGGCACCCTCGATCCGGCCAAGGCCTCGCGCTGGCGGTCGCAACTGGCAGCGGTGTTCCCGGATGTCACGCCCGGCGATCGCATTGCCGGCGTATACAAACCGGGACAGCCGGCGCAGATCTTCGTCAACGACAAGTCGGCGGGCACACTGGCTGATGTGGAGCTGGCTCGTGCGTTCTTTGGCATCTGGCTCCTGCCGACGACTTCAGAGCCGGGGCTTCGTGCATCGCTGCTCGGAGATACGGCGCGATGAGCGAGGTGGGCGCCACGCGTGATGGGTGGCGTTACGGTCTTCTGGGACTGCCGCTCGCCTTTGTCGCCCTTCCCCTTTACGTCCAGTTGCCCAACCACTACGGCCGCGAGTTCGGCGTGCCGCTCGCCGCGCTCGGCGCGGTGCTGCTGGCCGCGAGGCTCTTCGATGCGTTTCTCGATCCCTGGATCGGCCGCGTGATCGACCGCATGTTCGCTCGCTCTTCCAGGGCAGTCGTTGTAACCGGTGCTGCTGCAGCGGTCGTATTGGCGCTAGGCTTCGCGCTGCTGTTCTTTCCGCCCGTGCGCGGTCAGATGGCATTGCTCGCGTGGGCAACGATGGCGTTGCTCGTCACCTATGTGGGCTTCAGCGTGCTGACCATTGCGCACCAGTCGTGGGGAGCGATGCTGGGCGGCAACGAGGCACAGCGAAGCCGTGTGGTGGCATGGCGCGAAGGCTGGGGACTCATTGGCGTTCTGGTGGCCTCGGCCCTGCCGCTCCTGGCGGGCCTTGCCATTTCATCCGTCGTGCTCGCAATCGCACTGGCGGCGGGCTGCTGGGCTTGGGCTTTGTCACGGCATCCTCAGCCCTCTGCCGCGCCGCAGGAGGCAGCAGCTGCGAGTTGGCTGCAGCCTTTGCGGCACAAAGGCTTTCGCACTCTGCTCACCGTGTTTTTACTGAACGGCATTGCCTCTGCGATTCCCGCCACGCTGGTGCTGTTTTTCGTGCAGGACCGGTTGCAGGCACCCCGCGAATATGAGCCGCTGTTTCTGGGCATCTACTTTCTCGCCGCCGCGCTCTCCATTCCGCTCTGGCTGCGCATGGTGGCGAAATGGGGCCTTGCGCGCAGCTGGCTGGGCGCGATGGTGCTGGCGCTCGTCGTGTTCACTTTCGCAGCGACCCTGGGCGCGGGCGACATCGCTGCATTCGTTGCGGTTTGCGCGCTCTCCGGCTTTGCACTTGGCGCCGATCTCTCCATGCCCGGCGCGCTGCTGGCAGGTGTGATCGCACAGGCAGGTGAACGGGGTCGCGGAGAAGGCGCATTCTTCGGCTGGTGGAACTTTGCGACCAAGCTCAATCTGGCGCTCGCTGCGGGCATCGCGTTGCCCCTGCTGGCGCTGGCGGGCTACGCGCCCGGCGAGCGCTCGCCCCAGGCGCTCTGGGCTCTCACAGCCGCCTATTGCCTCGTTCCGTGCGCACTCAAACTCGGGGCAGCCGCGCTCCTTTATTTAACAGTCATCCGATCCGGAGCCAATCCATGAATGCCAGTCTTTTATCCCGACGCTCTCTTGTCCTTGCAGGAGCGGCCGGCACGGCCCTGGCTCTGGCCGGGTGCGCCACGCCGGAGGTTACCGAGTACGCTGCAGAAAAACCGGTGCTGGACCTGAAGACTTACTTCAATGGACGCGTGCAGGGCTGGGGCATCTTCACCGATCGATCGGGTAAGGTCGTCAAGCGCTTCGACGTCATCATGGACTGCAAGTGGCAGGGCGACGAAGGCGTGCTTGATGAAGATTTCACCTATTCCGATGGCACGAAGCAGCGCCGGATCTGGAAGCTGACGAAGCTCGCCGATGGTCGCTACACAGGCCGTGCCGACGATGTGATCGGGCAGGCGCAGGGCGTGGCGCGCGGCAATGCGTTGCGCTGGAACTACGTGCTGGCATTGCCCGTCGATGGCAAGACCTGGCATGTCGACATGGATGACTGGATGTACCTGATGGACGACAAGGTCATGCTCAATCGCACGACGATGAGCAAGTTCGGGGTCCGGCTCGGCGAAGTCACGCTGTCGTTCACGCGCCTGCCATGACGTCCGCTGGACCCAGGCGATTCACGCTCTTGCAGCCGATGAACCCCCGGCTCGATGAGTGGACGGGCAAGCGCGTCTGGATCGTCGGCGCTTCCACCGGCATCGGGCTTGCCACCGCGCAGGCGCTCCACGCGGCTGGCGCGACCGTTTACGTTTCGGCGCGCAAGGCGCAGGCGCTGGGCGAATTCGTCAGTGCGAATCCGGGATCGATTGCGCTGCCGCTGGATGTCTGCGACCGTGAAGCTGTTCGCACCTGTGCGGTGGAGGCATTGCGGTCGGGACCACTGGACCTTGTCGTGTACTGCGCCGGTCTGTACCGGCCCATGCAGGCAATGAATTTCGATCTCGACGACATGATCAAGCATCAGGAGACGAACTACGTTGGCGCGCTCCATGTACTGGATGCCGTCATGCCTTCCATCATCAAGACAGGGCATGGGCACCTGAGCCTCGTCTCCAGTGTCGCCGGCTACCGGGGCCTGCCCAAAAGCCTGGCCTACGGACCTACGAAAGCCGCGCTGATCCATCTCGCAGAGGTATTGCACCTGGACCTGCAGCCGCGCGGCATTGGCGTGAGCGTAATAAACCCCGGGTTCGTCGATACACCGCTGACGGCGCAAAACGATTTCAAGATGCCCGCGCTTATCACGACTGCGGAGGCCGCGCGCCTCATCCTCAGGGGCTGGGCCGATGGCGATTTCGAAATTCACTTTCCCGTGCGTTTTACATGGCCGCTGAAATTGCTGGCGATGCTTCCGTTTCGCGCTTACCGTGCGATGGTCAGGAAGGGAACAGGACTATGAACGACATCGACCGCAGGATCATCGATAACGAGATGCATGTTCGCCGCATCGCCGGGTTCTTTGAAAGCTTCGCGCCGGCCGACCTTGACCGGCTCGCCGTGGCGTACACGGGTGACGCGTACTTCAAGGACCCTTTCAATGAGGTGCAAGGCATCGCCCAGATCCGCCGGGTGTACGCCCACATGTTCGAAGCGCTGCATGAGCCCCGGTTCGTGATCCTCAATCGCATGACTGGCGAAAACGCGTGCTGGCTCGTCTGGGAATTCAGGTTCCGCTTCAAGACCTGGCGACAAGGCGAGACTCAGGTTGTGCGAGGTGCCTCCCACCTGATGCTGGACAGCCAGGGCCTCATCCGCTCGCACCGCGACTACTGGGACGCGGCTGAAGAGCTCTACGAAAAACTGCCGGTTGTTGGCGCAGTGATGCGATGGCTGAAACAGAAGATGAGGACCTGACGGCCCCGCCTTCGTCCAGAGGGGCCAGACCGGCTTGCGGAGACGTCCCTGCGCCAGAAGAGTGTGAGCACAGACGTATGGCTGAGGAGTCCAGGAGCGCATGATAGGGGGAACCAAAGGCACACCCTTGATCGATCCGCTCCTGCTCACCACAGCCCGCATCGCCACCTTCGACGGTACGCGCGCGCTCACCGCCGCAACCGGCTTTTTCTTCCGGCGCGAGGATCGGCTGTACCTGGTGACCAGCCGGCACGTTCTCATCGACAAGCCCAGCCACCATTTGCCGGACCGGATCGAAATCACCTTGCACACCAGCGCCACCAATCTGTCGCAGGTCCAGGTGCAATCGATCCTGCTCTACCAGGACGGCAAGAGCGTATGGCACCAGGGCCGCGACGCAGGCAGCGAGATCGATGTTGCGCTGATCGAACTGGATCAGCAGGCAATGCCACCGACTCTGGAATTGCATGCATTCACGCCGGACCACCTCCAGCGCGAACTTGACGCGGTGGAAGTCGGGGCGCCTTTGCTGATGGCAGGCTTTCCGCTGGGCTTTTACGACACCGTGCACTACTTGCCCGTGGTGCGTCACGCGGCGGTGGCATCGGCCTTCGGTGTTCGCTTCCAGGGCCAGGGCTACTTTCTCACTGATGCGCGAGCGCACCGGGGTTTGAGTGGTGCCCCGGTGGTCATGCGCGATCGGACAGGCAAGAGCCCCCTCAAACACAAACTTCTGGGAGTACACGCCTCACGCATGGACATGGGCACACGCGACCGTGTGGAAGACGAGTCGCTCGGATTGAACTGCGCGTGGTACGCGGACATCCTGCTCACTCTGACCGAGGAGCTACCGGCGACGCCGACGCCCGCGCCGACCCCGGCACCCGCACCCGCACCGGTGCTAGAGCCCGGGACCGACGATTTGCACCTGGAAAGCTGAACGGCCCCGGTGGACCGCCGAGACGCCAGCAACTTACGGCGCGTGATTCGACTGGCAGGTCCCGCGGGGCTCAGACCGTCGCTGGCTGCAGCTCTGGCGCGGCGACGAGGCCGATGTGCCCCAGCGCCCCTTCCAGCGAGGCCACCGTCCGGTCCACGTTCTGCCACTTTTCAAGTCCGAACAGGCCGATGCGAAAGCTCATGAAATCAGGCCCTTCGTCGCACTGAAGCGGGACGCCGGCAGCGGTTTGCAGGCCTTCAGCGAGAAACTTCCGGCTGGACTGGATTTCAGGGTCGGTGGTGTAGCTCACGACCACGCCAGGCGCCTGGAAACCTTCGGCGGCGACGCTGGGCAACCCGCGCGACTCGAACAACGCGCGCACCTTGCGGCCCAGTTCTTCCTGCGCCGCTTTCATCTTCGCGAAACCCAGCGCCTTCGTCTCGACCATCGTGTCGCGCAACCCGGTCAGTGCGTCGGTTGGCATGGTTGCGTGATACGCGTGTCCACCGGCTTCATAGGTTTCCATGATGCCGAGCCACTTCTTCAGGTCACACGCGAACGAAGAACTGGTCGTTGCGTCAATCGCCTTGCGCGCACGATCGCTGAGCATCACCATCGCGCAGCAAGGCGAGCTGCTCCAGCCCTTCTGGGGAGCCGAGATCAGCACATCGACGCTCGTGGCTTCCATATCCACCCAGATCGCGCCGGATGCAATGCAATCGAGAACGAAAAGACCGCCGACGTCATGCACGGCGTCGCCCACGGCCTTGAGATATCCATCGGGCAGCATCATTCCCGAGGCCGTTTCGACGTGCGGAGCGAAAACCACGGCGGGTTTCTTGTCGCGGATGGCGGCCTGCACCTCTGCAATCGGCGCCGGCACCCACGGTGCCTGCGGGCCGCTGCCACTGCGGCGGGCCTTGAGCACCGTGGACGAAGCGGGAATGTTCCCCATCTCAAAAATCTGCGTCCAGCGATAGCTGAACCAGCCATTGCGAATGACCAGGACGTCCTTGCCGCCGGCAAACTGGCGTGCAACGCTTTCCATGCCAAACGTGCCACTGCCCGGTACCAGCACGGCCGACCTTGCGTGATAGACCTCCTTGAGAATCGACGAAATGTCTTTCATCACGCCCTGGAAACTGCTCGACATGTGGTTGAGCGCGCGGTCGGTATACACCACCGAAAATTCGAGCAGGCCTTCGGGATCGACGTTGGGCAGGAGTCCGGGCATCGTAGTCTTTCGTGGGGCCTGAATGGCCGAAAACAGCTTAGCACGGTGGGCGAATTCGGACCTTGACGCGGGTCAAGGTCCGCTCAGGGACCTAGGGCTTTCCCGAATTGCGATAATCAGGGCATGAGCGCATTCAACGAAGAAAAAGTCACCTCAGTACACCACTGGACCGACAAACTGTTCACGTTCAAGACCACCAGGGACGCCTCCCTGCGATTTTCGAACGGCCACTTCACGATGATCGGCCTGCGCGTGAATGACAAGCCGCTGCTTCGCGCCTACAGCATCGTGAGCGCCAACTACGAAGATCACCTCGAATTCCTGTCGATCAAGGTGCCGGACGGCCCCCTTACATCGAGGCTGCAGCACATCAACGTGGGCGACACCATCATCGTGGGCCGCAAGCCCACCGGCACGCTGCTCATCGACTACCTGCTCCCCGGCAAGCGACTGTTCCTGCTCGCCACCGGTACGGGCCTGGCGCCCTTCATGAGCATCGTCCATGACCCGGTCACGTACGAAAAGTTCGAGCAGATCATCCTCGTCCACGGCGTGCGCCAGAAGGACGAGCTTGCTTACCACGACCTGCTGGTGGAACATCTGCCCGCGCACGAATTGCTTGGCGACATGGTTCAGAGTCAGCTGCGTTATTACCCCACAGTGACACGCGAGGCCTACAGGAATATGGGCCGGGTCACCGACCTCATCGAGACCGGCAAGATCTTTGAGGACCTGGACATGCCGCCCCTGAATCCGGCCGAAGATCGCGTGATGATCTGCGGAAGCCCCGGCATGCTGCGCGACCTGAAGACCATGCTCGAGAGCACCGGCTTCAAGGAAGGCAACACCTCCAGGCCTGGCGATTTCGTCATTGAACGCGCGTTCGCCGAGCAATAAGCAGCGAACGGCCGCGAAACAGCGGATGGCCGACATCAATTTCATCGACGTGCTGCTGGCCGCTCTCGTCGGCCTGGGCATGTGGTCCGGCTTTCGGCGCGGGCTCGTCGTCGCAACGCTGTATCTGGCCACGCTGGCTGCGTGCTTCGCATTTGCGTTTATCGCCTGGCCCTCTGCGGCGGCATGGCTGACTCAGGTGTACCCAGCCGCTGGTGTGTGGGCTGCACCGGCGTCATTCATCGCGATATTCGTCGCCGCCGAACTGGTAATCGGCACCCTTGCTTCGCGCATTGCACGGGCGTTTCCATCGAAGCTGCATCCGCATCCGGTCAATCGGGGCCTTGGCATTGTTCCCGGCATGGCCAATGGTTTGCTTAATGCAACGCTTGTGTCGATGGTGTTGCTGAGCGCACCCCTTCACGACGACATCGCCCTCGCCACACAAAAGAGTGCAGCCGCCACCTGGTTGAGCGAGCCTGCGCAGTGGATCGAAGCCCAGATCACGCCGATATTCGAGCCCGCGATCACCCGGACGTTACGCGCCCTCACGACTCAACCGGAGCCGCACACACCGGTCAAGCTGAACTTCGCAGTGACGTCCAGCATGCCCCGACCCGAGCTCGAAGCGCGCATGATCGAACTCGTGAATGCGGAGCGCGCGAGAGCGGGCCTTCAACTGCTGGTGGCAGACGTCGAGTTGCGGGAAGTTGCGCGTGCCCACAGCCGTGACATGCTGGCCCGAGGCTACTTCGCCCACACGGCACCTGACGGCAAGGACATGGTCGATCGTTTGCGCAAGGCCAGGTTGCGCTACCTCGCAGCGGGCGAGAACCTCGCGCTTGCGCCCAACCTTACGCGCGCCCACGATGGCCTCATGAATTCGCCCGGTCACAGGGCCAACATTCTCAAGCCGCAATTTGCGCGCGTTGGCATCGGCGTGCTGGACGGCGGGCGGCACGGCCTGATGATCACGCAGAACTTTCGCAATTGAATTGACGCACGCGACTGTCTCCGCCGATGCCAGACGGTTTCTCCCATGCCATCCGGCAGGAACCACGACCTTGTGTTTATCACTCGCGATGCCATCTGCGAAAGCAGATGTACAAAGCTTTATCATCGGGCTCCATGCAATCAGGCCAACGCGACGTCGCCCAGATCCGTCTGGATAACGCGATGGCGTTGTTCGACGAGTTTGTCCGCAACACGGTAAAACATCCCGATGCGGCAACGCTGCGCGGGCTGGAACGCCGATTTGCCGAGCGGTTGCAGATCCAGCCGAGCTACTGGAGCCAGATCAAGGGCCGCTCGCGCCAGATCGGAGAGCGGCTTGCACGCCAGTTCGAGCAGCTCACGCACAAGCCCGTCGGATGGATGGACCTGCCTCACGACTCTTCCGGGGTGCAGCCGTCCCCGGTGTCCAGCCGCGTCCCGGTCGCCGCGCCAATGTCCGGCGAGAGTCCCCTGCCACAGGATGACGACGAACGGTTCATCGTGGGACTGGTCCTGACCTATTACCGGCGCCATCCCCAACGCGCCCGCACGCGCTTGCTCGATCTGCTGGGGGAGGTTCTGATGCCTGGCGCCGCCGGTAAGCCGACCGCTACCCCCTCACCCACTCCGGCGACATCGCCGTTGCCGCACCCTGTCCCATCAACTCCTGCAGACGATCCCTCGTCCCTGTGGCAGCGCACCCAGCAAGGCGTTGCCCCCCTGAAGCGCAAGCGCTGACCCCCCGCGTCCATTTGCCGCTGTTGCACACTCGCGACAGTGCTGCGCCATTGTGATAATTTCCACTTGCGCAAGATAATCAAGTGTTTATCATTTGCGCAAGTCGACAAAAAAGCAGTTCCGTCGATGAGGCCCTCCCTCCAACAACGCCGCAGTCCATGACCTTCGTCGCATTCGTGTCCCTTTCGCCAGTTGCCGCCAGATTCGCGCACGTATCGCGCCCGGCACGCATCCAGCGTCAGGGAACGGACATCGGTCCTCATGCATTGCGAGAAATCATCCCCCGGGGCAGCGCGCCTCCACACTGCTGAAGTCGGCAGATGGCGCGAGCGGCCCGGTGGCAACTGCCCCGGGCCGCTTTGTTTGGCGAACCCGATTCTGGAGAAACGATTGATGAACAAGATCCTGCACAACCGCATGTCCCGTATTGCATGCCCTGCCCTGAAGCCACGAGCCGCCCTGCGAGGCGTCTTCACCCGGCTTCGAACGTATGGCCCATGAAACCAGACCGTCCGCGCGCCACGACTGAAAGGCGCGGCGGCCACCCCGGAGATTGAAATGATCAAGACCTTGCCCTGGGCTGCCGGCGATGCGGCCCGCCCCCTGAGCGCAACGCTGCTTCATCTTGTGGCTGCCGTGTTGTACGCAGCCGGCGAAGCGCTCACCCGTCATGCGGCCCGCGTGACCACGGCGAGAGCCGTTCGCGAAAGCATGCCGCACACAGTCGAGTTCCGCTCGTTCCACCGTGAAGCAGGCGCCCCGGAAGGCGCGTTGTATGTCAACGGCCGACTGGTTGGCGTGATTGAAGGCGTAACGCGCCTTTGAGCGCGTTCTTGTGGTGCCAGCGCCTTTGAGCGCAAGACCCGCTGCCAGCCAAAACTGGCAGCGGTGACTGCATGCCGATCGCACCGCGGCCGGCTATCTTTGCGACCGCAGCCGACCCCCTTCGTCGCCTATACGAGAACCATTCTTGCCATCGTCAGGCTGCGCGCCGCATTCCCACAGCTGTCGGAAAAAGGGCTGTCGCTTGCAAACGTAGTCATCGGACCCCCGGTGCGCGCGACCTCCTACAGTTGCGCCCTTTCCCGCGGCGCAAGATGAATCTCAGGGGATGCCCTTCGCGTCCTTCCTACCTGGAGCAACCGAATGAAATCCCTCATCATTTG
>JBKJKT010000096.1:0-23335 GCA_046597415.1 Ramlibacter sp.
CAACGACTACCTGCAGAGCACGAGCAATCCGTCGGTGTATGCCGCCGGCGATGCCGCGCAGATCGGACCGCCATTGACCCCGGCGGCCAGCCAGGACGCCAAGGTGGTCTCGGCCAATCTGCTTGATGGCAATCACACCAAGCCAGATTACCGCGGTCTGCCCAGCGTGGCGTTCACGATCCCACCCATCGCGATGGTGGGGCTGAGCGAAGCGGCAGCGCGCGAACAGGGACTTCGGTTCAAGGTCAACAGCCGCAAGGCTTCGGACTGGTTCACCGCTCGCCAGGCCGCCGAGCCTACATACGGGTTCAAGGTGTTGGTGGAAGAGGGCAGCGGTCGCATCCTGGGCGCGCACTTGGTGGGGCCGCATGCGGACGAGGTCATCAATCTGTTCGCACTTGCCATCCGGCACGACCTGAGCGCTGAGGACCTGAAGGGGACGATGTTTGCGTACCCTTCGGCGGCCTCGGACATTGGGTACATGCTCTGAAGCCGCGCGCGGCTGCCAAACACGACGATTCCTGAACCCCCTGACAAAGAGCAATCCATGGACACTTCCGTGCTGGCCGGCCTGCGCACGCTGCAGGCGCACTCGGACGTTGCGCCCGCGCTGCAGCGACTGAGAAGCGCCGGTTTTCGCATGGCCACCTTGACCAACTCTCCCGCAGCCGGGGTGCAAGCACAGACCCGCCACGCAGGCATCGATGCTTTCTTCGAAAGCAGTTGAAATTGGAAAGTGTGGGCCGTTTCAAGCCCGACCGCAGTGTCTATGAGTGGGGGGCGCGCGAGATGGGCGTGGCACCGGCCGACTGCATGCTGGTAGCCGCGCACGGCTGGGATGTCGCCGGCGCACAGTGGGCTGGCATGCGCAGCGCATTCATCGCCCGCGCGGGGCAGCAGAAATTTCCACTCGCCGAACCGCCGGAGATCGACGTCGCGGACTTGGCGGCGCTGGCGCAGAAGCTGGGAGCCTGATCCAACGCAAGCGACAGATCCCTGGGGACCTGCTCTTGCTAGCGGTGCCAGGCGATCTGCCCCAGCAACGAAAGCGGATCTACTACAACGCCCGAAGACCGCACCCCGCCTTGGGCTACAACCCCCAGCTTCCCGTCTCGGCGGAAAAACAACCTATTGCAACCCAACACCTAGACAGGTGCAATCTGCAAGGGGGTGTTGGCCACGACGCGAGGCATCCGCAACACGATTTTGTCGGGCTCGCGGATTATTTCGACCGATTCCGCATCGGCGAGCGACATGACATCGGTCCACTGGATCTGCCGATATCCCAGCCCGTATGACAACGCTTCGTAGCCATCGGTACGCGGTGCAACACGGACCGTGATCTCAGCAAGGCCATCGATGACCACGGCGCGAAGGCTGACCACGCACGGTCCACCAGCGGCGTCAGTGAGCGTGATCAGGCAGGCAATGAGCAAGTTCCTGAGCGCCACAGTGGAAACCTGGAACGGTGCCTCAGAGAGCTCCTTTTCCACCAGGAAGCCACGGAAATTGAAATTGCTGGCGAGCAGAGCAATGCAATCTTCGATACCTGCGGCCAGGCGCACGCCTTCATCTTCCTGAGGCTCTATCCAGGCGGCCACCTTCAGGCAATTCGCAACTGCGTCGCGGGCAAGGCGGTTGAGCTTGAATATGCTCGTGCGAAATTCTTCCGGGGCGGGCGATCCGCGCTCGAGACGGGCGTTGAGCACCTCCGCCATCATGGCGATCGCCTGCAGATTCACCACCATGTCGTGCTTGAGTGCAGGACCGAGGCGGCGCAGCACCCCATAGCGGGCAGATTCTGCGCTCGCATGCTGGGTACTTGCGCAATTCGCTCCTTCAGCAACCATCACTTTTCGTCCCCCAAATTACAACAGGCTCATGGTGCACTGTCGCGCCAGGAACATAGCAAGCAACCTGCGCAAGAAGCTGTAGGAAAAAGCCGCCGGAGCTTATCCTAGCCCCATGAGCAAGGCATTTACGCGCGAAACGGACAACGAGAGCGATGATGACGACCAGGACGCCGGTGCGCCCCTCATTCCCCAAGGGACCAAGAACTACATCACACCCGCAGGATACACGCGCTTGCGCGATGAGTTGCTGCAGCTGATTGATGAGGAGCGCCCGAAGGTGGTGGAGGTGGTGCACTGGGCGGCGAGCAATGGCGACCGGTCGGAAAACGGCGACTACATCTATGGCAAGAAGCGGCTGCGTGAGATCGATCGCCGCATCCGGTTTCTCACTCGCAGGCTCGAACTCGCCGAGGTTGCCGATCCCGCCCTTCACCATGGCGGCGACCAGGTGTTCTTCGGCGCGACCGTTACCTATGCCGATGAGGCGGGGCAGGAACGCACCGTCACCATCCTGGGAATTGACGAAGCCGACACCCTCAACGGTCAGGTCAGCTGGGTGTCACCGATTGCCCGCGCGCTCATCAAGTCGCGCGAAGGCGATGTAGTGAAACTCACGACCCCGCTGGGGGTGCAGGAAGTCGAGGTGCTGAAAGTGGAATATCCGGCGCCCCTGCGGGCTAGCGATCCGAACTGAATCCGGGCCGCACGCGCTGCACCTTCATCACCGAAGGTGTGCGCTTGAGTACTCGCAGCGCAGTATCGAGATGGAACTTGTCGCGCACCGCGATGATCAGGCGCAGGTCGGCGGCGTCCTGGGGCTTTTCATCACCCATGTCGACGTGTGTGATGTCCGCCTCGGCGCTCGCCAGCGAAGTCGCCACGCGCGCCAGCGCACCCTTGCCGTTCACCACAGTGACCAGCACCGCAGTCTCAAACGGCCTGACCGGCTCATCGGACCATTCGACGCTGATGAAGCGCTCGCTATCCTTGTGCTGCAAGCGCTTGGCCACGGCGCAGTCGTCGCAATGCACGACCAGGCCTTCGCCGCGCCCCAGGTAGCCGACGATCGCATCGCCGGGCACGGGCCTGCAGCAGCTGGCGAACTTCACCGAAGCGTTCTCGCTGCCGTCCAGCACGACCTCACCCTGCGACACGTTCTCGTGCGCGGTGTAGCGTTCGCGGGTGAGGAGCAGGGCGTCGGGCTTCTCGCCCCGTTCGGACAGCATGGTGACCAGCCGCTTGGCCACGATGGTGGCGATGCGCTTGCCCAGCCCGACATCGGTGAGCAGCTCGGCGCGCGTGCGATTGCCGGTAAAGCGCAAGAGCTTTTCCCAGAGGGCGTGGTGCTCTTCGTCGTCGGCCGGAAGCTTCTCCATGCCTTCCGCACGCAGCGCCTGCGTGAGCAGTTTTTCTCCCAGATCCTGTGATTCGACTTGCGCCAGCGTCTTGAGGTGATGCCGGATCTTGGAGCGCGCGCGGCCTGTGCGAACAAACCCGAGCCAGGCCGGATTGGGTGTGGACACCGGCGCCGTGACCACTTCGACGACGTCTCCGTTCTTCAGCTCGGTGCGAAGCGGCACCTGTACGCCGTTGATGCGGGCGGCCACCGTGCGGTCACCAATGTTGCTGTGAATCGAATAGGCGAAATCCACGACTGTCGCGCCCCGCGGCAACGCCATGATCTGGCTCTTGGGCGTGAATACATACACGGCGTCGGGAAACAGATCGATCTTGACGTGATCCCAGAACTCCGCTGCGTCGCGGGTTTCGTGCTGGATGTCCAGCAGCGATTGGAGCCACTTGGTGCCCAGCCGGTCCGCGTTGTCGCCGTCCTGGTCGTTCGCCTTGTAAAGCCAGTGGGCTGCGACACCCGATTCTGCGACCAGATGCATTGCTTCGGTTCGCATCTGGAATTCCACGTTCACGCCGGACGGGCCCACGAGTGTGGTGTGAAGCGACTGGTAGCCATTGACCTTGGGAATGGCGATGTGGTCCTTGAACTTGCCCGGCACCGGTTTGTACATCTGGTGAAGCAAGCCCATCGCCGTGTAGCAATCGACCACCGAGGGCACGATCACCCTGAACCCGTAGATATCCGTTACCTGCGCAAACGACAGGTGCTTCTCGTCCATCTTTCGATAGATCGAGTAGAGCGTCTTTTCGCGTCCATCGATCCGCATGACGAAGCCGGCTTCGTGGAACGCCGCGTCCACCTCGCGTTCCACTTTCTGTATCAGGTCGCGCCGACGATTGCGTGCCTTTGTGACCGCCTTGGCGAGAATTGCGTAACGCCATGGCTTGAGGTGCCTGAACGCGAGTTCCTGCAGCTCGCGATAGGTCTGGTTCAGGCCCAGGCGGTGGGCGATTGGTGCATAGATCTCCAGCGTTTCGGAGGAAATGCGCGTCCACTTCTCGCGCGGCACGTCTTCGAGTGTGCGCATGTTGTGCGTTCGGTCAGCCAGCTTGATGAGGATGACGCGCACATCGCGAGCCATGGCCAGCAGCATCTTGCGAAACGACTCGGCCTGGTTTTCCTCGCGCGTGTTGAACTGCAGCTTGTCCAGTTTGGTCAGGCCATCGACCAGTTCAGCCACCGGGGAGCCGAAGCGCTCGATCAGCTGGGGCTTGGTGACGCCGCAGTCCTCGATGGCATCGTGCAGGAGCGCAGCCATGAGTGCCTGTGCATCGAGTTTCCATTCCGCACACTGCGCTGCAACGGCTATGGGGTGCGTGATGTAGGGCTCGCCGCTGGCGCGAAGCTGGCCCAGATGCGCTTCATCGGCAAAGCGGTAGGCCTTGCGGACCAGATCGACATCGCCAGTGTCCAGATAGTCCAGGCTGGCCGTGAGCGCGGCGAAACTCGCAGCCGCCGCATTGGCTGCGGCTGGACTGGGAGTGGCAGGCGGTGGAGTACGTTTGCCTTTGCCGGAAGGGGTCAGCACGGCGCTCATGCCCTTAATGTAGCTTGCGACCCCCGCGAAGAGCTTTGACCATAAAAAAAGCACCGCAAGGCGGTGCTTTTGGATGAGGCGCTAACCGGATGGTGGCTCAGCAGCCACTGAACGCGCGCTATCGGCGAACTGAATCAGCCGCCCGGAACCTTCTTGAGCATTTCCAGACCGACCTTGCCTTGCGCGATCTCGCGCAGTGCCGTCACGCAAGGCTTGTTCTTGCTTTCGATCTTGGGGGCGTGGCCCTGACTCAGCATGCGCGCGCGGTAAGTGGCGGCGAGCACCAGCTGGAAGCGGTTGGGGATTTGTTGCAGGCAGTCTTCGACGGTGATACGGGCCATGAATGCTCCAGGGAAGTCAGCTGATATTGAGGGCTTTGAACGTTGCGGCCCGGGCTCGGCGCTGAGCCGAAAACTTGAGCCGCTGGGCGTGAACTATCGCTTTCATGTCGAAAAGCGCGCGTTCAAATAACTCATTGATTATAACGAAATCGAACTCATGCGCCTGCGCCATCTCCTCAGCTGCGTTCTTCAGCCGGACATCGATGACCTCGGCAGCATCTTCTCCGCGGCGCTCCAGTCGGGACCGGAGTTCTTCCCAACTTGGCGGGAGGATAAAAATCAGCACCGCATTGGCGAAGATCCTCTTGATCGCCAGGGCGCCCTGGAAGTCGATTTCCAGGATGACATCGGCGCCGGTAGCGATACGCTCTTCAATGGCGCGCTTCGATGTCCCGTAACGATGACCGTGAACGAATGCCCATTCGACGAAGCCATCGGCGAGCACCATGCTGTCGAATTCGGGGGCGGACACAAAGAAGTATTCGCGCCCGTGTTTCTCCTGGCCGCGAGGGGCGCGCGTCGTGTGCGAAACAGACGGCTGCACCTGTGCATCGAGCTCGAGGAGCGCCTTGACGAGGCTGGACTTGCCGGCGCCGCTGGGGGCCGCTACAACAAACAGGTTACCGGGGTAGTCCATGGAGGTGGCGATTCTAGCAAGCGGCTATGCCGTCCTAGGGAAAAGGACGACCCCCGGCAGACCCTTAAAGTGCGCATCGCAGGTTAGCAGCTCGATTTGCTGACGCCGTGCCGTCGCATAAACGATGGCATCGGCTGTCGGATTTCCAACCACCCGGACGTCACTCCAGGTTCTGCACCTGCTCGCGCATCTGCTCGATCAGCACCTTCATGTCCACCGATACCCGTGTCATTTCCAGGGCAGCAGATTTCGAGCCCAGCGTATTCGCCTCCCGGTGCAGTTCCTGGATGAGGAAGTCGAGCCGCTTGCCGACCTCGCCGCCTTTTTTCACCAGCCGTTCGATCTCGTCAAGGTGGGAAGCGAGTCGTGTCAGCTCTTCTGCCACGTCGATGCGGATCGCGAACGCTGTTGCTTCGCTAAGCGCCCGGTCCTGAGCGGCTTCGGGCAGCGTCGCGCCATCGGTGAGGGCCATGGCCTCTTTCCAGCGATCGAGAAAGCGATTGCGTTGCTGTTCCACCAGTTGCGGCACCAGCGGCCCGGCCTGCCTGGCGAGTTCGCGCAGCTGCTTGAGGTGTCCGATCAACATCTCGGCCAGACGCGCACCTTCGCGTTCGCGCGCGGCCATCAGTTCATCGAGCGTCGTTTTGGCGAGTTCAATGACGACCTCGCTCCGAACCACCTCGGACGTGCCTTCAGAGGCGCTCATACGAACCACGTCGGCCACGCTCAACGCCTGCGCGTCTGGCAGCCACGCACGGACGTGGTCCTGCAGCGTATTGAGCCGTTGCAACAGGCGCGGCGTCGGTTCGCGCAGGCCGTCGCCCGCATTGGATTCCACGGCGGCACGCACCTCGACCTTGCCGCGCTTGAGGCGGGACGCGATCAGTTCGCGCAGGGTCGGCTCGTACTGGCGAAGCTCCTCGGACAGGCGGAATGTGACGTCCAGAAAGCGGCTGTTGACCGAGCGGATTTCAAGGCCCATGCGGCTTGGCGGCGTGCTCCGTGTTTCGGCCTGCGAGCGCGGGTCTGACGCGCTCTGCTGGCCGCTTGCGAAGCCGGTCATGCTGTAAACTGCCATGGAGGTCTTTTGCCGATCTCTGGGTCGTTGCGGGATTGCGAGAATAACCGGGTTGGGCCTGCAGCCCTACATTCTGAGGCTGCAGCCTACACTCTTCACACATGTCCAAGGTCAAACCAGCGCCCCTGCCCCCCGACACCGTCATCGGTGGCTATCGCGTGGTGCGCAAGCTGTCGGCCGGGGGCTTTGGCGTCGTCTACCTTGCCGTCGACAACGAAGGCCAGCAGGTCGCCGTCAAGGAATACCTTCCCGCTTCGCTCGCCGGACGTCCGCCGGGCGAGCTGCTCCCGCAGGTCCAGCCTGAAAAACTGTCGCTGTACCGTCTGGGCCTGAAAAGCTTTTTTGAAGAGGGCCGCGCGCTCGCCCAGATTTCGCATGCTTCCGTGGTGAGCGTGCTCAACTTCTTTCGCGAGAACGAAACCGTCTACATGGTGATGAACTACCTGGAGGGCGCGACCCTGCAGGACTTCATCATCACCGCACGCGAACTCAAGAAGCAGAAGGTGTTTCGCGAATCGACCATCCGCTCGCTCTTTGACGAGATCCTGCGGGGCTTGCGCATCGTGCACCAGCACAAGATGCTCCACCTGGATATCAAGCCCGCCAATATCTTCATCACCGACGACAACAAGGCCGTGATGATCGACTTCGGCGCTGCACGCGAAGTGCTGTCCAAAGAAGGCAACTTCATCCGCCCGATGTACACCCCCGGTTTTGCAGCGCCCGAGATGTACCGTCGCGATTCTTCAATGGGTCCCTGGACCGACATCTATGCGATTGGCGCCTGCATCTACGCCTGCATGCAGGGTTACCCGCCCAACGACGCGCCTCAACGACTTGAAAAAGACCGCCTGGCCCTTGCCCTGTCGAGATTGCGTGGCGTCTATTCCGACAATCTGATTGAAGTCGTCGAGTGGTGCATGTCGCTGGATCCGTTGTCGCGTCCGCAGTCGGTTTTTGCACTGCAAAAGGAGCTCAGCCGTGAGGGCGAGCGCCGCTATACCAAGCTCTCGGTGGGCGAGAAAATGCGCCTGCAGTTCGACAACATGGTGTCGGACACCAAGAAAAACGTGAGGAAGGCCACCGGGTTTGGCGGCGTCAAAGCCAAATAGGGTCAGCCACCGATGAAATTCTCTGTCTTCCAGATCAGCCGGCGCGGCGGCCGCGAAACAAACGAAGACCGCATGGGCTACTGCTACACGCGGGAGTCGGGCCTCTTCGTGCTGGCAGATGGCATGGGTGGCCACCCGGAGGGCGAAGTCGCCGCGCAACTCGCGCTGCAGACGGTGTCGGCTCTCTACCAGAAGGAAGCGCGCCCGATCGTCGAGGACGTCAACGAGTTCCTGTCGGTGTCGCTTATGGCGGCTCACCACCAGATCATCCGTTATGCCAGCGAAAAGGGCATGCTCGATACGCCGCGAACGACTCTGGTCGCGGCTGTGGTGCAAGGCACGACCGCGACCTGGGTCCACTGCGGCGATTCGCGGCTGTATGTGGTTCGCGGCAACGAGTTACTGACCCGCACGCGTGACCATTCGTACCTCGAACAGCAAAGCGGCGCCGGCGTTGTCCGTCTCGACCGGATCAACCGCAATATCCTGTTCACCTGTCTGGGGTCGCCGACCAAGCCGGTGTTTGACATCACCGGCCCCGTCACGCTGCAGCAGGGCGACAAGATTCTGCTGTGCTCCGATGGACTCTGGGGCACTCTGACCGATGACGAAATCGTGCGGGACCTCAGCGCCAAGTCGGTGACCGAGGCGGTGCCAGACCTCGTTGAAGCCGCACTGCGCAAAGGCGGCGACCACAGCGATAACGTGACGGTGATTGCACTGGAGTGGGAGACGCCCGACTCATTCGAATCGACGCGCGGCATCTCGACCGACAGCATCACCGATGGCGTGTTTGCATCCACCATCCAGGCTGGCGTGCTCGACACCCTGGTCGAAGACCTGGACGACGCAGCGATCGAACGCTCGATCGCCGAGATCAACGAAGCCATCCGGCGCTCGGCGGCCCGGAAAACCTGAAACCAATTCCCCAAGAACATGACTGAATTTGCAAGAAGCGGCGGTCGCGCCGCCGACCAGCTGCGTCCAATCCGCATCACGCGGGGCTACACCATCCATGCCGAAGGTTCCGTCCTTATAGAATTTGGCAATACCCGCGTGCTGTGCACAGCCTCGGTCGAAGAGAAGGTTCCGCCGCACAAGCGGGGCAGTGGTGAAGGCTGGGTCACCGCCGAATACGGCATGCTGCCGCGCTCGACGCACACGCGCAGCGACCGCGAAGCCGCTCGCGGCAAGCAGAGCGGGCGTACGCAGGAAATCCAGCGGCTCATCGGCCGCTCGATGCGAGCCGTGTTCGACCTGAAGGCACTGGGCGAGCGCACCATACAGCTCGACTGCGACGTGCTGCAGGCCGACGGCGGAACGCGGACAGCGGCGATCACGGGCGCTTTCGTTGCTGCGCAGGATGCAGTGAGCAAGTTGATTGCGGCAGGGAAACTCACGGCCTCTCCGGTCACAGGCCCGGTCGCTGCCGTTTCGGTTGGTATCGTTCAGGGCGTGCCGATGCTCGATCTCGAATACGTCGAAGATGTGAGCTGCGACACCGACATGAATGTCGTGATGACCGGCGCGGGCCACTTTGTTGAAGTGCAAGGCACTGCCGAAGGCGTTGCGTTCACGCGAGCCGAGATGGACGAGCTGCTTCGCCTGGCCGAAAAAGGCATTGGCGAGCTCGTCACGATGCAGGGTCAGGCGCTCGGCCAGTAAAGTTGCGCACGGCGTTCGACAAGTGATTTCCCGCATTGTTCTGGCCTCCAGCAACCTCGGCAAGCTCGCCGAATTGCGCGCGATGTTTTCACCCCTGCCAATCGAGCTGGTGCGCCAGTCGGAGTTGGGCATTGGCGAGGCCGAAGAGCCGCACCGCACCTTTGTCGAGAACGCCCTGGCGAAGGCACGGCACGCATCGCGCGAAAGCGGGCTTCCCGCCATCGCCGACGATGCGGGCCTTTGCGTCGAAGCGTTTGGCGGTTTGCCCGGCGTCGATACCGCGTTTTATGCGACGCAGTTCGGCTATGAGAAGGGCGACCTCAACAATGTGCGAGCCTTGCTCGAACAATTGAAACCGCATGCAGATCGACGCGCTGCCTTGGTCAGTACGCTGGTTGCCGTCCGCACGCCCGACGATCCGGAGCCTCTGATCGCATCGGGTCGGGTAGCGGGCCTGATTGCGCTGGAGCCTATGGGCGAGCACGGATTCGGTTTTGATCCCGTCATGTTCATTGCGGAGTTTGGCAAAACTTTCGCGCAGTTGCCGCCCGAAGTCAAAAACGCCAACAGCCATCGCGGCCGGGCGGCGCAGCAGATGCTGGGCCTCATTCGCGAGCGCTGGCTGTGATCCCGATCCGGCCGGATGCAGCCGCCGGTGATGCGGTCAAGGACATCAGCCACTATCTGCGCCCCGGCCTGTTGCAGCTTCCCGCGCTGCCGCCGCTCTCGTTGTACGTTCACCTGCCGTGGTGCCTGAAGAAATGCCCGTACTGCGACTTCAATTCGCACGAAGTCAGTTCAGGCGAAGTTCCCGAACAACGCTACATCGATGCAGTCATCGCCGATCTGGAGTCGTCGCTCCCGCTCATCTGGGGCCGGCCGGTACACAGCATCTTTATTGGTGGTGGCACGCCGAGCCTGTTCTCGCCGGAGAGCATCGACCGCCTGCTCGGCGACATCCGTGCGCGCCTCAGGCTCGAGCCCGACTGCGAGATCACCCTCGAAGCCAATCCCGGCACGTTCGAAAAGAATCGCTTCAAGGCCTTTCGCGGCGCCGGCGTGACGCGGCTTTCTGTCGGTGTGCAAAGCTTCAACGACGAACACCTTCGCGCGCTCGGGCGTGTGCACGACAGGGCGCAGGCGATTGCCGCGCTCGAAGAAGCAGCCGCTTCGTTCGACACCTTCAACCTCGACCTGATGTATGCGTTGCCCGGGCAGTCGATGGAGGCGCTCGACGCAGACCTCGCGCAGGCGCTTGCGCTTGCGCCTTTGCACCTGTCGGTCTATCACCTGACGATCGAGCCCAATACTTACTTTGCGAAATTTCCGCCGCGCCTGCCAGGTGATGATGTGGCATATGCCATGCTCGACCGCATCACCGAAGCCACTGCGGCTGCTGGGTTGCATCGCTATGAAGTCTCGGCCTATGCGCGGGCAGGACACCGTTGCTGGCACAACATCAACTACTGGCAGTTTGGTGATTACCTCGGCATAGGCGCCGGCGCGCACGGCAAGCTCAGTTTCCCGCATCGCGTGGTGCGGCAAGTGCGATTTCGCGAGCCGCGCCTGTACATGGACAACGCGCTCGCAGGCAAGCCCATCGCACAGGAATCCGAAGTGCCACGTTCCGAGCTTCCGTTCGAGTTCATGCTCAACGCGTTGCGCCTGAAGGAAGGATTCGCGTTGCGTGACTTCAGCGAACGCACCGGCTTGCCCGTGAGCGCCATTGAAGACCGACTCGCCAATGCGCAAAAGCGCGGCCTGATCGAGCGAGACCTCTCACGCGTGTGGCCCACCGTACGTGGATTCGACTTCCTGAGCGACCTGCAGGAGCTTTTTCTTTGAGCACGAGGTCTTGCGCGCAAGACGGGGAATCTGAGACACCTTTCCGACCTGAGCCTTTGGACACCGATGCGTTTTTTGCATAACGGGCCTCCCATATGGCATTTGCGCTGCGCGGCGGCTGTGCCTAGAGTGTGGCACCCTCATTCTTTCAGGAAGAAGGCGCGCCATGAACGCTCCCATCCAAGCTCTGCACGACCGCACCGCAGCTGTCATCGCCCTGTCCGCCAAACGCAGCGATCCCGGCCTGCATAAACTTGTTGAGTCGATTGCGCATACCTACTTCGCGCGCCTCGATGCCGACGATCTGGCCGAGCGCACACCCGAAGACCTGCTAGGCGCGCTGGTGTCTCACCTCCAACTCGGCGAGACGCGTACGCCCGGCGCTCCCCAGGTTCGAATTTTCAGTCCCGCAACGGCCGAAGACGGCTGGACCTCGCGGCACTCGGTCGTGCAGATCGTCAATGACGACATGCCGTTCCTGGTCGATTCGACCTCGCTCGAAATCACCCGTCACGGCATCCTCCTGCACCTCATCGTGCACCCCATCCTCGAAGTCAACCGCGATGCAGCCGGCAAGTTGCAGGCCATCGTTCCACGCGGAGAGTTGCCCGGTGCGTCACGCGAATCGTGGATGTACATCGAGATCGACCGGCTGATCGACGCCGCGCAGCGCCAAGCCCTGGAAACCGGCATTGCCCGCATCCTGGCCGACGTTCGTGTGGCTGTGCGCGACTGGCAGCCCATGCTCGCGCGGCTGAGTGAGGCCATCCAGGAACTGGGGCGTGCGCCAGCGACCTTGCCGCCAGAGGCCATCGAAGAAAGCCGCGCATTTCTTCAGTGGCTGACACAGGATCACATCACGCTGCTGGGCTACCGCCAGCAAGACCTCGTACGGGACAAAGGCGAAGTCGCCTTGCGCATGGTGCCGGGCAGCGGTCTGGGCCTGCTCGGTGACTCGGCCAGTGATGCCATCTCGGCGACCTTCTCTGCGTTGCCACCAGCGGCGCGCGCCATGGCTGCGTCGCCGCTGCCAATCCTGGTGGTGACGAAGTCGAACACGCGGTCCACCGTGCATCGCAGTGGCTACACAGACTATGTGGGCGTCAAGCGCTACAACGCACAGGGCGAGGTCATCGGCGAACACCGCTTCATCGGCTTGTTCACGTCCACCGCCTATAGCGCACGCATCGCAGAAACCCCTTTGCTGCGGGGCAAGGTGGGTGCGATCGCCAGGCGTGCCGGCCTGCCACCGGGCGGACATCTTTCCAAAGCGCTGGATCACGTACTCGAAACTTTTCCGCGCGACGACCTCTTCCAGATTCCCGATGATGATCTCTATGAAACAGCGCTCGGCATCGTCGCGCTGGGTGAGCGGCAGCGGCTGCGCCTGTTTCTCTGGCGCGACCCGTTCGACCGATTTGTGTCCTGCCTGGTGTACGTGCCGCGGGAGTCGTTCTCGACCGATCTGCGCCTGAAATTCCAGCGCATCCTTCTTGCGGCGTTCAATGGTGCATCGGCCGAGTTCGATGTGCTGCTGACCGACGCTGTCCTTGCGCGGATTCACCTCACGGTGCGCACGATGCCCGGACAGATTCCGGCGTTCGACACGCGCGCCGTCGAGCGGCAACTTGCCGGAGCAGCGCGGCGCTGGGATGACGAACTGCGTGAAGCGCTGGTCGCAGGCCAGGGTGAAGCCCGTGGGCTGGCGTTATTCAAGCAGTGGAGCCCCGCTTTTCCCGCCGACTACCGGGGGCGCACCGCGGCGCGGGAGGCGCTGCCCGATGTCGCCAGGCTTGCGTCGCTTGCGGTCGCGTCACCGCTTGCGCTTTCGCTGTACCAGCGCGATGCCAACAACGCCGGATCCCTCGGCCTGAAGGTGTACCGCCTCGGCTCGCCGCTCGTGCTGTCGGACAGCCTGCCGATGCTGGAGCACATGGGCGCGCGCGTCATCGCCGAATCGAGTTCACGCATCGGGGCTCAAGGCGACGCCGCGCCGATCGCGTTGCACGACTTCGCGCTCGAAGCGCCGTTGACGGGCGAGATCGACGCGCAAACACTCGCGACCCTGTTTGAAGACGGCTTTGCGCAAGTGCTGCGTGGCGAGATCGAAAGCGATGACTTCAACCGCCTGGTGCTGCTCGCAGGCCTGGCAGCGCAGGAGGTGGTGGTGCTGCGTGCGTACGCCAAGTACCTCAAGCAGATTGGCTTCGCGCAATCGCAATCGACGATCGCAACGACGCTGGTCGGGCATCCGCGCATCGCGCGGATGCTGGCGGGACTGTTCAAGCTTCGTTTCGATCCGCAGAACGCGGATGCGCAAGGTGCGCAGGCGCAGGTCAACGCCATCGAGAAGGCGCTCGAGCAGGTCAGCAACATCAACGAGGACCGCGTGCTGCGGCAGTTGCTGGCGCTTGTACAGGCGACTCTTCGCACCAACTACTGGCGCACGGGGGTCGGCCACTCTGGCGACGCGGGTCCGCGCAGACAGTTTCTGAGTTTCAAGCTCGACTCTTCAAAAATCCCCGGTCTGCCGGCGCCGCGGCCTCTGTACGAAATCTTCGTCTACTCGCCTCGCTTCGAAGGCATTCACCTGCGAGGCGGCCGGGTCGCACGAGGTGGGCTTCGGTGGTCCGACCGGCCGGACGATTTCCGCACCGAAGTCCTGGGCCTGGTCAAGGCGCAGATGGTGAAGAACACCGTCATTGTTCCGGTCGGATCCAAGGGAGGCTTCGTGCTGAAGAAAGCACCGCCGTCAACCGATCGCGATGCGTTCATGAAAGAGGGCATTGCGTGCTACCAGGACTACCTGCGCGGCCTGCTCGACCTGACAGACAACCTCGTCAACGGAAAGACAGTTGCGCCGCCGCACGTCGTGCGTGTGGATGGCGATGACACCTATCTCGTGGTCGCCGCGGACAAGGGCACGGCGACATTCTCTGACTACGCCAATGCGGTCAGCGCAGAATACGGCCACTGGCTGGGTGATGCCTTTGCGTCGGGCGGCAGCGTCGGCTACGACCACAAGGCGATGGGCATCACCGCGCGTGGCGCGTGGGAAAGCGTCAAGCGTCACTTCCGCGAGATCGGCACGGACATCCAGTCGTCCGATTTCACCGTGGTCGGCGTGGGCGACATGTCGGGCGACGTGTTTGGCAATGGCATGCTGCTGTCGCGGCATATCCGTCTGGTGGCCGCCTTCGACCACCGTCATATCTTCATCGACCCCACCCCTGATGCGACGACCACCTTCGCCGAGCGCGAGCGCCTGTTCGCCTTGCCGCGTTCGTCCTGGGCCGACTACAACGTCAACCTGATTTCCGACGGAGGCGGTGTGTGGTCACGCTCCGAGAAATCGATACCCATTTCCGCGCAAGCTCGCGCCGCACTGGGCATAACGGCTGAAAGCCTGACGGCCACTGAACTCGTCACCGCCATTCTCAAGGCGCCCGTCGACCTGCTTTATAACGGCGGCATCGGAACCTATGTGAAAGCAACCGGCGAGACGCACGCGGATGTGGGAGACCGCGCCAACGACGGCTTGCGCGTCAATGGCAAGGATCTGCGCTGCAAGGTGGTGGGCGAGGGTGGAAATCTCGGCTTCACGCAACGGGGGCGCATCGAGGCGGCGCTCAATGGCGTGCGCCTGTACACCGACGCCATCGACAACTCTGCGGGCGTCGATACGTCGGATCACGAAGTCAATATCAAGATTCTTCTGGGCATTGCAGTGGCAGACGGCAAGCTCACCGCGCAGGGGCGCAATGCCGTGCTTCCGACCATGACCGGTGACGTGGCTGCACTGGTGCTGCGCGACAACTATTTCCAGACACAGGCGCTGTCCGTCGCGCGCCGCGAATCGCCGCAGTCGCTCGATAGTGATGCGCGCTTCATGCGCTTCCTGGAAAAGGCCGGCCGCCTCGATCGCGCGATCGAATTCCTGCCGACAGAAGACGAAATCGCCCAGCGCAAGTCACGCAGCCTGGGTCTGTCCACGCCCGAGCACGCCGTCTTGCTGGCCTACAGCAAGATGTGGATCTCTGATGAGCTGGTCGATTCCGATGTGCCGGAAGACGCCTGGATCGGCGCTGCGCTGGAACGCTATTTCCCGGCTGCGATGCGCGAGCAGTTCGGCGATTGCATCGCGCGTCATCCGCTGCGCCGCGAGATCATCGCCACACACGTCCTCAACAGCATGGTCAACCGCGTGGGCTCGACCTTCGTGCACCAGATGGTCGAACAGACCGGAGGCACGCCGTCGCAGGTGGTCCGCGCCTATCTGCTGTCACGCGAGGTGTTTGGCAGTGTGGCGATCTGGGAGCAAATCGAAGCGTTGGACAACGCCGTGGCTGACCGTGTGCAGTACGAGCTGATCGTGGCGTGGCGCAGGCTCATCACACGCGCCACCATGTGGTTCCTGCGTTCGCGCCGGCTGCGCGAGACCACCGATGGCGCAGTCGCCCGCCTGGCGCCGGCCGTTGCATTTTTGCGGCAACGCATCGAGCCCGCCGTCGCGTCCCTTGCACCCGTTCGTGCGTGGGTCGATGCTGGCGTGCCGCAGGCTCTAGCGCAGCAAGTGGGCGCTGCTGATCTGCTTTTCAATGCATTGGATATCGCTGAGGTCGCCGAAGCCGGACAGTGCGAGCTGGGCACTTCGGCCGACGTGCTCTTCGGCGTAGGCGAGCTGCTGGGGCTGGAGAAACTGCGCCAGCAGATCGACCTGCTTCCGGCGGACAACTATTGGCAGGGCCTCGCAAAAGTAGCGCTCGCTGGCGACCTCGCGGACTTGCAGAACTCGGTTGTGCTCGATGCCGTCAATGGAAGCAAGGGCGCAGCAGCCGAGCGGCTTGAAGGCTGGCAGGCGCGTAATCCGTTGACGTTTGCGCGCGCGCGCCGACTGCTCGCTGACATGGGCGAAACCGCGCATCCCGATCTGGCTATGCTGTCGGTTGCTCTGCGGGAGATCCGCAATCTTCTTTGAATGACCCCACCTGCCGGCTCACATCGGGGGTGCCTCTATCGCTCGCTGGCGTAGTTCAGATGCGAGGTAATCACGACCTTCGATGCCTTGCCGCGCATTTCGGCGCTGAAAGGCGCAAAGGGCTGGACTTTGCGGATCAACCCGAGTGCATGCTTTTCGACCACAGGTGACGACGATTCAACGACGTCGATGCGCTCGGCTGCGCCGGATGCCGCAATCGTGACGACGACAAGCACGCTGCCATCGATGGGCTGACCATTGAAGCCCCGGGGCACGTCAAAGGCGCTGCCGGCCACGAGTCGATTGAAGAACCCGGCGTAGTACGACCTGAAGGGCTCGTCGGTGGTGTGCGGGCTGACGTACACGACCTTGTCGGCGGGCGCATCGGCGGCATCTGCGGAGGTGGAAGCGGCGATTGCGCCCAGCGTGAGAGCAAACGCTGCGAAGAGGGATCGGGTGTTTGTGAACTTGCGCGGCATCAACCCTGTATCTCCGGTTGCGTCCAGGTGGATCGTGATCTGTCTGTTGAGCTGTAAAGAATATGGATTCTTGCTTTCGGCATCACCCTGCGGAGAGAAGTGTGAGAAACAAACTCACTGCACTACGCGGCCAAATGCATCGATGAATTACGTGTGGGCTGCGACGAGATTTTGGCACACCTTCGCGCACATGTAGGTCACGTAATGGTGTTCGTAAACGCCTCGTCCCGATTGAAACCACGCATGCTCAGAGCGATGCTACCAAGCCCCCAAGGGCGCCTTTCCGCGCCTTCGGTACTTCTCGAATTCCTCTACGAGTAGGTCGACGAGCGCCCTGATCTTTGCGGGCAGCTGGTTTGTCGTCTGAAAAACAACGTAGATGTCAGCCGACGGCGGCTCCCATTCCAGCAAGAGGGGCACCAGTTGTCTGGCGCGGATATGGCTCGCGACGTCCCATTGCGATCGCAGCAAAATGCCGTGTCCTTCAATGGCCCACGCCAGTGCTGACGCGCCATCATTGGTGCTCAGGTTGGCTCGCACTTTTACCGACTCGTGCTTGTCGCCGCTGCGCAGATGCCAGGTGCCAAACGTCTCGTCGCCTTCTCGAATGAAGATGCAGTTGTGCCTGCCGAGTTCGCTTGGTGTCGCGGGGACGCCAGCTCTCGCAAGGTACGTCGGCGATGCGCAGAGCAATCTGCGGTTCCTTGCCAGCAGGCGCGCCGTGAGCCGACTGTCGTTCGATTCGCCGAAGCGGATGATCACATCCGATGCCTGGTCCACGAGATTGACGGGGCGATCGCTCAGGTGCAGTTGTACTTCAACCTTTGGGTGATGGCTCGCAAACTTTGCCAGTGCAGGAGTGATGTAAGCCCTGCCGAAGCCGAGGGTCGCGGAGACGCGCAGGGTGCCTTGAGGCTGGAGGCTGCCACCGCTCACGCGGTGCTCCAAGGCCTGCAGTTGCTCCAAGATCCGTTCCCCGTCCAGAAGGTAGTCTTCACCTTCTGGTGTGAGGCTCAGCCTGCGTGTGGTGCGATTCATCAGTCGAACACCAAGTCTCCTTTCCAGAGCTGCGAGCCGGCGACTGACCACCGGCGGCGTCACGCCGAGTTCCTGCGCCGCAGCGGCCATGTTGCCCAGTTTTGAGATAACCGAGAAAAGATCGAGGTCGGAAAAGGCATCCATTGTTGCATTCAGAGCAATGAAGAATGGCTCCAATTTTAATTATGTCACCTTGGTTAATGAATACCATTGCCACAACACCCAAGGAGACTTCATGCAATCACGTGCACTTATCGCAGGCGCCCTTTTGTTCGCGAGCAGCCTCGTATCCGCGCAGAGCGGCTTCCCTGACCGACCCATCAAGCTGATCGTTCCCTACGCTCCGGGTGGCAGCGCCGACATCGCGGCGCGGCTCGTCGTCGAAGAGTGGGCCAGGGCACTGGGCGGCGTGATGGTGGTAGAGAACCGCTCCGGAGCGGGCGGCAATCTCGGGGTAGACGTCGTCGCCAAGGCAATTCCAGACGGCTACACGATCGGTCTGCAAACCGTGTCGCTCGCCATCAACCCCGCCCTTACGCCAAAGATGCCCTATGACACACTGAAGGACCTCGCACCCATCGGAATGGTGGCCAGTTCCCAGCACGTGCTGGTCGTTACGGGTGCACTACCGGCCACCGACATCAAGTCGCTGATCGCTTTGCTCAAATCCCAGCCCGGCAAACACAACTTTGCCTCGGCCGGGGCGGGCAGCACGTTCCACATGGCTGCAGAGTTGTTCAGAGCAACGGCAGGAGTGCCGATGGTGCACATCCCGTATCGTGGGGGTGGACCGGCACTGATGGACACCATCGGCGGTCAGGTCAGCCTGAGCTTTCCCGTGCTGTCTGCAGCAGTGCCGCACGTGCAAGGCGGCAAGGTGCGCGCCCTGGGAGTTACTGGATCGAAGCGTTCGCCCCTGCTGCCAAATGTGCCGACGATCGCGGAAGCTGGGTTGCCCAAGTACAACTTCGAGACATGGTTCATGGTGTTCGCCCCTGCTGCAACCCCGAAACCCGTCATCGAGAAGCTCAATCTGGCCTTGAACAAGGCGCTCGCATCGACGGCTGTTTCGGAGCGCATGAAAAAGGAAGGCTTTGATCCGATCCCGTCGACACCTGCGCAGGCGCAGGTTCGACTCGAAAAGGAAATGCCTCAGTGGGCAAAGCTCATCAAGGAGCAGGGCATCAAGGCGGAGTGAAGAACAATGCAACAGGCTTGCGAAATGACTGCCCTCACTCTTTACCAAAAACTGGTTCGCTCTCATACCGTTGCTGAACTCGACGAGCAGAACGTTCTGCTGTTCTGCGACTTGCATCTGATGAACGAGTACACGAGTCCTCAAGCATTTGCGGGGCTCCACGAGCGCGGGCTTTCGGTTCTGGTACCGGGCCAGAACGTCGCGGTGGTGAGTCACATCATCCCCACGCACCCGACCGCCATTCGCGTCATCGCAGACAGCTCTTCGGCCCTGCAGGCCACCAACCTCGCAGAGAACTGCAGACGACACCAGATTGCTTTGTTCGACACCAATGATTCGATGCAAGGCATCGAGCACGTCGTGGCCCCGGAACACGGCATGATTCGACCCGGCATGGTTGTCATCTGCGGTGACAGCCACACCACCACGTATGGCGCGCTCGGCGCCTTGGGGTTCGGCATCGGCACTTCTGAGGTGGAGCATGTCCTCGCCACGCAGACGCTGGTCTACCGATTGGCAGGCAACATGCGAATCCGCGTGGATGGAAGCTTGCCCGCCGACACGACCAGCAAGGACCTGATCCTGATGATCATCGGTCGCATCGGTGCCCAGGGCGCGCGAGGATTCGTCGTCGAATTCTGCGGCTCGGCGATCGATCTGCTTTCTGTCGAGGCGCGGTTCACTTTGTGCAACATGACAGTTGAAGCCGGGGCCCGCGGAGCTCTGATCGCGCCTGATCGCACAGCGATCGAGTACGTCCTGTCGAAGTGCCCGGACATCACTGGCGACACCCGCTCCGCAGCCCTTGCCGAATGGCAGAACCTGCGCAGCGACGAGGGTTGCGTCTTCGAGCAGGAACACGTTTTCGACGCGACCGCCCTCGAACCGTACGTGACCTGGGGAACGAGTCCGGACCAGGTGATGCCGATCTCCGGTCGCATCCCGGCGCCGGAAAGTGTCGGCGTGGAGGCGCGTCGCAGCGCGGAGCAGGCACTACGCTACACCGCATTGCATGCGGGCGCGCCGATTGCGGGGACGCCAATACAGCACGTCTTTATCGGCTCGTGCACGAACGGGCGGATCCAGGACCTTCGCGCCGCTGCCGGAGTGGTTGCCGGACGCAAGGTGGCAAGCGGCGTACGAGCCATGGTGGTTCCGGGATCGGGAGCCGTGAAAGCTCAGGCGGAAGCAGAGGGCCTGGACAAGATCTTTGCCGCGGCCGGGTTCGAGTGGCGCAAGCCGGGCTGTTCCATGTGCCTCGCCATGAACGACGACGTTCTGGCGGAAGGCGTGCGGTGTGCGTCCACGACTAACCGAAACTTCGAAGGGCGCCAGGGCCGCGGAGCCATCACGCACCTCATGAGCCCCGCCATGGCAGCCGCAGCGGCCGTGACCGGCACCATCACAGATGTACGTCAACTGGAGAAGCTCAATGGATGAAGCCAACGTCATCCGGGGAAAGGCTGCAGCACTGCGCATCGACAACCTCGACACTGACCAGATCATGCCCAAGCAGTTTCTGCGCGGGATCGACAAGAACGGTCTTGCCGAGGGTCTGCTTCATGACTTGCGGGTCGATAGCGCGGGCCGTCGCGTCGACAGCTTCGTTCTGAATCGTCCTGAATACGAAGGCTCGCGAGTGCTTCTGGGTGGTTTCAATTTTGGCTGCGGCTCCAGTCGAGAGCACGCAGTCTGGGGACTGCTGCAGTTTGGAATCCAGGCTGTTATCGCCCCCAGCTTCGCAGAGATTTTTTACTCGAACGCCATGGGCAATCGCCTGTTGCTCGTTCCGTTGCCAGTAGCGCAGGTCGAAGAGCTGATGGCCCTGTCCGAGTTGCCTGATGCCCCCGAAATCACGATCGACGTGCAATCGCGCACGGTCCGGGTTGCTGACCGTGCGCCGCTGACGTTCCCGATTTCTGATCGGCATCGCAGGATGTTCATGGAAGGCGTTGACGTCATCGGTCTGTCTCTGACATACGAAGAAGAAATTCGAAAGTTCGCGACTCGCCATTGGGAGCGACAGCCTTGGTTGCGCGATGTTGCACAACGGATGAGGTCCGGGATTGCGCAATGAGAAACACAATTGCCGACGGTGCATTGCTTTGCTCGCCACCGACGTTCCAGGCGTTTCATTGATAAAGTTGTCCAACCAACAGGAGTGATGGATCATGATCGCCCAATTCTTCGAAGTCCAGATCAAAGAAGGCAGTGTTGATCAATACCTGGACCTTGCGGCGTCCTTGCGACCCTCGCTTGACGCCATGGGAGGTTGTCTGTTCATCGACCGATTCAGAAGCCTCTCGCGGCAGAACCTGTTGCTGTCCTATCAAATCTGGCAAGACGAGGGCTCGATGATTGCTTGGCGCGTCGATGCCAAACACCATGCCGTGCAGGAAACAGGTCGCGAAAGAGTCTTTGACGACTATCGCATTCGAGTAGCGCAGGTCGTCCATGAGCAGAAAGCTGACCGTGCGGTGTGGCGACCTGAGCGCCTGAGCGGGTACAACGATCCGGCGCGGCGACCTCCAACATTCGTCGTAGCCTGGGAGAGTTGCAGCCCCGAATCTCCTGCGCAGACCGCTTGGACGCGCGACGTGTTCGAGAGTGTGTATCGACCGGGCATCTTTGCCCACCTGACCGACGTTCCGTCGTTTGACACCGGTCTTGAATTTGCCGAGCGGCTTTTCGCGGATTCCACGACTGAGTGCATCCGCGTGTTTGAGGTGATGCGTGACTACGGCATGTTCGATCGGCGCGAGGCACCTCAGTACTACCCGCCAATACCCGGCCCAGCGACGTCCTACGGGATGAAGAAGACATAGGCAGCAGGGCTGTTGCGACCCGCGACCGTGCACTGCCCCAACGCCCGGTCGATGGGAGCGCCATGGCCATCGCGATCTGAAAAGTGTTTATCAGCCAGAAGCCCGCGCCACGCGGCGCTTCTGAAGAAGAAATCGCTTTCGCGGGTGAGGCCATGACTACCTGGCGGAGAGTGTGAGATTCGAACTCACGGATGTCTTTCAACATCGCCGGTTTTCAAGTTATTTGGTTCCATGTTCGATGGAACTTCACCAGGCTTCACGAAGCTGGATTTCCCCTTAAGAATCAACGAATTATGAGGTTGCTGACCTGATGTGAACCGTCCTACATTTATCCAGTCTGCTTACGGTGTAAGCGTACGGCCATCCCCTTCTTGAATCCGACCGTCTAAGCGGCAAGGATGGTGTCCACCAAGGAATTTAGGTGGACACCATGAAAGACTCCAGGAAGATCGTGCGGCGCCGCCACAGCGCCGAACTCAAGGCGCGGATTCTCAGCGAATGCGCGCAGCGAGGAGCGTCGGTAGCGAGCGTGGCGATGTCGCACGGGATCAACGCCAACGTCGTTCACAAGTGGCGCCGCCTGGCAGGCGCTGCACCCTTGCCGGTTGCCTCATTCGTTCCCGTGTCATTGCCCGCGCCGACTTGCACGGTGCAGGCGGACATCCGCATGGAGCTGCGCCGAGGCGCCACGACCATGACCATCAGCTGGCCGGCCGCGGCGGCTGCGGACTGCGCGGCCTGGATGCGCGAGCTGCTGCGGTGATCAGGGTGCAGGCCGTGTGGCTGGCCGTCGATCCGCTGGACATGCGCTCGGGCACCGAAGCGGCGCTGGCCCGCGTGGTCCACGTCTTTGGCGCAGCCCGCCCGCATCATGCGTACCTGTTCGCCAATCGGCGAGCCAACCGCATGAAGGTACTCGTGCACGACGGCATTGGCGTGTGGCTGGCCGCGCGGCGCCTGAACCAGGGCAAGTTCGTCTGGCCCAAGGACGTTGCAGGCACGCTGGCCCTCACCCATGAGCAGCTTGACGCCCTCGTGCTGGGCCTGCCGTGGCAGCGTATTGGGGAGGCGGGCGTCATCACGGTGCTGTAGCCAGCGCAGTGCAATTGGCGAAAGTGCCAATGTGCATCGGGGTGTTGATCGGCATCATCACCCTTCGTGATCGACGCCACGCACCTGGACCAGCTGAACGCGCTGCAACTGCGCCAGACGGTGCTGTCTCTGGCCGGCAAGATGGAAACTCAGGCGGCCGAGATCGAGCGCAAGGATCGCGAGATCGCCTTCAAGCAGGCGTTCATCGACAAGCTGACCCACGAGATGGCGGTTCTGAAGCGC
>JBKJKT010000132.1:0-12197 GCA_046597415.1 Ramlibacter sp.
TCAAGGTTCGGGGGTAATGCCGCCCCCGTCGTGTTTACCCTAACTCAGGAGCACCCATGAGCGAATCCGCATCCGGGCGAGGCGCACAGCGCCCGTCTCTCACTAAACTTGCATTGAGTGTCGGCCTTGCGCTGACCTTTGGCGTCACTACTGGTGCGATTGCATCCAGTCACCGCGAGGCCCCGTTCATTGCAGGGCAACCCAAGGTGGACGGCACTGACTTCTACATGTTCCGCAGTTACGAGCCGGGCCGCCAGAACTTCGTGACGTTGCTGGCCAACTACCAACCGTTCCAGGACCCTCAGGGTGGCCCGAACTTCTATCAGTTCGATCCAAACGCGCTCTACGAGATCCACGTCGACAACAACGGCGATGGGGTCGAGGACGTCACGTTCCAGTTCCGCTTCAAGAATACGCCGAAAGACACCGCGCTTAACGTAGGCGGCAAGTCGGTCAAGATTCCCCTGATGAACAGCGGCCCGATCACCGACGTCAACGCAGCATCGCTCAACGTGCGCGAGCAGTTCACGGTCGACGTCGTGCGTGGCAATCGTCGCACCGGCACCCGCACTTCAGTCGCAGGTCTCACCGGCGTCACGACGTTTGACAAGCCGGTGGACAACATCGGCCAGAAGTCGTTCCCGAATGGGTACGCAGCTTATGCTGCACAGCACGTCTACAGCGTAAATATTCCCGGTTGCACCACGCCCGGCCGCGTCTTTGTAGGCCAGCGCAAGGAGTCGTTCTACATTGCGGTAGGCAAGACTTTCGACCTGATCAACCTGAACCCGCTTGGGCCTGAGGTTGGTGGCAACAACAACGACCTCGAAGCCAAGAACGTCAGCACCCTCGCAATGGAAGTGCCAATCGACTGCCTGGCAACCGCCGCAGATCCGGTAATCAGTGCCTACACGACGGCAAGCGTTCGCCAGGCACGCCTGATCAACGGAGCGCCGACGGGCGGCCTCGGCAAGGCCAGCGCAGAAGGCGGCGCCTGGGCACAGGTCTCGCGCCTGGGCATGCCACTCGTGAATGAAGTCGTGATCGGCATGACCGACAAGGACAAGTTCAACGCGTCGAAGCCCACGGGCGACGGTCAGTTCATTGACTACGTGACCAACCCGACGTTGCCAGCCCTGATCGAGCTGCTGTTCCCATCTGCGAAGGCCCCGACAAACTTCCCGCGTACCGACCTGGTGACGGCGTTTCTCAAGGGTATCGAAGGCGTGAACCAGCCGAAGAATGTGGTCGCATCGGAGATGATGCGCCTCAACACTTCGATTCCAGTGACGCCTGCCGCGGCGCAGAACCCACTCGGCGTTGCTGGTGGTGATAACGCCGGCTTCCCGAACGGTCGCCGCCCTGCGGATGACGTGGTGGACGTTTCGCTGCGCGTTGCAATGGGTGCGCTCTGCGTGCTCACCGGCGCGAACGACGCGCTCAAGGTCGGTTGCAAGCCTTCCGACGCACCTGCCGGTGGCCTTGCAATCACTGATGGCGTTCGCAAGACCGCCGCGAACTACAGCACGACCTTCCCGTATCTCACGACGCCGATCTCAGGAAACTTCAATCCGGCTCCTGCTGCCGGTACCGTTTTCCCGTAATCGAAAGGTAAATTCAATCATGACTACTTCCAGATTGAAGGTTCTGCTCGCTGCTTCGGTTGCAGTTGCTGCATTGGCAGGCTGCGGCAGCAGCAACGACGACGGGGGCACCGTTGTTGCCCCAGCGCCTCCTGCACCAACGACTGACGTGCCGCAGTCGGCGCAATCTAGCGTCGAAGGCCTGGTTGCCTATCTCAAGTCGCTGATCGCCAATAACACCAACGAAACCGGCTCCCCCGTACTCGTGGGCAACGCCGTACTTCCGACGAGCGAGACGGCAGAGCCCTCGCCCTGATCTGAACGCTTGAAAAGCCCGGCGCCGTTGATTGCACTTGTGCGCTCAACGGCGCTTTTTCTTGAGCCTTCAAAATATGCGTCATGACAATTTACCGAAAAATACGCACATGGGTCGCTGTGCTGGCCGGCGGATCGGCCCTCCTGGCTGCTCATCTGTCAGCGCAGGCCCACGAATTCTGGATGCTCCCCGACCGGTTTGCGCCGGAAGTCGGTACGCCCGTATCTCTCACGCTCGCCGTCGGCGAAAATTTCTCCGGGGAGCAAGTTGGCTTCTCCAGGGATCTGGTTGCATCGCTGCGCACCTACAGCGCTGCAGGTGCCGTTGACCTTGGCCCGCGGGTTGCAGCAGGCGCGCCCACCGGAACATTCACGGTCCCGATGTCGCGCACTGGCACGCAGTTGATCGCAATGGACTCCCATCCGAGTCGCATCACCCTTTCAGCCGACAAGTTTCACGCGTATCTGCGTGAAGAAGGGCTGGACTTCATCGCGAAAGCGCGCGAGGCGGCGGGTACTGCAACCTCACCAGGCCGGGAGCGCTACCGCCGGAACGTCAAGGTGCTGGTACAGGCCGGCACGCAATCCGATGCGACATTTGCGCGCCGCACAGGCCAGATGCTGGAAATCGTGCCATTGAGCGACCCACATGTGCATGTCTCGCGCAGGCCACTCGCATTCCAGGTGTTCTTCGATACCAGGCCACTCAAGGGCGCGCTCCTGAAGTTCTGGAACAAGGACTATGGGCAGGTGATGATCGTGCGTACGGTCACCGACGCCGATGGCAAGGTGAAGTTCACACCGCCCTGGCCCGGGACGTGGATGGCCAGTGTCGTACACATGGTGCCCACTCGCGATTCACCCGAAGATGACTGGGACAGCTACTGGGGCAATCTCACGTTCGCGCTGCGCAACTGATCCATGAGCGCCGGCACTTCTGCCGCCAGTTCACGTGCAAGAAAGCCAATGGGCCGCTGCTTTCGGACCAGGCACGCGCCTGCGAGGGCGTGCAGGACGATGCCCCACGCGGTGGCCTGGATCAGCGGCACCTGACGCGCGACGAGACTGGCGATCAACCCGGCAAGCACATCTCCCGATCCGGAAGTTGCAAGGCCAGGCAGGTCGGCTTCATGGTGCCAGACGCTGCCTTGCGGATCAGCAAGCCACGTGGTTGCTCCCTTGAGCGCAACCACCGCGTTCCACTGCGCGGCGGCGCGAACTGCGCAGGCCTGCGGATCTGCCAGGACTTCATCCTTGGAGATGTCCAGCAGGTTGGCCATCTCGCCTGCATGCGGCGTCAGGACCACTGGCTTATTGAACCGGCGTACTTTCTTGACCACGTCCATGGCAAGAGCGTCGAGCACCACCTCTGCGTCCCCAAGCAGCGGAAGTAGGGCGCCGACAAACGCGATCGTCCCCTCCTCGTCCATGAGCCCGGGTCCGATCAGCACGGCGCTGGCACGTTCGCCACAGTCCCCGAGCGATTTCAGGTTGTCCGGGGTGAATGCGCCGGCGGGTGACTCCTGCAGTGCGATGACCCGGGCCTCCGGCACGTGGAGTAACAGTGGCACGGCCACAGAGGCCGCTGTCGCGATCGCAAGCTTGCCCGCGCCGGCATGCATGGCTGCAGTGCCAGCCAGCATCGCTGCCCCCGCAATCTCGCGGCTGCCGGCCACCACCAGGATCTGGCCGCGATCTTCCTTGTCGGCATTCGGTGAAATTTCAGGGAGCGGCCAGCTGCGCAGGAGTGCCGCATCAAGACGGGTGTAGTGGCTGCGGGTAGTCATCGTTCAAGGCTTGGGCGCGACCGCCGCATCAGGTTCGACGGTCACAGAAGCGCCGGCATCCAGAAGCGGTGCGACGAAATTCACGAGGTCGGTGGCGAGCCATTCCTTGACCGGATCGAATTCATACGACGTCACGCCGCAGTTGGGTACATCCGCCAGCTTGTCGATCGCGAGAATCTGGGCCTCGTCCATGCACTCCACCAGGTAACGCATGCAATTGACGATGACTTGATGCCCGACGACAAGCACGCGCTGGCCCTCGTGCTCCCGCGTCATCATCTCCAGCAGGCTGCGCAACCGCAGGATCACATCGCACCAGCTTTCACCGCCGGGCGGGCGAAAGTAGAACTTGCCCACGTGCGACCGCTGCTCGCTCAGTTCCGGGTGCTTTTGCTGAATGCCGTGCACCGTCAGACGATCAAGGATGCCGAATTCCTTTTCGCGCAGGCGTTCGTCGGTGCGTATTCGCATGCGGTCGCCTGGCCACTTCGCGGTGTCCAGAATTAGTTCAGCGGTGTCGCGCGCGCGAACGTACGGTGAGCAGAGGATGACATCGGGTCGCTGGTCCGCCGGCATGCCGCCAAACCATGCGCCCAGGGCAATCGACTGCTCGCGGCCAAGTCCGGACAGCGGGGTATCGATGTCACGGAACGCGATGTCGATGACGTGGTGGCCTGCGGCTTCGGCTGCATCTCGCGCGACGTTGCCCGCGCTTTGGCCGTGTCGCACGACCCAGAGTGTCTTTGGCCATCGTTTGGACATTTATGCGGACTTGCCTGGTGTGGTTTTGAATCCGAGGGTCTTCATCGCGGCCCCGAGCGCGCTGGCGCTCGATGCGTAATCGGCCCATGGCTCGTTGCCCTGATCCAGACGGGTCTGCACGGTTCGCACGTTCCAGTGCGCGCCGCTGGAAAGCCCATCGAGTTCGTCCCAGCGAACGGGAACTGAAATGCCAAGACCCGGTCTCGATCGCGCAGACCATGCGCAGACCGTCGTTGCACCGAAGCCGTTGCGCAGATAGTCGATAAAGATCTTTCCGACCCGATTGCTGCCCCCGCTCTTGGCAACGAATCTGTCAGGGAGGGCTCGCGAGAGGTGCTGAACCACGGCTTGCGAAAAGCTCTTGACCGTGTCCCAGTCGAACTGCTTTTTCAGGGGCACGACCACATGCAGGCCCTTGCCGCCGCTGGTCTTGAGAAAAGCGGGCAGTTCGAGTTCGGTCAGGAATGCGCGCACGAGATGGGCGGCTTCCTGCACGTGTTTCCAGGTCACGCCTTCGCCCGGATCGAGGTCGAACGTCATCCGATCGGGTTTGTCGATGGCGGTCTTCACGCCGTTCCAGGTGTGGAACTCGATCACGTTCATCTGCGCCGCCGACAGCAGCCCCAGCGGCTGCGCAACTTCCAGCATCGGCGCGTGCGCTGGATAGAGCGAGCGGGGCAGATCCTCGATGCCGGGCATTCGGTAACGCTCGGAATGCTTCTGGAAGAACAGCTCGCCGCCGATCCCCTTGGGGGCGCGCACGAGTGACACCGGTCGCCCTGCTAGATGCTCCATCATCAGCGGTGCAACAAGGTGGTAGTAGCGAACGAGTTCGATCTTGGTGGTGCCCGATTGATCGTCGATGACGCGATCGGGGTTGCTGACGCGCAGGCTGGACGGTAGCGCGACATCTTGCGGGCGCGCCGTTGCCGTTGTGGATGCAGCGGTGGCCGGAACTGCTTTCGCTGATTTTTTTGTTGCAGCTTTCGCCGGCTTGTCCACTGGTGCCTTGTGCTGTGCTACCTCGCGCTCGATCTGGCTTGCGGGCTTGTCCGTGCGCAGGCCGTGAAAGACCGAGTGCCGTACGCGTCCGGTCTGGGTCCATTCGGCAAACGCCACCTCGCAGATGAGCTCCGGCCTCACCCAGTGCGCATTGCGCGGCAGGTCCAGATCTCGCACGAATGGCGGCTCCCTGGCTTCGAGCGCATTGAGCTTGTCGCGCAGGTCGCGCAGCGTCGCATCGCTGAAGCCTGTGCCGACGTTGCCTGAATACTTGAGCTTGCCGTCTTTGGTGTGGACGCCCAGCAGCAGTGAACCGATGCCTGCACGAGAACCTTTTGGATCGGTCCAGCCGCCGATCACGAACTCCTGTCGTTGTCCGCACTTGAGCTTGATCCAGTCGCTGGACCGGCGAAAGACGTATGCCGAATTCTTGCGTTTGGCGATGACTCCCTCGAGACCGAGCTTGCACGCCGACGCGATGATCTCGTCCGGCGGTGAATCGAACACCGCGCTGAAGCGCACTTGGCGGTGAGGCATGCGCTCCACGATGCGTTGCAGCACCGAGCGCCGTTCAACCAGCGGCACTTCGCGCAGGTCGTAACCCGCGCACCAGGGTACATCGAACAGGTAGTAAAGAATGTTGGCCGTGCGTGCCGAGTCAAAGCTGCCTTGCAACGCCTGAAAGTCGGCGGGGCCGGCTTCGCCCGGCATGATGATTTCGCCGTCGTACCAGCCGTCGGGCAGGTCCATGTCCTTGAGTGCCTGCTCCAGGTGCGGCAGCTTGTGGGTCCAGTCGTTGCCGTTGCGGGTAAAAAGCTGGACTGCACCGGCCTCGGCGCGCGCAAGCATGCGATAGCCATCGAACTTGATTTCAAAGACCCAGTTGTCCGCGTCGGCGGGCGGCTTGTCCACCAGCGTGGCAAGTTGTGGTTGCAGGGTTTTGGGGGAGGGCGCTTTTCGGGCTCCCGCAGGCGGACCCGATGCCGGCGGGGCCGGCGCATTGGTGTCTGATCGGATCTCTGGTTGCGGCTGGCCGAGCGACTTCACGCTGTCCGGCATCTCATCGACGACGCTGAATTCGGATGCAGGGCGCACATGCTCATCTTTCTCCTTGATAAGCAACCACGGTTCCTGCCGGTCATTGCCGCGGCCCTTGATCCGGATGAGCGTCCACCGCCCATGCATCTTGTGACCGCGCATCTCGAACTTGAGCTTGCCGTCGCGATAGCCCTGGTCGGGGTCTTCCAGCGGAATCCACGAGCCCTTGTCCCAGATGATGACCTTGCCCGCGCCGTAATTGCCTTTGGGAATCTCGCCTTCGAAGCTGTTGTAGGAAATGGGATGGTCTTCGACATGCACCGCCATTCGCTTGTCCACAGGATCGAAGCTCGGTCCCCTGGGGACGGCCCAGCTCTTCATCGTGCCGCCCAGCTCCAGGCGCAGGTCATAGTGAAGACGCGATGCCCAGTGTTTCTGGATGACGAATGCACGCTCCGCTTCATTTGGGACGCCACCGTCTGCAGGCTCTGGCGTGACGTCAAAGTTGCGCTTGTCGCGGTAGGTCTTGAGTGCGCTGGTGGAGCGGTCATCCATGAGCGTCAGCCTTTCATTCCGAGTGCAAAAAGGTCGATCCCACGGCCGTTGGGCTGGAAACGCAAGAGGCCAGCGCGTACGCTGGCCTCGAGCGATGCCGCTTCAAAGCCTTGGGAGGGCGCGAGCAGCATGGGGATCGCTAATTACGTCAGGTGGCTGCGCGCGCCTGGTTTCGCATCTGCTTGATCTGGTCGTGATTGCGCTGCACGCCCTGCAGTTGACGCGCGACGATTGCCTTGATCGACTCGGGCAGCGGCTTTTTCATCGCGTTGGTGTAGCGTGCCTTGGCGTTGTCTTCGCCGCGTTCGCACTCTTCCAGCACTGCCTTGTCGTCGTAGGTCGAGAGTGTTGCCTTGACTGCAACCCAGCCGCGATGAATCGCAGCGGCCGCGGTTCCATGTTCAGCGGTGTTGCCGCCCAGCATCCGGATCTGGTCATTGAGCTCCGCGGCGGCGGCGCGGCATTCGTCGGCTCGCTGCATGAAGAATGTTTTGAGGTCCGAACGCTCGGCCTGTTCCGCACAAGCACGAAAGCCGTGCTCGCCATCGTGGGCGCACTCGGCGAGATCCTGCAGCACATCAACGACGTCGCCTTTGTCGCCGCTATTGTTGCCTGCGACTTGCGCGGTACCGAGGGTAGCGGCAGCGCCGGTACCTTCCCTCGTTGAGGAATGGAGGTTGAAATCTTTGTCTTCTGCGGCCATGGTTGCTCCTTAAAGGTCTGCGTTTGACTGGTGAGCTTTTCATCTTTGGGCTCTTCGTGGCGGGCGGCAGTCAGAGAACCCGGCAAGCAGATGTAGGAGAACCGCGACGGGTCGAGCCCACAGGGGAATCCATTCTTGTCCTACACCGCTCGACCGTGGGTCGCCCAGATGATTCAGCGCATGAAGCACGCACTGCGCAAGACCCCTTCGCACCTGCATCTCGCTTACAAATATGGCGAGGGAAGCGATAGCCTCGTGGGGCGCAATTTCATCCTTGAAGTCGATGGTCATGTCATGACGCTCACAGTTGACCTGACGCCCAACTTTCACACGCGCAACAAGTCGGCATCGACTTATGTCGATGCGATCAATCTTGCCCATAACCATCACAAGCTGCGGTATCTGCAGTGCACGGACAACCTGGTTCGCACCCGATTGATCCGCGCGTGGGAGCAGGTCGAGAACCCGCAGATGCGCATGTGCCTCGACCTGGGCGAGCGCGGACGCTTTCTGTATCTGGTGCTGCCCCATTCCCTGTTCATGGGAGGCGTGCAGCTGGATGTGCAGCAGGTTCTCGATAACGCAGCGTTGCTGCAAAGCCTTGAGCACTCGCTCGAAGAACACTAGGATCTGACAATGAGAATTCTGGGCAAGTTGGCCAGTAGCGCGGCGGCATGTGTGCTGGCGCTGGCATCGCTGCCGGCCCATGCCGATGCCGGGGCACTTCGCGCCAAGCACGTCGAACTCAGGGAGCAGTTGCGAAGCAATAGTTATGGCCGCGCCATGCATATCGACTCCACCGAAAGCGGCGATTCCCTCACGGGTGATGTTTACGCTGTGCTGGATCATTCGTTCGAGACGGTGCGCGGCGCGCTCAAGGATCCGGACGATTGGTGCGAAATCATGATCCTGCCGTTCAACACCAAGTACTGCCGCGCCAAGGGCAACGCGAATGGCGCAAACCTGGACGTGCGCATCGGACGCAAGGTGGACCAGCCGGTAGAGGACGCGCATCGCATCAGCTTCGCGTTGCGTCCCGTGTCTGCGACGGCTGACTATTTCGAAAGCCGCCTCGTCGCACCGACCGGTCCGGTGGGCACGAAGGATTACCGCATCGTCGTCGAGGCCATCCCGCTGGATGCGGGCAAGACCTTCATGCACCTACGCTATTCCTATGGCTATGGATTCGCAGGCAAGATCGCGATGCAGGGCTATCTGTCAACGGTAGGCGCGAATAAGATCGGCTTCACGGCTTCCGGCAAGGATTCGAGCGGTCAGCCTCTTTACATTGGCGGGATGCGCGGTGCCATCGAGCGCAACGCAATGCGTTACTACCTGGCGATCGATTCGCATTTGGCCGCATTGTCAGCGCCGCCGGCCCAGCGGCTGGACAAAAAGATCCTCGGATGGTTCCACTCGACAGAACGCTATGCCCGCCAGCTCCATGAGATGGATCGTGAAACCTATGTCACGATGAAGCGCGGCGAACACGAGCGGCAGCAGGCGGCCATCAACTGACGCGAATTCCTACTTCAGCCCAGCCGCAGCCCGCAGTGCAGTCGCCTTGTCTGTCCGCTCCCAGGTGAACTCTGGCTCTTCGCGGCCAAAGTGACCGTAGGCCGCGGTCTTCTGATAGATCGGGCGAAGCAGGTCGAGCATCTGGATGATGCCCTTGGGACGCAGGTCGAAGTGATCCTGGATCAGCGAGGCGATCTGGTCATCGGGGATGACGCCCGTTCCTTCGGTGTACACCGTGACGTTCATCGGCTTGGCAACGCCAATCGCGTATGCCACCTGAATCTGGCACTGACGTGCAAGGCCCGCAGCGACGATGTTCTTGGCGACATAGCGCGCTGCGTACGCAGCGGAGCGATCCACCTTGCTCGGGTCCTTGCCCGAGAAAGCGCCACCACCGTGCGGGCATGCGCCGCCGTACGTATCCACGATGATCTTGCGGCCGGTCAAGCCGCAATCGCCCTGGGGACCACCGACGACAAAACGGCCGGTCGGGTTGATCAGGTAGCGCGTTTCCTTGAGCCACTCCTTGGGCAACACCGGCTTGATGATCTCTTCGATGATGGCTTCGTTGAAGGAGGGCAGCATGTGCTTGCCGTCGCTTTGCTCGGGGCTGTGCTGGGTGGACAGGACCACCGTGTCAATGCTGTGCGGCTTGCCATCGACATAGCGCATGGTGACCTGGCTCTTGGCGTCCGGACGCAGGAAAGGCAGGCGGCCGTCCTTGCGCAGCTGGGCCTGGCGTTCCACGAGGCGGTGCGCGTAATAGATCGGCGCGGGCATGAGCTCTGGGGTTTCGTCGCAGGCATAGCCGAACATCAGGCCCTGGTCGCCGGCACCGATGTTGAGGTGATCGTCGCTTGCGTGATCGACGCCTTGGGCAATGTCGTTGGACTGCTTGTCGTAGCAGACCATGACGGCGCAACCCTTGTAGTCGATGCCGTATTCGGTGTTGTCGTAGCCGATGCGCTTGATGGTGTCTCGCGCGACCTGGATGTAATCGACGTGCGCGTTGGTCGTGATTTCACCGGCCAGGACCACCAGACCGGTGTTGGTCAACGTCTCGGCCGCGACGCGGCTCCTGGGGTCCTGCGCGAAGATCGCGTCGAGAATTGCATCGGAGATCTGGTCGGCCACCTTGTCGGGGTGTCCTTCGGAGACGGATTCGGAAGTGAAAAGAAAGTCGTTCGCCATTTGAATAAACTCCACGGGTTGAGAAGGCACGTTGCCTTGGGCCAAAGGCGCGTTGCCTTTCTCGCCGGAGCTTGGGGCGAACGCTTTAGCAGAATTCTTTTAATGTCGCCCTGCAAGTAGTTCATAACTCGGCGACTAGCGGATTTTAAACGTTTGTGAAAACCCTGTTCCGCGTACTTGCGCTGCTGCCGCTGCCGCTGCTTCACTTCATGGGCGCAGTGGTTGGCTGGTCGTCATGGCTGGCATCTCCCACCTACCGGCGTCGCTTCATCGACAACGCCCGTCAGGCGGGATTCAGCACGCGCGAGGTGCTGGGTGCCGTCGCCGAATCTGGAAAGCTCCTGACGGAGTTGCCCCGCCTGTGGTTCGGGCCCCCTATTCACGTCCGCTGGGAAGGCGACGAGCACATCCGGGCAGCGCAGGAGGCGGGCCGGGGCATCGTGTTCTTGACGCCCCACCTGGGTTGCTTCGAGGTCTCGGCGCAAAGTTTGGCGGTCCTCCATGGACCCATCACTGTCCTCTACCGCCCCGCGCGCAAGGCATGGTTGCGCAAGCTCGTTGACACGGCGCGCGCGAGGGGACGCCTGGCTACCGCTCCAACTACGCTGGCCGGCGTGCGGCAGATGCTCAGGGCTTTGAAAGCCGGCGAAGCTGTGGGGCTCTTGCCCGACCAGGTGCCGCCCGAAGGCATGGGTGTGTGGGTGCCGTTTTTCGGACGTGTTGCCTACACCATGACGCTCTCGGCACGGCTCGCTCAGCAGACCGGCGCCGCAGTTCTGCTGGTGTGGTCCAGACGTATCTCCTGGGGGCGCGGCTACACGGCGCACGTTCGCCCCTTTGCAGGTGAGTTGTCGCGCGACCCCGCGGAAGCTGCGGCACAGGTCAACGCTGCGATGGAGAGTCTCATCCGCGAGTGCCCGCAGCAGTATCTATGGGGCTATGCGCGCTACAAGCAGCCGCGTGACGCAGCCAGCGATGGGGTACGTGTTTGAGCACGCTGGGCATCGTCTTCATGCGTTTGCTGGCGCACTTTCCATTGAGATGGATTCGTGCGCTGGGTGGGCTGCTCGGGTGGTTCCTTTACCTGGTGGTGGTTTTGCGGCGGCGCGTGGTGAAGATCAATCTTGCGACCGTGTTTCCGGCGATGACGCCTGCTGCCCGGGGCGCTTTGGTGCCGCGGGTGTTCGTTGCCTTCGCTCAGGCCTGGCTTGATCGCAGCTGGCTTTGGCATGGGGAGCCGCAGCTTGCACGCGAGCGCTTGAAGATTGTCGGTGCGCTTGAAGAACTCGATGGCAAGGACCCGGTGGTGATCTTCGCGCCGCACTTCGTCGGACTGGATGCGGGCTGGACAGCGCTTACCCAACAGGTGCGACGCGGCTTCACCACGATCTATACGAGCCAGAGCAACCCGGTCCTGGATCAATGGATTCTGCGAGGCCGCCAGCGGCATGGGTCTGCCCGGCTATTTAGCCGTGCAGATGGCGTGAAGGCTATCGTTGCGTCACTGCGTGCAGGCGATGCGTTGTATCTGTTACCCGACATGAATTTCGGGCCGGAAGAATCAATCTTCGTGCCGTTCTACGGCGTGCCCGCTGCGACGGTGCCATCGCTATCGCGCTTTGCGAAGCTCGGTCGCGCGAAGGTGGTGCCGGTGACGACGCGGCTCACGCCGCAAGGTTATGAGGTGCGCGTCTTGCCTGCCTGGTCGGACTTTCCAACGGAAGATCCCGCTGCCGACACGGC
>JBKJKT010000199.1:0-19583 GCA_046597415.1 Ramlibacter sp.
AACACAGCCACGAAGGCACCGTACACCATCGTCGCCAGACCAACCGGCGCAACGATGGCACCGAACAGATCGGTGCCGCCGATCACCGGGTACAGCCGCGCCAGCAGGAAGATGCCAGCTTTCACCATGGTGGCCGAGTGCAGGTAAGCAGACGCTGGCGTGGGCGCAGCCATTGCCTCGGGCAGCCAGAAGTGAAATGGCCACTGCGCGCTCTTGGTGAAACAGCCCACTAGAATCAGGCACAGCGCCAGCGGATAAAGCGCGTGCGTCTGGATGGCAGCGATGAGCTCTGGCTGCGCGAGCATCACAGACAGGTCGTAGGTGCCCGCGATGCGACCGAGCACCACCACCCCGGCCAGCAGCACTAGACCGCCGCCGCCGGTGACTGCGAGCGCCATGCGGGCGCCGGCCCGGGCCTCGGCCTTGCCGCCCCAGTAACCGACGAGCAGGAACGACGACAGGCTGGTCAGTTCCCAGAACACAACCAGCAGCAAGAGGTTGTCGGCCAGCACGATGCCCAGCATTGCGGCCATGAACAACATCAATTGCGCAAAGAACTTGCCCAGCGAGTCGTCTTTTCCCAGGTAATACGGGGCATAAAGAATGATGAGGAGCCCGATGCCAGTGATCAGCCACACGAACATCAGCGCGAGGCCGTCCAGGCGGAAGTTGGCGTTCAGGCCGATTGCAGGAATCCATTCCAGTTGCCCAAGCACCGTCTCTCCTGCGAACACCTCCGCGCTGAGGGACGTGGTGGCGGCGAGCGCAGCTGCAGTGACCAACGCTGCAATCCAGGCTGTCATGCGACGTCGCACCGGCGTATTGCTCTGCCCGCTCCAGAGACACAGAAGTGTTCCGGCAACAAGCGGCAACAGCACAGTCAAAAAAAGGACGTTCATGGGCTCCGTACGGCAAGAGAGCCCGAACCTTAGCATTGTCGGACGACCACGTGGCCCCCCCAAAGCCGCCGCGGCGGGCTACTCGATGCATTGCGGCTGCTGGGAACGCCGGCTGAAGAAGGCTGTCTTCTGGTGATGCGCTCGCCCCGGCATGGTCTGGTGTCAGCTCCAGGTGCCTGCCGCCAATGCGCAGGCCATGGTCACCTACCTGCAGACGCCGCGCGTCCCCCGGCTGACATCCAGGGCCTGAACAGCCCCTAGACCAGGATGAAGTCGGCCAGCGTGAGCAACGGATGCTGGTTGACGCCAATCACCGCCACCGGGATGGCAGTAGCAGAGCCACTGCCGTCGGGGTCGTAGTACAGCGTGCCGGTGGTCGTGTCGTACAGGATACGGTCCGTGGTGTCGTGTCCCTTGACAACGCCAGGTCCTGACCAGAACTTCGCTTCAGTTAATGGTCCTGCAAGGCCCAGCGTGGTGAAGACGGACACCTTGAACTCAAGGAGGTCCGTGCCGCTCACGAAGTCGACAACGATGTCCTTGTTGGTCGTCGCATTGGGGTAGGTGTCGAACCGGAATCTGTCGGCCCCCGCACCACCGGTCAGCCAGTCGTTTCCATTGCCGCCCGCAAGCGTGTCACTACCGTCGCCACCATCGATCCTGTCAAGGCCATCCATTCCGTTCAGGACATTGGCGTTCGCGTTGCCGGTGAGGAAGTTCGCGGACGTGTTGCCGGTTCCGTTCCATGCGCCCGCGACCAAAACGAGCTTCTCGACGTTGGCTGAAAGGGTGTAAGAGACGCTGGCGATCACGGTGTCAAAGCCACCCGTGCTGGATGAGTCGAGAACCTTGTCGCCTGGGTTATCGACATAAAAGGTGTCATCGCCGTTGCCACCCGTCATGACGTCGGCGCCGGGACCGCCATCGATCGTGTCGTTGAACTGGGTGCCCGTCAGCGGGTTGACGCCTGCATTGCCGCGAATGAATACAGCGTTGCCGAGCGGAGAAGCATTGATGCCGGCACCTGCAACGCCGCTGGCGTCGGCAACCGACCCGGTGCCCGTACCGATGACCACACGCTCGATCCCGATGTCGCCGGCCATGAGCAGCAAGGTACTGGTTGTGGTCGCCGCAAACCGCACCTCGTCAATGCCAGTGACCCCGCTGTCAAAGATCTCAGCCGCAGGGTGCTCAAACGCAAGGAACATGTACACATCCGAGCCTTCGCCGCCATTGAGCCAATCAGTGCCGGCTCCGCCGTCGAGCACGTCGTCACCGGCCAACCCGAGCAGTGTGTCGTTGCCGGCAAGGCCCCGCAGGATGTCATTGCCGACCCCGCCGCTGAGGTAGTCGGCAGCAGCGGTACCGGAAGACGGCGATCCGGCGTCACCGATCATGATGGGCACCGGCACAGCAGCAGCGGAGAAAGCGCCCAGGCTGTCGCGAGCGACGACGCTGAACGCATTGACAGTTCCACTCGACTGCAGATCAGGCGTCCAGAAGGCATGGCGCGAGGAGTCGATCACGTCATTCACGCCGGCACTCCATGCCGTCGCCACGCCTGCGCTTGTTCCGATGAGCAAGGATCCACTGGTGAGGGCGCGCACGACGAAGGCACTGACAGGCCCATCCACATCGGCCTCGTTACCCTTGGCAGCAAGCTCTGTCATCGTGATCTGGGTCTGGCCGCCCGGCAGCGCGGTGTCAACGGCACCGGAGAATGCAGTCAAGGTGGGCGCATCATTGACCGCCCTGACCGAGACCTGAGCCTGTACCGACGACGACACCAGCCCGGCATCGTCTCTCGCAACCACGGCAAATGCATTCAGAGTTCCGCTCGCGTTCGCGGCCGGCGTCCACCAGGCGCGCAAGGTCGCGGTGATTGCGTCGTTCGTGCCAGCGGTCCACGGCGTCGCCAAATTCTCCTCTGTGCCGATTCGCATGGTGCCCGTCGTGACAGCTTTCACGACGAATGTATTCAGCGGGCCTTCTGCGTCGTACTCATTGGCGGTGGCCTGCAGGCCTGCGAGCGTGATCAAAGCTGCCGTGTCCTCATCGGTCGTCGCAACCGGACCGGCCATGGCCGACATCGTCGGCGTGTCATTGATGGATCGCACCGTCACCTGCACCTGCACCGGCGGCGTCTCTGACACCGCGCCGTTGTTGTCTCTTGCGACAACGGTGAATGCATCAAGTACGCCATTTGCATTGGGAGCGGCCTTCCAGTAGGCTCCGCGCGTCGCATCGATGGTGTCGTTCAAACCGGGCGCCCACGCACGCACATTGCCAGTGTTGTCACGGATCAGCAGGGTTCCGCTCGTGACCGTCTTGACCACGAAAGCATCAACCGTTCCGTTGGAATCTGCCTCGTTGCCTTGCGCTTTCAGGTTGTCCAGCGATATGGACACCAGCACATCTTCGTCCACGGACACCACCGGTGCTGCCATCCCCGTAAGAGTCGGGATGCTGTTGGGCACAGTAACGTCTACCTGGACCTGCACCGGCGCAAGCGACGAGGCCCCATCGTCATCCTTGACCACCACCTTGAAGGCGTTGACCTGCCCGGACGCGCCCGGGGCACTGGTCCAGAAAGCCTTGAGGTTCAGGTTCAGGTCGGGGTTGGTCGTGATCGTGTCGTTCGACGCCGGCATCCATGCCGCTGCACTGTCGCGCGTGACGCCGATCCACAGCGTTCCGCTTGTCACGGAGGTCACGATGTAAGACATCACCGTGCCGTCGCTATCGGCCTCGTTGCCGCTTGCCATCAGCGACGCAAACGGTATCTCGATCTCCACTCCCGAGGCTGTATTCGCGACGGGCCCGGCCATGGCGGTGAGCGTGGGACTGCGGTTAGGTTGCGCGATGAAGAAATTCACGGGGACCGCAGCCGTGGTCGATGTGGCGCCGGAACTATCCACCGCCCCGATGACGAACGCGGACAGGTTGCCGAGCGTCGTGGCATCGCTGGTCCACAGGCCCGGATGCGCCCCGTCTATGACCTGGTTGTCCCAGCTCCACGGCGCGTAGATGCCCGCGTTGTTGCGCACCAGCAGCGACCCGCTGAAAACCTGCTGCACGACGAACCCCGTCACCGCCCCATCCACATCCGCCGCGTTCGAGTTCGTTCTGAGCAGGTCCAGCGTGATCGGGTACTGTGTGTTGGGCGCCAGTGTGGCGATCGGGTCCTTGAGCATCGCAGTGAGGGTGGGGATGTCGTTGACCGATTCCGCGGCCACCTGTACCAGCACCTCTGTGGCCGAGGTGGCGCCTTCGCCGTCCCGGGCAACCACGGTGAATGCGTTGAGAGTCCCGTTCGCATTCGCCGCGCCCGACCAGTAGGCGTTGCTGTCCTCGTCGATCGTGTCGTTCGTGCCGACTGCCCAAGGCAGTGCAGTCTCCGCTTCGGCGCCAATCAGCAGCGTTCCACCCACAACCGTTTTCACCACGAAATCAACCCCCGAGCCGTCGATGTCGGCTTCATTTCCCCTGGCTATCAGATTCTCAAGTGTGATCTGGGTCTGACCATCTTCAAGGAGGGACGCCACCGGTGCAGCCATCGCCGTGAGCGTGGGTTTGTCGTTGACCGAGGTGACATTGACCTGCACCTGAACAGGCGCCGTCAGCGACAGATCGCCCTCTGCGTCGCGAGCCACCACGGTGAAGGCATCGAGTACTCCGTTCAGGTTCGCGGGTGGCGTCCAGTACGCATTGTGGTCAACGTCGATCCTGTCGTTCACGCCCGCAACCCAGGGCGCCGCGACCCCGTTCTGGGCGCTACTGATCCAGAGTGTGCTTCCCGGCGCGACGGAGGTGACGACAAATGATGTCACCCGGCCCGACCCGTTGGATTCGTTCCCCTGGTTCATCAGGTTGACCCAGGTGATCAGGCCCAGCGTGTCCTCGTTCGTAGTCGCAACGGGACCGGCCATCGCGGTCAGCGTTGGGGCGGCTTCTACCTGAAACACCGCGTGGGCTGCCCAGGATAAAAGGCCGCCGTCGTCTACGGCCTTCACGGTGATCGGGGTAGTCAACCCCGCTGTCCAGTAAGCGTTGTGGCTGGAATCGATGATGTCGTTCGACCCGGGAGCATAAGCGGTCGCAGTGCCTGCATCGGCACCGATCCTGAGCTCGGTATCACCCTCAAAAACCTTGAACGCGACCACAACGCCATCGACATCGGAGGCAACGCTGTTGGCGAGCAAGGTGGCGAAGGTCACTTCTGTGAGCTTGCCCTCCTTGACGTCGATGACCTGGGCGAATCCCGTAAACACAGGCGGGTCGTTTACCGGCTCCAAATGGACCTGCACCTGCACCGGTGTCAAAGACAGTGCACCGCCGTTGTCTCGCGCGACGACGGTAATTGCGTCCTGAACGCCGTTGAGGTTCTGACCGGTGATCCAATGGCCGAAGTGAGTCGCATCGATGACGTCGACCACGCCAGGCGACCACCCTCTGTAGTCGCCCAGTTCGGGGTACCAAATCGAGAGCGACCCACTGGTCACCTCTTTCACGACATACGAGGTCACGGTCCCGTCAATGTCTTGCGCGTTGCTCAACGGGACCAGGTATGGCAGGCGAATCCCAATCGCATGGTCTTCTATCCCACCAACTATGGGACCGCTGAGCGCAGTGAACGTCGGCACGTCGTTCGTCGCGACGACCGTCAGGATAAGTTGGTGAGGGATTGACGCAGCACCGCTCCAATCCGTTGCGGTAACAAAAACATTCCGCGTTCCGCCTACGACGGTGTCTAGGGCATTGGTGAACTTCAGATCTTCGAGGATGTCTGAGAACTCAGATACCGGACCGGACCCCACGTCTGCCCCGAAGGTAACAACTCGGGCACTTCCAACGTCGGAAACGGTGTACCGGTAACTAAGGCCCGAACTGGAAAATGCCCCGGTAGCTCCCGCGGTCGAAACATCGATTACATGGGTTCGAAACAGCAGGCTATCGCCTTGCTGCGTTGTATCGAAGCGCACTTCAAGTTTGGTCAGGTGCGCCGAATCCGAATCAATGATGGCGGGCGAGGTCATCGCCAGGGCAACGACGTTAGAGGGATCGTGAGGACCTTGCGTTTCCACGAAACTCCGTTGCGCTATGAACTCGAAAAAACTGGCCGCATAACCCGGAGCGCCGAGGATGACCACTGGAGGTGAGCTTGCGGCCGCGCTTAGCGGCCCTGCGGATGAAACCCGTTGGACGGCAAGGCTGGTCGTCGCCGCTTCCTCGGCCGCCAAGTCGATATCGTTGTCGTACTTCAATCTGTTCTCCTGAGGTGCGAAACCGCTCCCCCAGAAGCTGGTCTCCAAACCAGTCTAGGTAGCCCTCAGGAAAAAAACAGAGACCTTCGTCTGGTGGTTCGCAAATCAGAATTCGGGCTCATCACGGGGCGCGATGTTGCTCCGTCGTCGCTCCAGCATCCGCAGGCGCGACAGCGCCGCCTCCGAGCCCTTGCCGGTTGACTGATCATCTTTCACGCGCGATTTCGACCTGCGCTCGCGCTCGTTTCCGAGCGACGAGCCCTGCGGCGAGTTCGGCGGTTCTTCTGCCTTGTGATTCATGGCGTTCCGTCAAGTGTTGGCCTTGACTCTAAGGGCCGGAAGTCCTGCGCCATGTAGGGTCGCGGGTCCGGCGTGCCGTAGGCCTTGACTGATACGCCTGTTTGCGGATGACTTCAAAGCGAAAGGGCCGCGAGGCGGCCCCACGCAAGTTCAGAGGCCCCGGCGGCCGCGCACCATGGCGTAGATAAACAGGAGCACTATGGCTCCAAGCACAGAAGCGATCCATCCGGCGGGCTCATTTGCGGTGTAAAGCCCCATTGCCTGCCCGACATACCGGGCAATGAAGGCACCGGCAATGCCCAGCAAGGTTGTCATGATGATGCCGAGCTTGTCGTTGCCGGGCTTGAGCGCGCGCGCGATCAGTCCCACGATAAAGCCGACGATGATGGTTCCGATGATCGAAAACATAAAAAAGCACTCCTGGAGAAGATTGAGGTCAGATCCCGAATGCAATGTACCCAACGCTGATGGGTTCGTCGCGTCAGCCATGGCCGACAACAACCGGTAAAATTCGCTCAGCCCGACCGCGCGCCGCGCGCTCGACCGTTCTTTTACCCAGCCTCTGGATGTACACCATGAATCGCTGTCAAGGGAATCGGGCCCGCCACGTCGCCGCATCAACTGCAGCCCTGGCTGGCCTTCCCATTGCCGTCTCAATCGCCCTCGCTACGGCCTCGCCCTCTTTCGCGCAGTCCAGTGTGCAGCAACCCGCTTTCCCCACCATGCAGCGCTCCGTGCCACGTGACGTGGTGCTGGGCCGCATGGTCGTCACCGCGCCACCCGAGATCACCATGAACGGCAAGCCCGACAGGCTGTCGCCGGGCTCGCGCATCCGCAACCTGCAAAACATGATGGTGCTTTCGGGCGGCATCGTGAACCAGGACTTGCCGGTGGTCTACAAGCGTGATGCGGCCGGACTGGTGCACGAAGTGTGGATGCTGACACCTGAGGAATATGCCAAGCTGGGCGGGGTCGACGTGAACAATCCTCTGGGCATCAAGCAGTTCTTCGACCTGCTCGCACTCATCTTCGGCGCCCGGCGTTAAGGGGCGAACGTGTCCAAAAAAGTCTTTATCAAAACCTTCGGCTGCCAGATGAACGAGTACGACTCGGACAAGATGGCCGATGTGATGCATGCCGCGCAAGGCTACGAGCCGACGCAAGATGTGGAGGAAGCCGATCTCATCCTGTTCAACACCTGCTCCGTGCGCGAAAAGGCCCAGGAAAAAGTGTTCAGCGACCTCGGCCGCGTCAAGCACCTGAAAGCCAAAGGCGTGCTGATCGGCGTGGGCGGCTGCGTTGCCAGCCAGGAAGGCGCGGCCATCATCGAGCGTGCACCGTACGTCGATGTGGTGTTCGGTCCGCAGACCCTGCACCGTCTGCCGCAACTGCTCGAGCAGCGCGGCCGGCTGCAGCGCCCCCAGGTCGATATCACCTTCCCCGAAATCGAGAAGTTCGACCATCTGCCGCCAGCGCGTGTCGATGGGGCGAGCGCATTCGTGAGCATCATGGAAGGCTGCTCCAAATACTGCAGCTACTGCGTGGTTCCGTACACGCGCGGCGAAGAAGTGTCGCGGCCATTCGAGGACGTGCTGGTCGAAGTAGCGGGGCTGGCCGACCAGGGCGTGAAGGAAGTGACGCTGCTGGGCCAGAACGTCAACGCTTACCGCGGCAAGATGGGTAACACCGCCGAGATCGCCGACTTTGCGCTGCTGATTGAATATGTCGCAGATATCCCCGGCATTGAACGCATCCGCTACACCACAAGCCATCCGAACGAATTCACCCAGCGTCTGATCGACGTCTATGCCAGGGTGCCCAAGCTGGTGAGCCATCTTCATCTGCCGGTGCAGCACGGCAGTGATCGCATCCTGATGGCGATGAAGCGCGGCTATACGGCCATGGAATACAAGAGCACGGTTAGAAAGCTGCGCGCGATCCGTCCCGACCTGGCAATGTCGAGCGACTTCATCGTCGGTTTTCCCGGTGAGACCGAAGACGACTTCGCGAAGATGATGAAGCTCATCGACGACATCGGCTTCGACAACAGCTTCAGTTTTATCTTCAGCCCGCGTCCCGGCACCCCGGCCGCAACACTGCATGACGATACGCCGCATGCTGTCAAGCTGCAGCGCCTGCAAATGGTGCAGCGCACTATTGATGCGAGCATGAAGGGCATCAGCGAAAGCCGGGTGGGGTCGGTGCAGCGCATCCTGGTCGAAGGGCCGTCGCGCAAAGACGCCGCCGAGCTGGCCGGTAGAACCGAGTGCAACCGCATGGTGAACTTCAAAGGACCTGCGCGCCTGATCGGCCAGATGATCGATGTGCGCATCACCTCGACAGGTACTTACTCGCTACGCGGCGAAGTGCTGATGGCGGAGTCTGACTGCGCGTAAGGAATTTTTTGGGTGGGCGATGGAACTGGCAGCCATGGGCTGTTACTCAGGTCCATGAGCCAAGAAAATCTCGAAATCCAGTTGCAGCGGCTCGCCGCGGCCAAGGGTCTTCCAGCCCTGCGGCTGGATGCGGACGGCTTTTGCATGGTACGCATCGACAACCTGCTGGACCTGACTTTCCAGTTCGAGGTAGACAGCCAGTCACTGGTGCTCAGCGTGTGCTGCGGCATGCTGCCGGCCACTCGCCGTGAACGTGTTCTACACGCCTTGCTCGATGCCAACTTCCAGTGGTCAGGCTCCGGCGGCGCAACGATTTCCACCAACTCGGCAGAAGGCACTGTCTACCTTCAACTGCGCGAATCTACGGCGCAGCTCGACGCCGATCGTCTGGCCGACCTGCTACAGGGACTGATCCTCAACGGCGAGATCTGGGTTGCGCGCCTGGCCCGGCTTTCGGCCCCTGGATCGGCCTCACCGACCGTCCCCACACTTCAGTTTTCGGATCAGTTTCACCTGCGGGCCTGAACGACCATGCCTGTCATTCCTCCATCGATCGGCGGGCTCCGGGTGGGCAGCCTCGCAGAAGGCACGCGCCTTGCCGTCGGTACAGACAAACAAATCAAGCCCAGCGAGGCAAGTGGACCGCAAAGCGGCACCAACGTTTTCGCACGCACCTGGGATTTCCTGACCCGCACGCCGCAGGAAGTTGCCGCCAACAAGGCCGTCGCTCACGCATTCGTCGATGGCCTGAAGGACGCCTATGGCCCTCGGGTCGCCGACCTGGCTTCAAGGGAACTGAAAGGCCAGCTGCAACTGGGACGCCCATTGACGGCCCGGCGGTTCGATCACATCGTGACAACGTCGGCGCTGACAAAGCAGTTCCTGGATGCGGTTGATCGTCGGCTGGGCCACCAGGCATCTGCGGACGTGGAAGTGTCCGATCGCGACGTGCGGCGCAACACTGGCAACTTTCTGAAGGCTAGCCACCAGGACCCAGCTGAGTTGGACGATACGGTGAAGCGCGCGGTCGAGTCTGCGATGAAAACCTTGGAAGACTCCAGGTGGCTGAAGGCGAATGGGATGGACGTGGAGAAGTCGCTCCAGCGGTTCACGCCGCAAGAAACCAGGATGCTGCACGAGGCCGGCCTGTCCATCGAGATCGGGCTGCAATACAAGGACCGTGGCGTTCCGATTCACCCGCGCACATTGGTCGGGAATTTCAGGGGTGAGAACCTGGTTGGTCAGCCCAAAGCCCTGGGTGGCTCGGTCAGCTCCGTCTGGAAAGCGACTTACGCGGTCCATGAAAAGGACAAGAGTTTCAACCGTGCGGTCGTATTCAAGGAAGCGACCGCCGGCCAGGGCTATGGCGAGCAGGCCGCAAGAATGGGAATCGACAAAGGCGATCCGCGAATGGCCGTGCGCAATGTAGCGACGCTTGCGGTCGATGAACTTCTCGGATTCAAGCTGGTTCCCAATACCCAATTCGGCATGCTGGACGGCAAGCTCGGCCTCGTCATGGATTTCGCGCATGGCGCCACACCGGCGTCCACGCAAACAGTCCCTCTTCCTCAGACCGAGTCCGACCGCCTGCTCAAGCAACTCCAGGGGCTCGCGCCTGAAGATTTCCAGGCTTCGCTTGCCAGCATGGAGTGCAGGCTGGAAGGCGGCAAGCTTGTCCGCTCCCAGCAGTTCGGATTGCAGGACCTCAACTATGGCGATGCCAAAGTCCAGCGGTCGCTGGTGCAACTGCAGCTGATGGATGCACTCACGGCACAAGGCGATCGCCATGCCGGCAACTACGTGGTGCGACTTTCTGAAAAGGGCGAGCTTGTCAAGCTCGACGCCGTCGACAACGACCAGTCGTTCGGCCCGACTTTGCTCGATCCGAACGAGCTGGTGAACCGCGCCCCTGACGACAAGGGCGCCAGGGCGGGCGGGCACCGGTTCGGCAACCCAGTGTTCCACGGCGTCATGCTGCCTCCGGTCGTCGATCGGGACATGAAAGCGGCGATCGACCGGATTTCGCCCGATGATTTGCGGAAAAGTCTGGGCGGCCTGCTGACCGAAAAAGAAATTCTGGCAACCATCGTCCGCCTGGACGCCATCAAGCTTCACCTGTCCAAGCTTGAAGCCCAAGGCAACATCATTGAACCCGCGCAGTGGGGATCACAACGCGTCACCCAGTTGCTGGCCGATCCGAAAACCAGCTATGTCGGACGCGACGCGCAATACATGCGCGAGCTGACCCCGATCACCTATGGAGCAGCGCAGTCATGATCGACGCCCGCGTCGAAGCAGCCGAGCTCTTTGCCGCCGAAGGCCTCGAATGTTCGCGTATCCCCGATACACAACCTCTCGTTCGGCTGGGCCCCGCCGCCTATGCGACGCGTCCGCTGCCCTGGAGCCTCTACGACTTTGACGAATGGGTCGGAGCGTGGAGCATGGAACAACCGGCTTCCTATCGCGCTTTCGGCTTCGCAGGTCACGGTTTTCTGTCGAACGCCGTCCACTACTACAGCTTCGGCAATGAAGTGGCCTTCGCGCTGCAACTACGCTGGGGAAGCATCGTGGACGACCCCGATGCCGTGCGCAGGCGCTATCACGGCCTGATGAAACTGGTGGGGACGCTGGAGCGCACGGCAGCTCAGCTTCGTGCGAGCGGCAATCTGCCGGCAGGGCTGCGTCTGGCTGTAGCCCACAGCAGCTTTCATGGTTCGCGGTGGGCCTGGCTCGATCAGGGCAAAGAGCCCGCCTGGATCGCCACGCGCGAAGCCGCGGTCGAGGCGCTTTCGCAAACCGTCAGATTGCTGCGCGAGGCACAAGAGCCGGTGTTGGAACGCTGAAGGTGTGAAGACGCGAAGGCTGGATGGCAGGAAGGCTAGAACGGCAGCTTTGGCATACCGCCGCCGCCCTTGCCACCCATGGCCCCCATGCGCTTCATCATCTTCATCATCCCGCCGCCCTTCATCTTCTTCATCATCCCCTGCATCTGCTCGAACTCATTGAGCAGGCGATTGACTTCCTGAACGTGGACCCCGGCGCCGCCGGCGATGCGGCGCTTGCGGGTCGCCTTGATGAGTTCGGGTTTGCGGCGCTCCAGCGGCGTCATGCTCTGGATGATGCCTTCCTTGCGGCGGATGTCTTTCTCGGCCTTGTTCATATCGACCGTACCGGCCTTGGCCTGCATCTGCGCCGGCATCTTGTCCATCAGGCTGGACAGGCCACCCATGCTTTTCATCTGCTGGATCTGAGACAGGAAGTCATTCAGGTCGAAATCACCGCTCTTGACCTTGGCCGCGAGCTTTTGCGCGGCTGCCATATCGACATTCGCGGTGACCTGTTCAACCAGCGCAACGATATCGCCCATGCCCAGGATGCGACCCGCATGGCGTTCGGCGTCAAACACCTCGAGCCCGTCGATCTTCTCGCTGATACCGGCAAACTTGATCGGGGCACCGGTGATCTGGCGCACTGACAGCGCCGCGCCGCCGCGTGAGTCGCCGTCCATCTTGGTCAGGATGATGCCGGTCAGCGGCAGCGCTTCCTTGAATGCCTTGGCCGTGTTGACCGCGTCCTGCCCCTGCATCGCATCGACAACGAAGAGCGTCTCGACCGGATTGAGCACCGCGTGCAGCTCTTTGATCTCACGCATCAGCGCTTCGTCGATTGCCAGGCGGCCGGCTGTATCGACAAGGAGCACATCGAAGTATTGTTTGCGCGCGTAATCCAGCGCGGCCCTGGCAATGTCGACGGGCTTTTGATCCGGCGAACTCGGGAACCACTCGGCCCCTGCCTGCGCAGTCACGGTCTTCAACTGCTCGATCGCTGCAGGCCGATACACGTCGCCCGACACCGTCAACACTTTCTTCTTGCGCTTCTCGATCAGGTGCTTGGCCAGCTTGGCGGTGGTCGTCGTCTTACCCGCACCCTGGAGGCCCGCCATGAGAATCACCGCCGGGGGCTGAGCCTGGAGGTTGATATCAGCGACGCCCTGCCCCATCGTCGCGGACAACTCGCGGTTGACGATGCCCACCAGCGCCTGACCCGGGGACAGGGAGCCCAGCACGTCCTGCCCGAGCGCCTTTTCCTTGACGCGCGCGATGAAGTCGCGAACGACGGGCAGTGCAACGTCGGCTTCGAGCAGGGCCATTCGCACTTCGCGCAGCATGTCCTGGACATTGGCCTCGGTGATGCGGGCCTGGCCGCGGATTTCCTTGGCCAGGCGTGAGAGCTTGTCAGTAAGTGCGGACGAGGCCATAGGATCGGAGTGGGTGGATTGGAAACTGGGGGAAGAAGACGGATGCCAGAGCAGGACGTCGCCCCGCAAGAAGCATGGCGATAAACTGTGGAACTTCATTCTAAAGGGCCTGTGATCACCGCATTTGCCAGTGCATCTCTCGCCAGCATGGTGCTGGCACTTGCTGCCGCAGCGGCCTACGCTGTTCCGGCGGCCGGTGCGGGACGCCTGTCGGAGCGAGCTTCCCGCATCGCCCTGCTCGCTGCATGGTCGCTCCACGCGCTGGTGCTGCTGTGGGGTCTGGGTGGTGATCCCCCCAAATTCGGCTTCGCACCCGCCATTTCAGTCACAGCGTGGCTGGTGATGACCGTGTATGCCGTCGAGCGGCAACTGTTTCCCCAGCTGCAGGCACGTTGGGCACTGGCTGGGCTTGGCTCTGCAGCGGTACTGCTTGCGCTCGTGTTCCCTGGCACGGCACTGCACGCCAATGCGTCGCCCTGGCTACCGGTGCATCTCGCGCTAGGTATCGCTTCTTATGGCCTGTTTGCCGCAGCCGTGGTCCACGCGTGGCTGATGACCCGCGCTGAACGCCACATCCGTCAGGCGACCGACCCACACGCCGGCGTGCCATTGCTGACCCTCGAACGGCTGACGTTCCGCTTTGCTTATGCGGGGTTTGTGCTGCTCACGGCGACATTGCTCGCGGGATTGTTTTTTTCCGACACCCTCTATGGCCACGTGCGGGGCTGGCGCTGGGATCACAAGACCGTCTTTTCGGTTCTGGCCTGGGTCGTTTTCGCGGGCCTGCTGCTGGGACGGCTGAAGTTTGGCTGGCGCGGCCGCAAAGCCGTGCGTGTTCTATACATAGGAGCGCTTCTGCTGCTACTGGCTTATGCAGGATCGCGCTTTGTCCTTGAAGTCGTACTGGGCCGCACAGCATGAAATACGTCATCGTCATTGCCGTCGTGATTCTTGTGGTGTGGCTCTGGCGCAATGGCCGGGACCGCACGAGCCGGGAGCGGGAAGAGCAGAAGGCTCAAGCCGGGCAAGACGGAAAGCCCCGTCTCGAAGAGCCACAAGACATGGTGCGCTGCCCCGTCTGCTCGGTGCATCTACCGCGCGCCGATGCACTGCCCGGTCCGGGCGGTCAGGTGTATTGCTGTTCGGAACACAGCCGGCAGGCCGGCAGCTGAAATGACCAGACCGCCCGCAGCCAGCGCCGATCCTGCGGACACCGGTGATGACGGCCCGGCACTGACGCCCGACTCCGCCTTCTCGCGCCTGTGGCGAGGCTTCATGACGGCGCGCGTGGCGATCGCCATCGTGCTGACGCTGCTGCTGGCTTCGCTCTACACACTGTCACCCTCGCTCAACGTCAGCCACTGGCTGGTGGCGCTGTGCATGTCATATCTGGCTGCGGCGCTGGCCGTGCGCATGTTCGCGCGCGCGTTACCACCGGGTCATACGTTCGATCCGCAATGGGTATCGACGATCGGCGTTGATCTGGTCGCGTTCTCGACGCTGCAATTCCTGCAAGCCGCAGGCATCAACTACTCGCCGCTCTTCGCGCTTCCGGTGCTGATGGGCGGCGTTCTCGGATCAGCGTTGCTTGCACTTGGCACGGCGGCCGGCGTTACGTTGCTGCTGCTGACCGACGCGTGGGTGCAATCGCTGCACGCGCCCACTGAAACAGCCGCGCGCTTTTTGCAAGCCGGCCTGACAGGTACTGGTTTTTTCGCACTCGCCGTCCTGGTCAACCAGCTCGCAGGCCGCCTTGCACGCGAAGAACAGGCCGCGCGAGAGGGCCAGCAGGCCGCACGCATCCAGGCTCAGGTCAATGAACTGGTCATCGAAACACTTCACGATGGTGTGCTCGTCATCGACACGAGCAGTGGCGTGCGGGCCGCTAATCCCGCCGCCAGAACCATGCTGGGCGCAGGCCACGCGCAGTCGAGAGAGCGGTTCGACCTGTCGGTGCAAGCGGGGTGGCTACCGCTCCTGCGTCTGGCCGAAGAAACCTTTGCAATTCGCGCGCCGATTGCCGGTGAAATCGCCATCAACGATGGCGCGGCCAACCCGCGTCGCATCCATGTTCGCACCCGCCTGACCGACGCGGAAGGCGATCAGGGCGAGAGCCTTTGCGTGATGTTCCTCGAAGACCTGCGCGAGATGGAAGCGCGCCTTCGCACCGAAAAGCTTGCAGCCATGGGCCGCATGTCGGCTGCAGTTGCTCATGAGTTCCGAAATCCGCTGGCGGCCATCGCGCAAGCGAACGCCTTGATGGAAGAAGACCTGCATGAGCCCGGATTGCAGCAGCTCAGTGCGCTGGTGCGCAAGAACGCCCAGCGCCTGGCGCAGATCGTCGATGAAATCCTGGATGTGTCGCGCGTCCATCCCTATGGTGCCGCCACGTCGCCCGCACTGGAGCTCGACGCAACCGTCAACGCCACCTGCAGCGACTGGGCGCTGCAAACGCGAAGCGACCTGCGGCTGCGACTCGCACTGGCTGCGCCGGGGGTCCGCGTGCCGTTCGACGCCGACCACCTGCGACGTGTGCTGATCAACCTCCTCGACAACGCGCTTCGCTACGCAGGTCACCAGAGCGATTCGATCCAGGTCTCCACGCAGCTGGCAGGCGATCACGCGCGACTGCATGTGTGGAGCGATGGCGCGCCGCTCGAAGCGGGCGTGCAGCAACACCTGTTCGAGCCCTTCTTTTCATCGGAGAGCAGATCCAGTGGTCTGGGTCTCTACATCTGCCGGGAATTGTGCGAGCGGCACCGCGCAAGCATGACCTATACGCGCGTCATCGGTGGCTCTGCGGGTCATCTGCGCGAAGGCAATGATTTCTGCGTGGAGTTCGCGCTTTCGAGCCCGCTTGCGGGCGCCGCTTCATTTGACACAATAGCCGCCTGAATGAAGCGCAACTGATGTCCTCTGCCCCCGCATCCGCCCAGGTCCTTGTCGTCGATGACGAGCCTGACCTGCGCACGCTGTACGAGCTTACGCTGCTACGCGAAGGTTATCGCGTGGAAGCCGCAGGAACGCTCGCAGAGGCGTGGGCACAACTTGAGAGCAGAAAGTTCGACGCAGTCATCACCGACATGCGCCTGCCCGATGGGCTGGGCCTCGAGTTGCTCAACGGCATGCTCACCAGCCAGCGCACTGAGCGCTGCATCGTGATGACCGCTTACGGCTCGGCCGAAAACGCCGTCGAAGCACTCAAGGCAGGCGCATTCGACTACCTCACCAAGCCGGTTGACCTCAAGCAGTTCCGCACGGTTGTCGCATCGGCCATCCAGGATGCAGGCGCAAGCGCGCGTACGCGCCCGGCGACGGGCGCGCCCAGGCAGCAGGCACCTGGAGAGCGCCCCGCCGGAAGCCAGGCGTCGCTGCAGAGGCTCGTTGGCGATTCACAACCCATGCGCACGGTCAAGGAGCGCATTGCCAAGGTTGCGCGCAGCATGGCACCTGTGCTCGTGCGCGGCGAATCGGGCACGGGCAAGGAACTGGTGGCGCGCGCCATTCATGCGTGCAGTCATCGCAGCGACGGTCCGTTCGTGGCGGTCAACTGCAGCGCCATTCCTGAAGCCCTGCTGGAAGCCGAATTCTTCGGCGCGAAGAAGGGCTCGTACACCGGCGCGACGCAAGACCGCGAAGGCTACTTCCAGGCGGCACGCAGCGGCACGCTGTTTCTCGACGAAATCGGCGATTTGCCGCTGGCGATGCAATCCAAGCTGCTGCGCGCCATTCAGGAGCGGCAAGTGCGAGCAATCGGCTCGACACAGGAAGACGCTGTCGATGTGCGCATCGTGAGTGCCACGCACAAGGATCTGGCAGCGGACGTCCACGCGGGCCGGTTCCGTCAGGATCTGTATTACCGCCTCAACGTGATCGAAATTCTGGTGCCGCCGCTGCGCGAGCGCCGCGAAGACCTGCCTGCCCTGTGCGAAGCGCTGCTGGCGCGCATCGCTCACGAGTCCGGCATGCCCGTGCCGACGCTGTCGCCCTCTGTAGTCGAGCAACTCTGCAATCACCCGCTCGACGGAAACGTGCGAGAGCTTGAGAACCTGTTGCATCGCGCCGTGGCGCTGTCTGACGGCGAGGAACTGCAGGTCGATTTCGCGCCAACGCAGGCGCCTGGTTTTACCCGTGATGCATCGGCGCCTTCCGGCACACCCACTGCCGCGCCAGTCGCATCCGGCACGCCGCCGACCCCTTTGCCGCACCCCATACCCGCCGACCTGCAGGCTTATCTCGATCAGCAAGAACGCGAGATTCTGGTGAAGGCGCTGCGTGACAGCGGCTTCAACCGCACAGCCGCGGCGCAGCGACTGGGGCTTTCGCTGCGCCAGATTCGCTACCGTATCGCGCGCCTTGCGATCTCCGCGCCAGGGGACGACGGACATGGCGACACGACCTGAAGCTGCGGGGCCGGCCCTGTGGAACTGCGGCTGGTATGGCTATGCCCGAAAGCTCGCGTCGCCCAATTTCGGACCCAGGCCGCAAGGCGCGCCCATAGACCTGATCGTGGTTCATTCGATCAGCCTGCCGCCCGGCGAATACGGCGGCGACCAGGTTCAACAGCTCTTCACCAACGCGCTCGACTGGGAAGCACATCCTTATTTCAAGAGCATCGAGGGCATGCAGGTCTCGTCTCACTTCTACATTCGTCGTGGCGGTGAGCTGTGGCAGTTCGTGAGCTGCGACGACCGTGCCTGGCACGCGGGCGCATCGCGCTACCGGGGACGGGACAACTGCAACGACGACTCCATCGGCATCGAGCTCGAAGGGCTGGAAGGCGAGTCGTTCGAACCCGCGCAGTACGAGGCAATCACGAGTCTCTGCGCCGCCATCGCACAGAACTATCCCATCGCTCATATGGCAGGCCATGAGCACATAGCGCCGGGCCGAAAGGCTGACCCTGGTGCGCAATTCGATTGGCCGCTGATGCGGCGGGCCCTACCGTGGAGGCCTTCGCAGTTTCCGGACACCTCGCTGTTTCAACCCGACACGCAGGAGCCCGGGACGCGCTGAATAGTTGTCCACTGCCGCGCGAGAACGAAGGATCTGCACACGCAATGAGCAAGGCTCGGTGAACGTGTTTGTCTGCGCCTTGCGGCAAGGCACTTCACACGCCCGACCTGTTGATATCACTGTGGACTTCCTGTCGGCAACCGAGCGGAGCCTGTGACTAATGTTTTGTCGGGTAAACACTACCGGTAGGGGCTTGCAATTGCCGGGACACTATATATAGTGCTTGGCTGTACACTGTGCAGTGTTCGCAGGAGTCGAAATGAAGAAGTTTTCCAAGTTCGCCTTTGGCCCTCCGGACCTTGATGCGTGCATCCGCCCCCCCGGTCGCTGATCGCCACGCAAACCGCCTCACGGCACCCCCAGAAAATCCCGCTTCTTGCGCGACTCCCAGTCCCGCACCTGGCATTCCTTTAGCCTTTCATTCAGAACAACGTAGGACAGGAAGAACACATGCAACCTGCTTTGAGCACACCGGCAACGTCCGGCTCCACGGGCAGCCCGTACACCGCTGCGCAATCGGCAGCCGCCGGGACGAACCCGCTGGCCAACTACCAGATCATTCGCCGCAACGGCGCCGTGGTGCCGTTCGAGCCCAACAAGATCGCGATCGCGATGATGAAAGCGTTCCTTGCCGTTCACGGTACGCAAGGGGCTGCATCGGCCAGTGTTCGCGAGATGGTCGATGAACTCACGCAGGCCGTGATCCGTGCGCTGGTGCGTTCGCGTCCGGGGGGCGGCACGTTCCATATCGAAGACGTGCAGGACAACGTCGAGCTGGGCCTCATGCGTGGCGGCCACCACGAAATCGCACGCGCGTATGTGCTGTACCGGGAGCGCCGCACACAGGAGCGCGCCCGCCAAAGCGAACAGAAGCCGCAAGCCGCGCCAACCATTCATGTGCTCGACGGTGGCCAGCGCATCCCCCTGGACCTCGAACACCTGCAAGGGTTGATCCAGTCGGCGTGCCAGAACCTGGGCACGGATGTAAAGCCCGACCCGATCATGGCCGAGACCATGCGCAATCTTTATGACGGCGTCCCGATGGACGAGGTCTACAAGGCCTCGATCCTGGCCGCGCGCACACTGATCGAAAAAGACCCGGACTACACCTTCGCCACCGCCCGCCTGTTGCTCCACACGATTTTCAAGGAAGTGCTGGGCCGCGATCTGCCGCCCGCCGAAATGGCCGGCAGCTACGCAGACTACTTCCCGGGTTACATCAAGAAGGGCGTCGAGAACGAACTGCTCGACGAGAAGCTCCTTCAATATGACTTGAAGAAACTCGGCTCGGCGTTGAAGGCCGAACGCGATCTGCAATTCGACTACCTCGGTCTGCAGACGCTGTATGACCGCTACTTCCTGCATCTGCGCAAGACGCGCATCGAACTGCCGCAGGCATTCTTCATGCGTGTGTCGATGGGCCTGGCGCTCAACGAAATCGACCGCGAAG
>JBKJKT010000103.1:0-5942 GCA_046597415.1 Ramlibacter sp.
TTCAACAAGCCGGCCGCCTTGCGCGATCACCCCGAAAAACTCGCCATCATGGAGTTCGCAGAGTTCTGCAGCCCGACACTGGTCACCCGCGATGCGCAGGAAGTGCGGCGTTTTCATGCAGAGCATCGCGACATCATCCTCAAGCCGCTGGACGGCATGGGTGGGATGGGAATTTATCGTGTGAAGGAGGACGGCTTGAACCTGGGTTCCATCACCGAGACGCTCAATCGTGACGGTGCGACCAGTCTCATGGTGCAGCGCTTCGTGCCCGAGATCACCGAGGGTGACAAGCGCGTACTTGTGATCGGTGGCAAGCCGGTGCCGTTCAGCCTTGCGCGCATTCCGCAGGGCACTGAAGTGCGAGGCAATCTGGCGGCAGGCGGCAAGGGCGTCGCGCAGCCGCTCTCGGCGCGCGATCTTGAAATTGCCAATGCAATTGGCCCCAGGCTGGCCGCGCGCGGATTGCTGCTGGTGGGAATCGATGTGATCGGGGACTCGCTCACGGAGATCAACGTGACGAGCCCGACTTGCTTTCAGGAAATCACGCAGCAGGCGGGCTTTGATGTGCCGGCGATGTTTCTGGATGCGCTGGAAGCGGCGATGGCCGGAAAGTAAGGCACAGGCGTGACAAGCTCTGTCAGGCAGCTACCGCCCCATCCACAAACACCCTCAACTCACCCGGCGCAAATTGCGTCCATGTCTCATTCGTTGTCAGCGGTGCAGTCACCACGACAGCAACCTTGTCCTGCGGGGTCGTGTTGCGTGAAAAGTCGATGCTGATGTCCTCGTCGGCCAGATGTGCATCTGCAAACGGGTGCTTGCGCTCGACGAAGAACAGGTTGGTTGAACAATGTGCCCACAGCGCCTGGCCATTCGACAAGAGGAAGTTGAACGGACCGTGCCTCGCAATTTGCGGCGTGAGTTCCCGCAAGGTCAGCGTGAGTTCGTGGATATCTGGCACGCCCGCATGAGACTTCGCCAGCTCCTGCATCAGCCAGCAGAAGGCGCGCTCGCTGTCGGTTGCGCCGACCGGCTTGAAACTCGCGTGCAGGCGCGGATGAAAATTTTCAAGGTTGCCGTTGTGCGCGAATACCCAGTAGCGTCCCCACAACTCACGCACGAACGGGTGACAGTTCTCCAGCGAAACAGCGCCCTGCGTCGCCTTGCGAATATGCGAGATCACGTTGCGGCTCTTGATCGGATAGCGGCGGATCAACTCGGCCACCGGTGAATCGCAGGCGGGCTGGTGATCGACAAAATGCCTCAATCCTGCGCCTTCAAAAAATGCGATCCCCCAGCCGTCGGCGTGATGGTCGGTGCGGCCACCGCGTTGCGCAAAGCCGCTGAAGCTGAACGTCACGTCGGTTGGCGTGTTGCAGTTCATTCCCAGTAGTTGGCACATCTGTCTGAACTCAGTTGACTGACTCGGCGCGCGCGCAGGTCTCACAGATGCAGCAGTTGTTCTTGGCCGCAGACGGCACCCTGGCCAGCAATTCGGCGCTGAAATCGACCTGCATGCACCAGCAATTGGGCTGCGCGACGCCCGTCTGGCGTGCGGACTCCATGGCACAGCGGTTGAGCTCCCCGCAAAGAGGACACTGTGCGGCTTCGGTGGAATTCATTGTCCCAGTGTAGGTCACTCGCATGGCGCAGCGACCCCTCGGCGCGATACTAGCGGTATGCCCGAGTACGAGATTCGCCCCGCCAACCACATCGACCCCGCCATCCTGTATGGCGCCTTCAGGGATGCGTTTTCCGACTACCTGATCGGCCCCTTTACGCTGGGTCTGAATCAATGGCCGCAATTTCTGGAACGTCACACCATCGAGCTCACGCAAAGCCGCGTTGCGATGCGTCGCGGCGATGTCGTTGCGTTCGCACTCGCGGCGCCCCGACCCCGCATCGCCGCCTGGCGGCTCGCCACGATGGCTGCGATTCGCTCCGCGCGTGGCAGCGGTGCAGCGCCCGCCCTGCTCGATGACTTCATCGAGCGCGCCCGTGCGGCGCAGGTCGAATGGGTCGAGCTCGAATGCTTCGCGCAAAACGAGCGTGCCTTGCGTCTTTACGTCAGCCGTGGGTTCGAGACGAATTCGCCCCTGTACGGCTATGTGCGCGAAGGTGGTGCGACGCCGGATGAGACGGTATCCACCGCTGAAGTGGATACGATCGATCTGGGAGACGCGTTCGGGTTCATCGACGCGGTTGACTTCCGGCTGCGCAATTTGCCGCTGCAGGTGACGCCTGCATCGCTTCGCGCGGTCGAAGGAACGTTGCATGCGATGCGCTGCGGCGATGCAGTGATCGTCTATGTGGAAACGGGACCCGAAGCGCTCACGATCCAGAGCCTTGTCGATGCCGACCGGGCGCAGACTGATGCGCAATCGCTGATTGCTGCGCTGATCGAAGATCACCCGCGCCACCGCATCGTGGTGCCGCAATTGCAGCGGCCGGATGTAGGCGGTGAAGCGCTGCAGCGGATGGGCTTTGTGCCCCAGCCGCTGCATCAGGTGTTCATGCGCAAGGCCCTTACGACGTCTGCGCCTTGACCTGCAACCGCCATGCATGCAGCAACGGCTCGGTGTAGCCGCTCGGCTGCTCCAGCCCCTTGAACACGAGATCGCACGCTGCCTTGTAAGCAGCCGACGTTTCGAAGTTGCCAGCCATGTTTTTGTAGAGCGGATCGCCTGCGTTCTGCTTGTCGACGACAGCGGCCATGCGCTCGAAGGTCGCCTTGACCTGATCCGCCGTCACCACGCCGTGCTTGAGCCAGTTGGCAATGTGCTGGCTGCTGATGCGCAGTGTCGCGCGGTCTTCCATCAAGCCGACGTTGTGGATATCAGGTACCTTGGAGCAACCCACGCCCTGGTCGATCCAGCGCACCACATAGCCCAGGATGCCCTGCGTGTTGTTGTCCAGTTCCTGCTGGCGCTCCTCGCCAGTCCACTTCGCTTGCGTCACCACCGGAATCTGCAGCAGGCCTGCGAGCAACGCGTCGTGATCGGCGTCCGCACTCAGCGCGCTTTCCATTTCCTTCTGTACCTCAGCGACATTGACCTGGTGATAGTGCAGCGCATGCAGTGTCGCCGCGGTCGGCGAAGGCACCCACGCCGTGTTGGCGCCTGCCTTGGGGTGACCGATCTTCTGCTCAAGCATCGCGGCCATCAGATCGGGCATCGCCCACATCCCCTTGCCGATCTGCGCACGACCGCGCAGCCCCGAAGCCAGGCCAACGGCCACGTTGTTCTTTTCGTACGATTGAATCCACGCACTGGCCCTCATGTCGCCCTTGCGGAACATGGGACCTGCGAGCATGGCGGTGTGCATCTCGTCGCCGGTTCGATCGAGAAAGCCCGTGTTGATGAACGCGACCCGCGCCGACGCCGCTTCGATGCATGCGCGCAAGTTGACGCTGGTGCGGCGCTCTTCATCCATGATGCCGAGCTTGACGGTGTTGACTGGCAGGCCGACCACAGCCTCGACGCGAGCAAACAGCTCGGACGCGAAAGCCACTTCCTTCGGACCGTGCATCTTCGGCTTGACGATGTAGACAGAGCCCGTGCGCGAGTTGCGAATGCCGCCAGCATCCTTGCGCTTCAGGTCGTGAATTGCGATCAGCGTCGTGATCACGCCGTCAAGAATGCCTTCGGGTATTTCCTTGCCGCCGTCATAGAGTACAGCAGGGTTGGTCATGAGGTGGCCGACGTTGCGCACGAAGAGCAGAGAGCGGCCATGCAACGTGACTTCACCGCCGCTTGGGCCTTTGTAAACACGATCGGGGTTGAGTCCGCGCGTGAAGGTCTTGCCGCCCTTGCTCACCTGCTCGGTGAGCGTGCCCTGCAAAATGCCCAGCCAGTTCGCATACGCAACGACCTTGTCCTGTGCATCGACAACAGCAACCGAATCTTCCAGGTCGAGAATGGTGGAAAGCGCGGCTTCCATCACGAGGTCGCTCACGCCTGCCGCATCGCTCTGGCCGATCGCGGTCGAGCGATCGATCTGGATGTCGATGTGAATTCCGTTGTGCTGGATCAGCAACGATGAAGGTGCCGTCGCCTCGCCCTGATAGCCCGCGAACTGGGAGGCATCTTTCAAGCCGCATGATGTGCCGTCCTTGAGAGTGACCTTGAGTGCGCCGCCGTCAACGCTGTAGCCGGTGGCGTCAGTGTGCGAGCCGGAGGCCAGGGGCGCAGCGTTGTCGAGCACCTTGCGCGCATATGCGATCACCTTCGCGCCGCGAACCGGGTTGTATCCTCCAGCGCGCTCTGCGCCATCGGTTTCGGGGATCGCGTCGGTGCCATAAAGCGCGTCATAGAGCGAGCCCCAGCGCGCATTCGCAGCGTTCAGGGCATAGCGTGCATTGAGAATCGGCACCACCAGTTGCGGGCCGGCCTGGATGGCGAGTTCTGCATCGACGTTGGTCGTCGTGGCCTTTGCGTTTGTTGGCGGGGCAACCAGATAACCAATGTTTTCCAGGAAGCGGCGATAGGCCGCCATGTCGCGGATCGGACCGGGGTTGGCCTGATGCCAGGTATCGAGTTCGGTTTGCAGGCGATCACGTTCAGCCAGGAGTGCGAGGTTCCGGGGTGCCAGGTCAGAGATGATGGCGTCGAAACCCTTCCAGAAGGTGGCACTGTCCACACCGGTGCCCGGCAATGCCTTGTCTTCGATGAAGCGGTACAGCTCGGTGGCAACTTCGAGGCCGTGAATGGTCGTGCGTGCGGTCATGAATCTCTCTCCTGCGGTGCGAAAAACGAAAAGCACGGGCAATTCCCGGCGGGTGTCGATACTGTATTGGATACTTTGATGACCATTAATAGCGGATGCATAGATTTATCCATGACTTAAATAGATGTAATGACTTTGGAGTTCCCGGTGGTAGGGTGCGCAGCATGACGAGCGACATTCCAAATCCCCTTCCAAATCCCCTTCCCTACGCAGGCATCCGCATTGTCGAATTCACGCACATGGTGATGGGGCCGACCTGCGGCATGGTGCTGGCCGATCTGGGCGCGGAAGTCATCAAGGTTGAGCCGATAGGCGGTGACAACACTCGGCGGCTGCTGGGGTCGGGCGCAGGGTTTTATCCGCTCTTCAATCGCAACAAGAAGAGTATCGCGCTCGATTTGCAAAAGCCCGAAGGGCGTGAAGCGGCGCAGCGGCTCGTTGCGACGGCCGACATCGTGAGCGAGAACTTCAAGCCGGGCACCATGAAAAAGCTGGGGCTGGGCTACGAGACGCTCAGGCTAAGCAACCCGCGCCTCATCTATGTCAGCCACAAGGGCTTTCTGCCTGGCCCCTACGACCACCGCACTGCACTCGATGAAGTTGTGCAGATGATGGGTGGGCTCGCCTATATGACAGGGCGGCCCGGCGATCCATTGCGCGCGGGCACCAGCGTGAACGACATGATGGGCGGCATGTTCGGTGCCATTGGGGCGATGGCTGCATTGGCGCAGCGTGAGAAGACCGGCGTCGGACAGGAAGTGCAAAGCGCGCTGTTTGAAAACAACGTGTTCCTGGTCGCGCAGCACATGATCCAATTTGCGGTGACAGGCCAGCCTGCAGCGCCGATGCCGGGTCGCATTTCCGCGTGGGCGGTGTATGACGTGTTCACGGTGAAGGACGGCGAACAGATTTTTCTCGCAGCCGTGAGCGATTCGCAGTGGAAAGTGTTTTGCGATGCGTTGGGTTTCGGTGATCTCTTCGTGGACACGCGCCTGACCACCAACAATGATCGCGTCCTGGCGCGCGACTGGATGATGCCGATCCTGCGATCTCGGCTGGCCGATCGCCCGGCGGCAGAGTTGTGTGCGGTGTTCGAGAAGAACGGGCTGCCCTTCGCGCCGATTACGCGCCCCGAAGACCTGTTCGACGATCCGCACCTGAACGCAACCGGCGGTCTGGCGCCGCTCACCTTGCAGGACGGAAGCGAAACGAAGGTG
>JBKJKT010000024.1:0-5803 GCA_046597415.1 Ramlibacter sp.
CACGGTGTTGCGCAACATGGGCGTGGCCGTCGGTTACGCAGCCCTGGCCTATCACTCGCTGGGGATAGGCCTGGCCAAACTCGAACTGAACGAGGAAGCCCTGGCCGCCGACCTGGACGCCGCCTGGGAAGTGCTGGCCGAGCCGATCCAGACGATGATGCGCCGCTTCGGCTTGCAAGGGGCTTATGAGCAGCTCAAGGAAGTCACGCGCGGGAAGGCGGTGCGGGCCGAAGACTTGCATTCCTTAATCCGCTCGCTCGACATACCGCAGCCGGAGAAAGAACGCCTGCTCGCCATGACGCCGGCCAGCTACATCGGCAAGGCAGCCGGACTGGCCCGTAGGGCATGACGCGGTGCTAGGCCCGACATGGCTCTGAAGTCCACCATCTTCAAGGCGAATCTTTCCATCGCCGACATCGATCACGCCTATTACGCCGATCACCAGTTGACGCTGGCGCGGCACCCAAGCGAGACCGATGAACGCATGATGATTCGGCTGGCAGCGCTGGCGCTGAACGCCCATCGGGTCCAGACCGAATGCAACGGCGACGCTACCCTGGCATTTGGCGCCGGTTTGTCCAACCCGGACGACCCCGATGTTTCGCTGCGCGACTTCACCGGCCAGACTCGACTGTGGATCGAGGTGGGGCAGCCCGAGGACAAGCCGATCTCCAAGGCCTGCGGCAAGGCCGACCAGGTCAGCGTCTACTGCTTTGCCCATGCAGCCGAAGTGTGGTGGCGCGGTATCGAGAACAAGCTCTCCCGTTTGCAGAACCTGAGCGTATTTCGGATGCCGACGCTGGCCTCGCAGGCGCTGGCGGCCCTCGCGCAGCGAAGCATGCAGTTGCAAGCCACCATCCAGGAAGGCACGCTGATGCTCAGCGACGGCGCCGGCAGCATCGACATCGAACCCCTGCGCTGGAAATAGCCAGGCGATGACCCAGCCCGAAATAATCTCTATTTGCCCAGTGATCATGGCGGGCGGCGGCGGCACGCGGCTGTGGCCGCTCTCGCGCTTGGGCCACCCCAAGCAGTTCCTGGCGCTGTCGGCCAGTGGCCGCACCCTGCTACAAGACTCCTTGCTGCGCCTGCAGGGCCTGGCGGTCGCAGGCTGGACTCTGGCTAGGCCGGTGGTGGTCACCAATGAGGACTACCGCTTCCTGGCGCTCGACCAGCTGTCGGTCATTGGCCATGAGAGCGTCGCCGTGGTGCTTGAGCCGGCCGGCCGCAACACAGCCCCGGCCCTGGCACTGGCGGCCCTGCAGGCGATCGAAGCCGGCGCCGACCCGGTGCTGCTGGTCTGCCCTGCGGACCACGGCGTCAGCGATGTGCCGGCCATGCAGGCCGCCTTGCGCGCGGCAGTCACCCAAGCGGCAAGCGGCTCGGTGGTTGTGCTGGGAGTGCCCGCTACCAGGCCCGAGACCGGCTATGGCTACATCCGATCCGAGGACGCGCAGGGGCCGCAGCGCGTTGTGCAATTCGTCGAAAAGCCGGACCTGCCCACGGCGCAGCGCTACCTGGCGTCGGGGGAATTTCACTGGAACAGCGGCATCTTCGTGCTGAAGGCTTCGACCTGGCTGGCAGCGCTGGGCCGGTTTCGACCGGACATCCTGTCGGCCTGTTGCGCGTCGTGGCAGGCGCGCGCAACCGACGGCGGATTCGTACGTCCCGGCAAATCCGAGTTCGAGCGGGTGCCGTCGGAGTCGATCGACTACGCCGTGATGGAACGCTGCCCAGGAAGCGAATTCGACATCTGCATGGTGCCACTCGACGCAGGCTGGAGCGACCTGGGGGCCTGGGACGCGGTCTGGCAGTCGCGCCCGCACGATGCGCAGGGCAACGCGGTCGAGGGCGATGTGGTGCTGCACAAAAGTCGCAACACGATGGTTCATGCAACCAGCCGCCTGGTGGCGGTGGTCGGCCTCGATGACGTTGTGGTCGTCGAGACGCCCGATGCTGTGCTCGTGATGAACCGGACGGCCAGCCAGGACGTGAAGGATGTTGTCGCCGGATTGAACAAAGGCAAGCGCGTCGAGCCGCTGCAGCCGCGCAAAGTGCATCGTCCCTGGGGCTGGTATGACTCTGTCGATGCCGGTTCCCGTTTCCAGGTCAAACGCATCATGGTCAAGCCGGGCGCGCAATTGAGCCTGCAGATGCATCACCACCGGGCCGAGCACTGGGTCGTCGTTTCGGGTACGGCGGAGGTTACCTGCGATGACAAGACATTCCTGCTAGGTGAGAACCAGAGCACCTACATCAGCATGGGCGTCAAGCACCGGCTCGCCAACCCCGGCCATGTGCCGCTGGAGATCATCGAGGTCCAATCTGGGGGCTACCTCGGCGAAGACGATATCGTGCGCTTCGACGATTCGTACGGGCGCCGGTAGAAGACCGCGACTTCACGGCATCACCGTCCCGCAGTTCCAGCACTGCTCGAAACCGCCTTCCACCAGTTCTCCGCACACGCATGTCCAGCGTCGCTGCGGCACGTGCGTCAGCGCCCGCAGCAAGTCGCGCGCCCTGGTTTCCTGTGTGTCGTCGAGCAGCCAGACTTCGGGCAGGCATTGGTCGGGCGGCAATTCGCCAGCAGCAGCGCCCAAAAAATACCGCTGCATCGAGGCATCAATACCGGCGTTGCGCAAGGCCTCGACCCAGAACGCCGCAATTGCGATGTTGGGTGCCTGAGCCAGACGAAGCATGGCTACGCCGGCTCCGTCGGTACAACTACGGAAGCCCCAGGAACTTGCTTCGCCGGGTCTGGCTCAATACTTTCGGCCGCCCGTTCGGAATACCTGTTGAAGCGCCATGCTTCGTTGTTGATGGTGATGCGCCGCCAGGTCTGGCGCTTCTCGCCGGGGCTCATCTCCGGCCATCGCTGGACTTCTTCGAAGGTGCGCCCGCAGCCTTTGCACTGATCGTCGCCCTGGCTCGTGGAACAGATCGCGATGCAGGGTGTATCGGGGGTTGTGTCATACCAGGTCTTCCACGCCGCATAGGCGGCAGGTGGAAATCCCTGCTCCTGCGCATCTTCCTCGTGGTAGTAAATCATCAACGCATACACCTCGGCGAGTGCGCGCAGCTCAGGCGCGAGTGTGACGCCATCGGGCGAAGGCTTGCGCTCGCGCCAGTAATTGATGGCGGACTCGATATCGGTGATGTGGATTCCGGCCATGTCTCGCTTGCAGGGGGAGGGGGATGATAGCGCTCCTGCGGCACGCACAGCCGCAGAATTCCTGTGCTTTAATCGCGGCCCGAAGGGGAGTAGCTCCCGCTTGTTGCCGCACAGGGAGGTGTCTTGATCATAGGGCGCCGCGCGCAGCAGGTATCGGCAAAGTCGTGCTGGCTGACGACTACTCACGCAGTGGGTAGCCGGTGTGGCCGGTGTATGCTGGCCGCATGCTCAAACTCATCGTCAAATGGCTGCTCAGTGCCTCGGCGCTGCTGCTCGTTGCCTACATCTACAGCGGTGTCGTAATAACGAGTTTTGGTGCGGCCATGCTGGCTGCCCTTGTGATCGGGCTGCTCAACACCTTCGTCAGGCCCATCCTCGTGCTGCTCACGTTGCCCGTGACGGTCGTGACGCTGGGGTTGTTCCTGTTCATCATCAATGCACTGATGTTCTGGGCCGCCTCGGGCATCCTTGATGGCTTCCAGGTACAGGGCTTTGTTGCCGCGCTCGTCGGCTCGCTGATCTACACGCTGATCGGCGTGGTGATCGAGTCAGCGCTCGAGAGCCTGTTCTCGAAGAAGTGATTCGACCTGCCGCGCGCGGCTGTCGATGATCGAAGCGTCGATGTGATCAACCCCGCCCCGACGCGCGATTTCCTGCGCCGACCGGAACCGGTCCATCGCCGCCTTGTAATCGAGGTGTGCGACGCGCGATTCGGCCTCGGCGCGGATCGCGCGCAGAGTCTGCCCGAGCGCCGTATGCGCGGTCGCCAGCACTTGCCAAGCCTGCGCATCTTTCGGATGCATCGCCACCCAAGTCTGGAGTTTTTGCGCCGCCTCGGCTGCACGACCGCTGAGAACCTGCGCCTGTGAGGCGAGGATCAGCTCGGGCCTGCCCGCGGCGGCGCCGTCCAGCTGCTGGGCGGCACGCGCCGCATCCCCGGCCTGGAACGCAATTTCCGCTGTAAGAAGGCGCACCTGACGCATCGCGGCTTTATCGCCAGCGACCACCGTTGCCAACCGCGTCGCCACCCGGCTCGCCGCCTGCGAATCGCGTAGTTTCGAGTGTGCGAGCGCCGCTGCGTAGAGGCCGCCCACCTGGCGAGCGCGCGACGACGCGGCGAAGCTCGCCGACTCCGATTCGGCGACCAGTGCGCGCAGTGCATCCACTCCAGGGTTGGACATCACGCGCGAACGCCCCACCATGATGGCGTGGATGAGGTCCGGCTCGGGGGCGGGTGCACGGGCCTTTTCAGGCAGGCGCGAGCGCATGTCCGCGATGCGCTCGATGTTCATCGGGTGGGTGCGCAAATACGGGAAGCTGCCGTTGTCGTTCAGCCGTGAAGCCTGCTGCAGCTTTTCGAACATGCCGACGAATCCCTGCGGCTCGAACCCGGCCTGCGTCGCGATGCCCAGGCCAATCCGGTCTGCCTCGCGCTCCATGTCACGCGAGAAATTCAGGCCCTGCTGCGCCGCGAGCGCCTGGCTGCCGACGATCAGGGCCTGGCCCATGTCGGGGTTCTTGCTGGCCGCGATCGCACTCAGGATCAACGCGGCCATCAGCAGCGGCGCCTGCTGCGATTGCTGGGTCATCATGCGGGAAATGTGCCGCTGGGTCACATGGCTGAGCTCATGCGCGAGCACCGAAGCAAGTTCATCGCGCGTGGCCGTCACGCTGACCAGTCCCAGATGCAGGCCAAGCCAGCCCCCGGGCAGTGCAAACGCATTGATCGTCCGGTCCTTGCCGACCAGCACCCGCCATGCGAAACGCTCGTCGAGTTCGGGTGAAAGTTCGCCCCGGGCCCTGGCGGCGGTCATGAGGCGCGTCCAGATCTCCAGGACGTACTCATCAATGACGGGGTCGTCGATGTAATCGGGATCGCGGTACAGCTCAGCCGCGATCTTCTCGCCGAGCTTGCGTTCGGCGCTCGACGTCATGTCGCTGCTGTCGCCTAGCGTGGGAAGCTGCGCGGGCGCCAGCGCGGGCGTCACCAGCAGTGCGAGCGCCACCGAAGCGATCACGCTGCGGGAACGAATGAAGCGGCCAGGAAGTTTCAATAGGGGTCCAGTGGCGCGAAGCCGACGATTGCAAGACTGCCCTGATCGAGCAGCGCCGTCCAGAAAAGTTTCCGGCTCACCAGGTGGATGCCGGTGGCACGAACCCTGTCGTTCCAGTTGACCATGGCCCTATGATGCGCGAACTTGATGTCCCCCGCGTAAACATGACTGCACCCAACCCGCTCACCCACTTCGACGCGCAAGGCCAGGCCCATATGGTCGATGTGGGGGACAAGGCGTCAACCAAGCGCATCGCCGTGGCGGCCGGCCGCATCGAGATGCTGCCTGCGACGCTGGCGTTGATCGAGTCGGGAACCGCGAAAAAAGGCGATGTGCTGGGGATCGCACGGATCGCCGGTATTCAGGCCGCGAAGAAAACCAGCGAGCTGATTCCGCTATGCCATCCGCTACCGCTGACGCATGTAGCGATCGAGTTCGAAATTCATCGTTCGGAAAACGGCGGCGCTGCGGGCGTGGCGTGCAAGGTGACGGCGGAGACGGTGGGGCAGACGGGCGTGGAGATGGAAGCGCTGACGGCCGTGCAAGTTGCCCTTCTCACCATCTACGACATGTGCAA
>JBKJKT010000123.1:0-24755 GCA_046597415.1 Ramlibacter sp.
GGGATGATTTTTTTGTCCATGAGGGCAATTGTGCGCCGGGCGTCTGATTCTTTCTAATCTCTTTATAGATACCGAATAATATCCTCTGCATATGACTGAATCACCCATTGAGCTGCGACTGTGGCGTCAGTTTGTGGCGGTTGCCGAAGAGCTGCACTTCAGCCGTGCGGCGCAGCGCCTGCACATGACGCAACCGCCGCTCACCCAGGCGATTGCAAATCTGGAGCGGCAACTTGGAGTGCGCCTGTTCGATCGCACCAAGCGCAGCGTGCAGCTCACGCCTGCCGGTGCGGCTCTGATGCCGGATGTGCGCGATCTGCTGGCGCGTAGCGCGACTTTGCCGCAGCGAGCACGCGCGGCAGCCAATGGGGAAGCAGGGCGGCTTCGTCTGGCGTTCGTATCGACGGTCGGCTTCGGGTTGCTGCCGCAGTGGGTGCTGGCGTTCAGATCGCTGTACCCGCAGGTTGAATTCGAGCTGCTTGAAGCCACCGGCGATGTCCAGTTGAACCTGCTGGAGCGCGGCGAAATCGACGCGGGCTTCATGCTGCATTCGCCAGGATTCGAGCCTGCGGGTCTTGCGAACCTGCGCATCGCACGCGAGCCGCTCGTCACGGCCATCCCGGCGAACCATCCTCTCGCGACCGCGCGTACGTTGTCGCTTGGCGCAGTGCTGGCACAGCCGCTGGTGATATTTCCGCGCCGCATTGTCCCCTCAGTGCACGACGCGATCTTTGGCATGTATCACGCGGCGCGGCGAACCCCGCTTGTTGCCCAGGAGGCGATCCAGATGCAGACGATCGTGAACCTGGTGTCGGCGGGTCTGGGCATTGCGTGGGCGCCCGACAGCGTGAGAAAGTTCCAGCGACCCGGCGTTGTCTACCGTGCGCTGCGAGGAAAGCAGGCGTCGCTCGTGCCGCAATGCGATACGACGCTCGTGTGGCGAGCGGACATTGACTCGCCCTCGCTGGATCGCTTCATTGATTTCGCGCGCAACCCCCGCTCACCTGAGCTTTAACCGAGCCAATGAGCGACATCGTCCATCGGCGACCTGCCGGTGATGCAGCACAATACCGCGCATGGTTTTAACGTTCCCCAAGATCGACCCCGTCGCCCTGCAGATCGGTCCGCTGGCCGTTCACTGGTACGGGCTGACATACCTCGCCGCGTTCGGACTCTTCATGGTGCTGGCCATGCTACGGCTCAAGCACCAACCGTTCGCATCTGTGCGCCCGCCGAACGCATGGGGCCGAAAGGACGTGGAGGACATCCTGTTTCTGGGCGTGCTTGGCGTCGTGCTCGGAGGCCGTATCGGCTATTGCCTGTTTTACAAGCCCGAGTACTACCTCGCGCATCCGCTGGAGATTTTCTATATCTGGCAGGGCGGCATGAGCTTTCACGGCGGGATGCTCGGCGTTATCGCCGCGCAGTGGTGGTATGCACGCTCTCGCGGAAGGCCGTTCTGGCAAGTGATGGATTTCGTTGCGCCCTGCGTGCCGACCGGGCTCGCCGCTGGCCGCTTGGGCAATTTCATCAATGGCGAACTCTGGGGCCGTGCTGCAGACCCTGCGCTGCCGTGGGCGATGATCTTTCCGCACAGCGGCTCGATGGTGCCGCGTCATCCGTCGCAGATCTACCAGTTCCTGATGGAAGGCGTGCTGCTCTTCATCATCCTGTGGGTGTATGCACGCAAGGAGCGCAAACCTGCGCAGGTGTCGGCGGTGTTTCTCATCGGCTATGGCATCTTCCGTTTCATCGCGGAATACTTCCGGGAGCCCGATAGTCATCTGGGCTTGCTGACGATGGGCCTGACCATGGGGCAGTGGTTGTGTGTGCCGATGGTGTTGGCGGGTATCGGCTTGTGGTTCTGGGGCGCGAGTCGGCCCGCGACAGAGCGGTAAGCCGAGCCACGGATGTCATGCCGAAATCGGACATACGTGTTTACCCTCTACATAATTACGCATAATTATAGAAAATTACGGCATGCGCCTGGTCCACAACTCCCTGCACGATGAGGTCGCCGCGCAATTGCGCGAGCGCATCTTCGCAGGTGAATTGATGCCCGGTACCTTTCTGGACGAAGTGAAGCTCACGGAGCTCCTGCAGATTTCGCGCACGCCGCTGCGTGAGGCGCTCAAGGTGCTTACCGCCGAGGGCCTTGTACGCCACGAACCGCGCCGTGGGTCGTTCGTCTACGAGGTCACCGAGACAGACCTGGACGAAATCTTTCCGGTGATCGCGCTGCTCGAGGGCCGCTGCGCGCACGAGGCGGCAGTTCATGCGACCGATGCAGACATCGAGCATCTGCAGGACATGCACGACAAGCTGCAAAAGCACGCGAAGGCCAGACGCATCAATGATTACTACGCCGTGAATTTCGCCATTCACGAGACCATCATCCAACTGGCTGACAACCGTTGGCTGGCGACTGTCATTGCGGATCTGCGCAAGATACTCAAGCTCGCGCGGCTGCAACAGCTGCATGCGCCGGGCCGACTCGACCAGAGCCTCACCGAACATCTCGCGGTATTCGCAGCCCTCAAGGCCCGCGATCCCGCCGGGGCAGAAGCGGCGATGCGAACCCATCTCACACGTCAGCGCGAAGCGCTACGCGCGCTTAGCCGCAACCACCGCACGGGGCTCTCCAGATGATTTCGAACGACCGGCTCCTTTCTTCCCCCAGTGACGCCCGCTCGACGCGCGAGCGCCTTCAGGCGACGCTGCGCCGGGGCAAGGAGGCTCTGTCGCCGCGCGTGCTGCGACGCGTTCTGGGCGAGTTGCAAGCTATCGTCGATCCGCAGGTCAGTGAAGTCGAGGGCGGACGGCGCGCGAAGGCAGTAGCCGACTGGTACAGGGCGACCGCCCCGGAGCAGCGTCATGACATCTGGCTTTTGATGAGCGAGCAATTCACGGCGGATCCCGAACGTGTCAGGGCCGCGCAGGCGAAGTACGCGGCTGCCGTCGGAACCCCCGATGAAGCCGCCGCGGAAGTGCTCTACCGGCGCGCCACCGTATCGCCGCGCCGGCGCCTGTTGCAGCGGTTCAGCGCCGATCCGGCGGGAATCCGTTTCCTGATCGATATGCGGGCCGAGATGCAGCCCTTCCTGAAATCGGACAAGCGCCTGGCCGCGCTCGATGTCGAGATGGAGTACATGTTCTCGACGTGGTTCGATGTGGGATTTCTGGACCTGCGCCGCATCAGCTGGGATTCGCCCGCGTCTCTCATCGAAAAGTTGATCAAGTACGAAGCGGTGCACGACATCCGCGGCTGGGCCGATGTGAAGAACCGGCTCGACAGCGACCGACGCTGCTACGGCTTTTTTCACCCCCGCCTGGAAGGCGAGCCGCTGATTTTCGTGGAGGTGGCATTGATCGACGACATGGCCGGCTCCATCACGCCGTTGCTCGATGAACACGCCGCGCCCAGCGACCTGAAAAAAGCCACTACGGCGATTTTCTATTCGATCAGCAACACGCAATCGGGGCTGCGAGGAGTGAGTTTTGGCGACTCGCTCATCAAGCGGGTGGTGGAAACTCTCAAGGAAGAGTTCCCGAAGCTCAAGACGTTCGCAACACTGTCGCCGATCCCCGGCCTGCGCAGCTGGATCGCGAAGCACGCGCCTGCCGATCTGGTGCAGGCGATCGACGATCCGCAGTCGCTGTCTGCCCAATCCCCCCATCGAAAAGCCTTGCTCGGCTGGGCCGCGCAGTACCTGGGCAAGGAAACCAAAGACGGCAAGCCGCTCGATGCGGTCGCCCGCTTTCATCTGGGCAATGGCGCCAGGATCGAGCGGATCAACTGGCTCGGCGATCCCTCGACCAAGGGGATCAAGCAGTCTTATGGCCTCATGGTCAACTATTTGTACGACCTCAGGCGGCTGGATAAACACCGCACCATGCTGGCTCAGGGACAAATCCCGATTTCGGGAGCCATCGAAGACCTGTACCTTTAGTCCTGAAACTTCGCGCATCGCTTCAGGAGAAGCTGGCAGTCAATCCATTCAACAGGAGACAACGACAAATGAACAATTTCAACCGCCGTGACGTTTTGCGCGCAGCAGCAGCAGCAGCCGGTGCGACCTCGCTCGCGCCGTTTGCCCATGCGCAGGCGTGGCCAGCCAAGCCCGTGATGATGGTTGTGCCGTTCCCTGCGGGTGGCGGCACCGACGCTTTTGCGCGTCCGCTCGCGGCCCAGTTCGCAAAGCAGACAGGCAAGCAGCTCATCATCGACAACAAGGGCGGGGCCGGCGGCACGCTAGGCGCGAGCATTGCATCGCGCGCAGCACCCGATGGCTACAACATCTTCATGGGCGCCGTGCATCACACGATTGCGCCTTCGATGTACCCCAAGCTCGATTACGACCTCGAACGCGACCTGATCCCGCTGACGCTGGTCGCCAAAGTGCCGCAGGTGGTCGTCGTCAATCCGGCCAAGATGCCGATGAAGGACTTCAAGTCATTCCTGGCCGAACTTCGCAAGAGCCCGGGCAAGTACAACTACGGCTCGGCCGGTACCGGCACGTCCCACCACCTCGCAGGTGAGCTGTTCAAGCAGCAGAGCAAGACCTTCATCACCCATATCCCCTACACCGGCGCAGGCCCGGCCCTGCGTGATCTGGTGGGCGGTCAGGTGGACATGATGTTCGACGGGCTCGGCTCCTCGTCGGCGCACATCAAGGGCGGGCGGATCCGTGCACTCATGGTTTCGGGCAACAAGCGCAACCCGGCGTTCCCCGATGTGCCGTCAGCAGCGGAAATGGGAATGCCCGACTACACGGTCACGACCTGGTACGGAATCTGGGCGCCCAAGGGCACTCCCGCCGACATGCAAAACCATATCGTGGAGGAAGTGCGCAAGGCCCTGCAGTCGGACGAACTCAAGACGATCTGGGCCACCAACGGCGCAGAGTTCCCCAACCTGACGCCGCCTCAGTTCAGCGCGTTCGTGAGCGCCGAGGTCAAGCGCTGGGCAACCGTTGTCAAGGCCTCTGGCGCGAAACTGGACTGAATGAAAAACAGCAACCTGTTTGCCGCGCTGCGCGCGGCGTTTCCGCAAGACCTGGACGCGGCTGCAGTCGAGACCGACAACGGGCTCGTCTACTCGTGGCGCGACCTGGAACGCGCGACCGCGATGATGGCGAACCTGCTGCAGTCGCTGCACCTGCCCAAGGGCGCCCGTATCGCCGTGCAGGTCGAGAAATCGGTCGAGGCAATGATGCTGTACCTGGCGACATTGCGCGCCGGGTATGTGTTTCTGCCGCTCAACACCGCCTATCAAAGTGCCGAGATCGAGTACTTCGTCGGCAACGCGGAACCTTCGGTCGTGGTGTGCAGCAGCAAGAACTTCGGCTGGGTCAGCAAGCTTGCGTTCAAGGCCGGGACAGCCCACGTCTTCACGCTGGATGACGACCGCACAGGCTCATTGCTGCAACGTGCCGCGCACCACAGCGATACGCACACCATCGCGCAAGCAAAACCCGACGACCTCGCAGCGATCCTCTACACCAGCGGCACCACCGGACGCAGCAAGGGCGCGATGCTCACCCATGGAAATCTGCTGTCGAATGCGCTGGTGCTCAAGGACTACTGGGGCTGGAAGCCGGGCGATGTGCTCATTCACGCACTGCCGATCTTTCATGTGCATGGTCTCTTCGTGGCACTGCACGGCGCGTTGATCAACGGCAGCAAGATGATCTGGATGTCAAAGTTCGATCCGCGCCTGGCGGTTGCGAAGATGAAGGAAGCGACGGTGTTCATGGGCGTGCCCACGCTCTATGTGCGGATGCTGGCCGAGCCGGCGCTGAATGCTGAAGCCGTCAGCAACATGCGCCTGTTCGTTTCAGGTTCGGCGCCGCTGCTGCTGGAGACTTTCAATGAATGGAGAGAGCGCACGGGCCAGACGATCCTGGAGCGTTATGGCATGAGCGAGACCATCATGCTGACCTCCAACCCGTACGAATCAGCAGCGGGTGAGCGTCGCGGCGGCACTGTCGGATTTCCCCTGCCGGGCGTCGGTGTTCGTGTAAAGGGCGACGGCGGAGACGACTTGCCTGCAGGCGAGATCGGCGGCATCGAGGTGAAGGGGCCGAGCATCTTCAAGGGCTACTGGCAGATGCCCGAGAAGACGAAGGAAGAGTTCACCTCCGATGGCTGGTTCAAGACCGGCGACGTTGGCAAGATCGATGAGCGCGGCTATGTGGTCATCGTCGGCCGCAGCAAGGACCTGATCATCAGCGGCGGCTACAACGTCTATCCGGCGGAGATCGAGGGCTACATCAATGACCTGCCCGGCGTGGCTGAAAGCGCACTGATTGGCGTGCCGCACCCGGACTTTGGTGAAGTCGGCGTCGCGGTGGTCATTGCGAAGCCTGGCATACAACTGGATGCCGAACAGATCGTGGCGAAGCTCAAGTCACAGCTGGCGAATTTCAAGATCCCCAAGCGCTGTTTCGTGGTGGACCAGTTGCCGCGCAACACAATGGGCAAAGTGCAGAAGAACCTGTTGCGCGAGCAGCACAAGGGGTTGTTCGGCTGAACCCCTGAGGAAGACAACTAAAGTCGTTCCAACGCATCCATCGCACAATCATCAGCAACGTTGCCAGCTCACCGGCCCGCAAGCGGTCCTGGCCTCGCTATGGAACGGAGGACCGATACTCCGCCTGGGCGGAGAACGCGCCGGCGGTAAGTTCTACATCGCCGCGGGCAATGCCCGCCTGCTTGGCTACGTCTTCCCACCCATCCACCGCAGAAGCGACTTCTTCGACTATCTGCATTCCACGTTCTTCATTCAGCCCATAGAAGGTTGCAGTGGTCAGAACTGTTTTGAGGCTCGGACGGTTGTCCGCGTCGTCGATGTTGAGGACGTGTTCTGCTTTGTCGATGTTCGGGTTGACGTCAAACGCAGGCGCCAGTCGCCAGCCCGTCGCCCCAAGAACGAACCCGTGGTTGCGCAGATGGTCGTCCCTGTTCCCAACGGCCACATTGAACGCGACCCGACGGAACAACTGCTCCAGGTCGGCATCCGCGTGTGCACCGTCGCCCTTACCGCGAAGGAACTGAGCCAGCTCCAGATAACTTGTGCCTTCGCTCTGCTCCTTACGAAGCAAAGTCATTGCGGAGGCATAGAGCCGCCGCGCACTATTCGCGCGGTCAAAGCGTTGCACGCAGAAGGTGTGGAACTCATTGTTCAGGCGCACTGCCTTCGCCGCAGGAACATTCACTCCTGCCTTGAGCGCGAGACCATGCACGAGGTGCTCCCAGGCACCGATGTCCCGGTCATCGTCTCGCGCCGGGAATTTGCCAATCCACAGCGAGCCATCCGCCGCAGTGAAGTTGGCTTTCGGCCTGGCCCCACCCAAGGAGGCACCAGGTGCGACCAACACGGTCAGCCACTTCCGTAGCGCGTCGAGGTCGTCGATGCGGCGGCTGCTTAGCTGATAGGCGACTGCTTCCAGCTCGCGCAGTGTGGTGATGGGCGGTGCCGTCATCCTCTCGTTGCCCAGGAACTCCTCGGTGCCGGCTAGCCGAAAGCGCAGCGCGCCCTGCCGGGTGAAGTCCTGTACCCCGATGAGAAAGTCCCAAGCGTACAGCGTACGAGGGGTGCGTTTCTCGTCCTTGGCTTGCAACGCCTCGCGGCGCTTCATCAGCGTCTGGCCCCAACGGTCAGGCGAAGAGTCCAGGAAAATGCCAAAGTTGCCCAGTTCGGGCCTGGGAAAGAATGGCGCTTCGTCCAGGGAGAGGTCCGGGTCGAGCGCGAACGCACGCGCGTCGCGTAGCCACGCTCGCTCGTAGTGGAATCGGATTTGGCCGCGGTCGTGCGCCAAGGTGCCCACCAGGCATGGCGGACCCAGGTCGCAATCGAGCCAGACCTCCAAAGCGTTGTCTTGGCCGCTCATGACGGGCTACCAACGCCGTCGGTGCGGCCGGCAGGCGCCTGAGGCGCTGTGGCGGCAGCTCGCCCGCGTCGCGGCGCGGATGCCGGCGGTTCAAGTGCGAGGTCCTGCAGCTTGCGTCCGATTTTGTCGTCGGCAGCCAGCACATTGATGTCGGCCTCCAGACCCAGGACCGCCATGACTCGAATGTAGGTGCCCAAGGTTGCTCCTGGGTCACCCGCCTCTACCTTGTAGAGGGAGGTTCTTGAGATGCCCGCCCGCTGAGCCACGACGGTATTGCTCAGCTTCCGCCGCAGGCGCGCGAGCTTGAGCCGCTCTCCCAGCTGGGAAAGCAGCCTTTGCTCCTGCGGGAAGACGATTGGAGGTTTGCGCGGCATTTTGCTATTGTAGACATCAATGCCAATTTTTGTCCATAATAGCGAACTATCTCCAGCTTACAGCCACCGACGCCAACAATATTTCCAATGACATCTGCAAAGAACTCGGCCAATGGAAAGACGTTGCCTACGATCAAGGCCTATCCAATCTGGAAATCAGGCGAATGGCCGCTGCTATTCAAGCATGAGGCAAGTTGGGCCACCGCGCTGTGGAGCTAGCGCTTGTCTCGCCTCGTCGTGAGTGCCCAATCTTCATACCGCTTCTTGTTCTCCGCATTAGGCGGATACAACCCCGGCAACTGCGCGCCCGCCATCACCTCGGACATGATCCAGCCCTCCAGGCGTTCCTGCTCCACGCCCAGCTCGACGACCTCGTCGAGCAGCGCTGCAGGGATCAACACCGCGCCATCCTGATCGACAACCACCACGTCGTTCGGAAACACCGCAACGCCGCCGCAATCGATCGGCTCTTGCCAGCCGACAAAAGTCAGACCGTTCACTGACGCGGGTGCAGCAGTGCCCTGGCACCACACCGGCAGGCCCGTACCGAGCACGCCTTCGACATCGCGCACAACGCCGTCGGTGACGAGTGCCGCGACGCCGCGCTTTTGCATCCGCGCGCACAGGATGTCCCCGAAGATGCCTGCGTCGGTCACACGCATCGCGCCGACCACAGCGATGCAACCTGCAGGCATTGCCTCGATCGCGGCGCGCGTTGAAATCGGCGAGCCCCACGATGCAGGCGTCGCAAGGTCTTCGCGCGCGGGCACGAACCGCAACGTGAAGGCACGCCCCGCTACCCGCGACTGGCCCGGCGCAAGCGGACGCGTGCCGCGCAGCCAGACATTTCGCAATCCCTTTTTAAGTAGCACCGTGGTGAGCGTTGCAGTCGTGATGCCTTCTAACGTTCGTCTGGTCTGCTCATCCATGGAAAGGGGTTCGACACTCATACCTGCTCCTGTCGTATAAAAACAAGATAGTACGCACAACGCGCTCACACCTCTTTACCATGCCGATGCAAACAGCGGTCGGCGGGCGACGTGCGCCAGACGTTGTGGAAACACGAGTCTGCCAAACCTGGCGGCTCGGACAATCAAAACAGGAGCGACAAATGAAACGAACTCTTCAATACGCGGTAGCCGTCGGGGCGCTCACGCTGGCCGGTCATGCAGCTGCACAGATCACGTTCTACGAGGGCAGGGAATTCCGCGGACGTGCTTTCACCGCCGACAGCGAGGTGCAGAACTTCGACCGGACCGGCATGAACGACAGATTCTCGTCCATCGTCGTCGATCGCGGCCGCTGGGAAGTTTGCGAAGACTCGCGTTTCCGTGGCCGCTGCGTCGTGCTACGTCGTGGCAACTACCCCTCGCTCGAAGAATTCGACATGCACAACCGCATCTCGTCGGTGCGTCCGGTGCAGGGCGGACGTCGTTACCAGAACGAGATTGCCGAGCCGGTCGCAGTGGCACCCGTTTATGAGTACCGCCGCCGCGCCAACGAGCGCGTGACCGAAGTGCCGGTCACTTCGGTTCGCGCCGTTGTTGGCCCTCCGAATCAGCGTTGCTGGGTCGAGCGCCAGGCGGTTGCCGAGCCGTCCCGCGGTGAAGCCAACGTGGGTGGCGCACTTGCAGGTGCGCTGATTGGCGGCATCCTGGGTCACCAGATCGGTGGCGGTTCGGGTAAAGACGCGGCGACTGCAGCAGGTGTAGTCGGCGGCGCGGCTATCGGCGCCAACCAGGGTCGTGGCCCCGGCGGTACGACTGTCGTCGAGCGTGACGTGCAGCGTTGCCAAACCACGACGAGCGATCGCGTGGAGTACTACGACGTGACCTACAACTATCGCGGTGCCGAGCACCGTGTGCAGATGGCAGCGCCTCCGGGCCGCACCCTCATCGTCAACGAGCGCGGCGAGCCGCGCCAGTAGAGCAGATCAACACGGGCTGGAGGCGAAAGCCTTCAGGCCGGCCGGTCGAGATTGCCGTGGGCAGTCTGGGTTTGTCCTGCAAGGATGTCCCAGTTGCCCACTTTTTCATTGGTCTTGATCAGGCGCGACACCAGCAACTGGATGAACGCCTTGTCGAACGAGGTCTGCAGCCCTTCCGAGGCGTGCCTGAGCGCCGCGTTCTGGATCTCCAGCACCAGCACCTCCGACTCCGCCAGCGCGGTGGCTGTACGCGCCCAAAGGTCCGGTTGCAGGTAGCACATCTCGCCCAGTGTCACTCCCGGACCCAGCACGGTGATCGTGAGGTTGTTATGGCGGATCGCAACGGCTCCTTCGAGCAGGATGCAAAACGATTTGCCTTCGTCTCCTTCCTGCATCAGCACATCCGCGCTGGCGTATAGGTGGAGCGTGCCCAGGCGCAGCGCCTCCCAGAGCATCGCGTCGTGAAAGCCTGAAAAAAATGGCAGGGCGCGCATCTGCGAGAAGCGCTCTGCATCCCGATCTTTTGCACGGCGCTCGGGCAGCACCTTGCTCACAGACACCAGCGCATCCGAGAAATCCTCCCAGCGGGCATACCGGTCACCCTGCGTCTTCGATAGCGCCTTCATCACCACATTGTCCAGCGCGGGCGGCAGATCGGGCCGCAGCACGCTGGGCGGGGGCGGCATTTCGGTGCTCACCTTGTAGAGCGTCGTGAAATCGTTTTCTCCCTGGAACGGGTTGTGCCCCGTGAGCAGTTCGTAGATGACGATGCCCAGCGAGAACATGTCGCTCTGATGGGTGCAAACCTGTTCGCGCACCTGTTCGGGAGACATGTAGGAGGGAGAGCCGACCAGTCCGGCGAGTTGGGTCACATCGCTGCGCAGCGAAAGCGCGGTTCCAAAATCGGCGACCTTGACCGCGCCATCTTCCTGCAGGATCAGGTTGGCGGGCTTGATGTCCCGGTGAACCAGCCCCTTTTCCTGTGCATGTTCAAGCGCACTGCAGCACTTGAATGCGATATCTATCACCTGTGCCACCGGCAGCAGCTTGTCTGCCTTGGCGAAGTCGGTCAGCGGGGCGCCGTCGATGTATTCGAGCACCAGGTAGGGAGGGCTCGCATCCTCGTCCACGTCAAACAGGTGAACGACATGCGGATGGTTCAGCTGACCGGCCATCTGCGCTTCATTTCGAAGGCGCCTGCGATAGCGTTGCGCCTGGAACGGATCTTCGAGCAGGTGCGCGTGAATCTGCTTGATGGCCACGGGGCGCTGGTTGAATCGATCAAAACCCAGATAAACAGTGCTGCTGGCTCCTCTGCCGACCTCGCGCTCGACGGTGTACTTTCCGATATACGTGGGCGTAGCGCTGAGCTGGGTGACCATGGGCGGACGTTACTTGGAAACGCCCGGAATATCAATTGGAACTAATGCACTGTGGAAGAAGGCTGACATTCGCGTACGGTGGAAGCTTGTCGTCGTTGCGGTTCGGTCCTAACGCGAGGGGCGTATAACCACTACCAGGGCGCGCAGCCTGCAGCCGCAAAGTTACACCGTGTTCAACCAATGGCAACAACTATGGAAGAAAAAGCGCGACTCACGATATTGATCGATCCCCAGAAGAAAAAAGCACTCGAAGATTTGTGTGCTTCGCAGGACGTGACGTCCTCGCAAGTGGTTCGGATGCTCATCCGCCAGTACCTGGAAAAGCATGGTGTGCTGCAAGGACCCGTGGCGGTCAGCAAGGCAAAGGGCCGATAGCTCACCGCGCAAGCCCTCGAGTCATGAGGGCCTGTTTCGAATCGTGTATCTGACGAAATCATCGGGCTGCACGTACTGGTCGTACAAGGCTTTCGCCCGCGCGTTGCCCTCGCGCGTGACCCAGTAAATGCGTGACCAGCCTTCAGCACGCATCGCGTTGCACAACCAGTCGATCATCGCGCGGCCTACGCCACGGCTGCGCGCGGAAGGGGTGACATAAAGATCCTCGAGATAGCACACTGGCTGTGTTTCCCAGGTGTTTTCATGAACGACGCAAGTCGCAAACCCATAGACCTGCCCCTCGACCTCGGCCAACATGCACATCACTGCAGAGTCGGGGTCCAGGATTCGCTGCCACGTCCGCCTGGTCACGGCGTCGGGCAGCCGGGTCTCGTAGAAGTCGCAATACCCACGCCACAGCTCGCGCCAGACGGCCTCGTCGGAGGGCAGGGCGGATCGGATCAGGGGCGCAGCCATCGCACGATTGTGCCGCGCCCCGGCCTTCAAAGCTGACCGGCGAGCAACACCGCGGCGTGAATCGCCTCGCGCTGTGCACCATCATGGATCTGATGGCGGCAGCTTGTGCCATCGGCCACCACAATCGCATCGGGCTGCTTCCTGATCGCGGGCAACAGGCTCAGCTCTGCCATCTTCATCGACACGTCGTGATGCGATGCCTCATAGCCAAAGCTGCCCGCCATGCCGCAGCAACTGGTTTCGATCAGCTCGGGCTGCACACCCGGAATCAGCTTGAGTACGTCGATGATCGGGTTGACCGCATCGAAGGCTTTCTGGTGGCAGTGACCGTGCAGCAACACCTGCTTGCCCAGCGGCCGCAGGCGCGCCTTGAGCGCATCAAGCTTGCCGAGCTTCAGCTCGCGCGCCAGGAACTCTTCAAGCAGCAGAGCCTGAGCCGAGATGACCTTTGCATCATCGCCGAGACCCATAGAAAGCGCTTCATCGCGCAGCGTCAACAGGCATGACGGCTCCAGACCGACGATCGCGATGCCTTGCTGCGCAAATGGAAGGAGCGACTCGACGACTTCTTTTGCCTTGGCCCTTGCCTCATCGACCATGCCGCTGGCCAGGTAAGTGCGGCCGCAGCACAGGTGCTCGCCATCTGCCTTTGCCTTCGCTGCAATGTGCACGGTGTAGCCGGCCGCCTGCAGGAGCTTGAAGGCGGCGTGGGCGTTTTCCGATTCGAAGAAGCCGTTGAAGGTATCGATAAAAAGAACCACCGGTTGCGTGGCCGCGAGAACTTCATTTCGGCTCGCGGATGGCGTCGCACTGTTGAAGAAATGATCAGCGCGCCACTCGGGCAGGCTTCGCCTTGCCGACAGACCCAGCACTTTCTCTCCCAGAGACGCGAGCAGCGAGCTGCGGTTGCGCAGGTTGAGCAGCCATGCAAAGCGGCTCGCGTTGCGCACGTAATCCGGCAGGCGTGCGACCAGCTTGTCCTTGAGCGTGTAGCCGTGCTTGGCCTTGTAATGGTGCAGGAACTCGACCTTCATCTTGGCCATGTCCACGCCGGTCGGGCAATCGCGTTTGCAGCCCTTGCAACTCACGCACAGGTCGAGCGCTTCCTTCACCGTATCGGAGGCCAGCCCTTCCGCTCCGAGCTGTCCCGAAAGAGCAAGCCGCAACGTGTTTGCGCGGCCTCGCGTAAGGTGTTTTTCGTCGCGCGTCACGCGGTAGCTCGGGCACATGGTTCCTGCATCGAACTTGCGACAGTGCCCGTTGTTGTTGCACATCTCCACGGCCTTGGCAAAACCCTGTGCAGGGTCTGCGCCTGTGCCCGGCGCGGAGGTGCGCTCGGTCGCCGGATCGTTTTGCACGTCCCATACGCTCCAGTCCAGGGCCGTCTTTAGCGGAATGACGCGGTAGGAAGGCGCAAAGCGCATCAGGCGCGTGTCGTCCATTCGCGGCGGGTCGATGATGCGCTGCGGAGACAGCAGGTTCTGCGGATCGAGGAAGGTCTTGATCTGCGCGAACGCCTCGGTGATCTTCGGTCCGAACTGCCACTGGATCCACTCACCGCGGCACAGGCCATCGCCATGCTCGCCGCTATAGGCGCCCTTGAATTTGCGAACAAGTGCGGACGCCTCTTCGGCAATCGCACGCATCTTGGGTGCACCGTCTTTTCGCATGTCCAGGATTGGACGCACATGCAGCGTGCCGACGGATGCATGGGCATACCAGGTGCCTTTGCTGCCGTACTTGCGAAAGACCTGTGTGAGACCGTCGGTGTATTCGGCAAGGTGCTCCAGCGGCACCGCGCAGTCTTCGATGAAGCTCACCGGCTTGCCGTCGCCCTTGAGGCTCATCATGATGTTCAGGCCCGCCTTGCGCACGTCCCACAGCTTTTTTTGCGGACCTTCGTCAGTCATCTGCACGACGGAGCCGGGCAGGCCCAGGTCGCCCATCAATTCAACAAGGCCGGCGAGCTTGCTCACGAGCACGTCGCGGTCCTCGCCCGAGAACTCGACGAGCAGCACGGCATCGGGCCGGCCGATCACGGCGCTGCGGATGACCGGTGCAAATGCCGGGTTCTGCAGCGACAACTCGATCATCGTGCGGTCAACCAGTTCGACGGCTGATAGCACGGCGTCCTGTCCGGTGCCGCCGTACGCGACGATGTGCTGTGCCGTGTCCATCGCCTTGTAGAAGGTTGGGAAGTTGACGACGCCCAGCACCTTGTGTCTGGGCAGGGGCGAAAGCTGCAGCGTGAGCGATTTCGTCAGGGCCAGCGTGCCTTCGCTACCCACCAGCAGATGCGCCAGGTTCACAGAGCCATTTGGGGTGTAGGGCTTCTCGTTCTGGTTGCGAAAGATGTCGAGGTTGTAGCCCGCGACGCGGCGCAGCACCTTGGGCCAGCGCCTGTCGATCTCGGGTGCGAGCGCCATCGCCAGGTCGCGTACCCGCAAACCCAGTTCGCGCGCGGTGCCCACGCAATCTTCGAAGCGCCTGAAATCATGAAGCGCGCCATCGGCTGTCCATGCCGTCATCCCGAGCACGTTGTGCACCATGTTGCCGTAAGCGATGCTGCGGCTGCCGCACGAGTTGTTGCCTGCCATGCCACCCAGCGTGGCCTGCGCACTGGTGGAAACGTCCACCGGATACCACAGGCCCGAGTTTTTCAGCGCGGCATTGAGGTGATCGAGCACGATACCCGGCTCGACCACTGCGACCTGGGCAGTTGCATCGAACTGCAGGATGTTGCGGACGTACTTGGTATGGTCGATGACGAGGCCCGCGCCCACTGTCTGACCGCACTGGCTGGTTCCGCCGCCACGCGCAACGATCGGCACTTTCAGGTCACGGCATATGTCCAGCGCCAGCTTGACCTCTTCGCTTGACCGTGGGACGAACACGCCGATCGGCACGACCTGATAGATCGATGCGTCCGTCGCATAGCGTCCACGATCGGCTGCTGAAAAAAGCACTTCGCCCTGCGTCTCGGATGCCAGGCGCGCAGCGAGTCGACCGGCTACTTCGTTGCTTGCGCGCGCGACGATGTCATAGGCCTGGCCTTCGGCTTGCCGGGCGACTTTCAGGGGCAGGGGGGCGTTCATTCGCGGGCTCCGGCAACCTGCGTGTTCACGCCGCGCCGCAATTGATCGACCACGACATCGCGTTTGTTGTTCAGGTGCAGGACCAGAACGTCGCGCATCGCTTCTGCGTCCCGCGCCGACAGTGCTTCGATCATGCGGTCGTGCTCCTGCATCGCGCGCTTCCACTTCTCGCCGTCCTGGTTCGAGCGAAAGCGAAGCGCCTGCAGGCGCGCGTTGACCTGGTTGTAGGTGGTTGAGAGAACCGGGTTCCGGGCAGCAGCGTTGATCGCGCTGTGGATCTTCGCGTTCAGCCGGTAATAGCTGGATAAATCCTTGCGCGTGTAGGCGGCCATCATCTCGAAGTGCATCGCCTTGATCTCTGCAAGCTCGGCGTCGGTGACGCGCTGGGCAGCCAGCGCGCCCGATTGCGCTTCAAGTCCGGCCATCACTTCAAACGTGTTGAGCACGTCGGCCTCGGTCAGTAAAACTGCGATGGCGCCGCGATTGGGAAGAAGCTCGACCAGGCCTTCGGCAGCCAGCATCTTGATCGCCTCGCGTAGCGGTGTGCGTGACACCTGCAGCACTTGCGCGAGTTCCCGTTCATTGAGCTTGGCGCCGGGTGCGATGCGGCTTTCAACCAGCATCTGCCTGAGGCGGTGGGCCACCTGGTCGTGCAAGGCGGCGCGTGGAATGGCAATCACTTCTGCAGTCATCGAGACATTTTGTATGCAAAATGTCTCGATGTAAAGCGCCTCAGCATTAGGGGCCGCCAGTTGACAAATCAATTTTGTATGCAAAAATCGCCCAAATCCAAATTTCAGATCCCGCCATGCCCACGCTCGACTTTCACCCTACCGGCCGCCATTTCCTGCAGATTCCCGGGCCGTCGCCCGTACCCGATCGCATCCTGCGTGCGATGAGCCTGCCGACCATCGACCATCGCGGTCCGGAGTTTGGGGTGCTGGGTTTGCAGGTGCTCAGGGGCATCGCACAGATCTTCCAGACAAAACACCCTGTCATCATTTATCCGGCGTCCGGCACCGGCGCCTGGGAGGCAGCGCTTGCCAATGTGCTCAGCCCTGGCGACCAGGTCCTGATGTACGAGACCGGCCACTTCGCATCGCTGTGGAACAAGATGGCGCAGCGCCTGGGCCTCAAGCCCGAGTTTCTCGGCCTGCCCGGCATCGAGGGCTGGCGCAAGGGCGTTCAGGCCCACCTCATTGAAGAGCGCCTGAAAGCCGACACCCAGCACGCGATCAAGGCTGTGTGCGTGGTGCACAACGAAACATCGACTGGCGTGACGAGCAACATCCTTGCTGTGCGCAAAGCGATCGATGCAGCGAAACATCCGGCGCTCTTGCTGGTGGACAGCATTTCGGGCCTTGCATCGGCCGAGTACAAGCACGACGACTGGGGCGTGGACGTCACTATCAGCGGCTCCCAGAAGGGCCTCATGCTGCCGCCCGGCATCAGCTTCAACGCGGTGTCGCCCAAGGCGATCGAGGCAAGCAAGTCTGCGAAGTTGCCCAAGGCGTTCTGGGCCTGGGATGAAATCATCGAGATGAACAAGAGCGGCTACTGGCCCTACACACCCAACACGAATCTGCTCTACGGATTGGCCGAAGCCTGCGACATGCTTCTCGCTCCGGAACATGGCGGCTTGCCAGCCGTTTTTGAACGGCACAAGCGTTGGGGCGAGGGCGTCCGCGCTGCGGTCAAGGCGTGGGGTCTGGAGATTCAATGCACCGACCCTGCTGTTTACTCGCCTGTGCTGACCGGCGTGATGATGCCCGAAGGCATAGATGCAGATGCCGTGCGACGCGTGATCTATGAGCGCTTCGATTGCTCGCTGGGCACCGGCCTTGGCAAGGTCAAGGGACGCATGTTCCGCATCGGGCACCTGGGCGACTGCAATGACCTGACGCTGATGGGCGCGCTTGCCGGTTGCGAGATGGGCATGAAGCTTTCGGGCGTGAAGCTCGCGGGCTCGGGCGTGCAGGCCGCAATGGATTTCTTCGCGTCGCATCCCGCGGCGCAGCCGCTTCAAAAAGCGGCCTGAACCAATTTTTCAAAAACAGGAGACAGACCTCAATGCAACGCAGAATTTTCGTCGCCGGCACCGCAGCCGCAGCCGCTACCCTCGCATCCCCGATGCTTCGCGCGCAGGCCTTGCCCGCAGGCCCGGTGCGCATCATCGTGGGGTTTGCACCCGGCGGTGGCACCGACATCCTGGCGCGTGTCATCGGGCAAAAGCTCGGCGACATGTGGAAGACGCAAGTCATCGTGGAGAACCGTGCGGGCGCGTCCGGCACCATCGCTGCCGACTTCGTCTCCAAGCAAGCAGGGGACGGCAACACACTGCTGATGGCGCACATCAACAGCCAGGCCATCACCCCCGGCCTGCAGAAAGTCAACTACGACCCGGCCAGGGACTTCCAGCCGATCGTGCTGGTGGGTGTGACGCCCAACCTGCTGATCTGCAACGAAAATCAGCCTGCCAAGACGGTGAAGGATCTCGTGGCGTTGTGCCGTGCGAACCCGGGCAAGATCAGCTTCGGTTCCGCGGGCACCGGCAGCGCGCAGCACCTCGCGCTCGAGATGTTCATGCTCGCTGCAAATGTCAAGGCCATTCACGTGCCGTACAAGGGCTCGGGCCCGATGCTGACCGACCTGATCGGCGGCACGATCCAGTACAGCTTCGACACGATGACGGCTGCCACGCCGCACGTGAAGAGCGGCAAGGCGATTGCGCTTGCCCAGACCCGCCAGCAACGCGTGCCGGCTTACGCCAATGTACCCACCATGGTCGAGTCGGGCTTCCCCGGTTTTGAAGCAACGACCTGGTACGGCCTGGCAGGCCCTTCGAAGATGCCGGTCGCGATGGCCAAGCGCATGAACGAAGACATCAACAAGGTCATGCAGATGCCCGACGTGATGGAACGACTCGCCGCCTCGGGTGCGCAGGACGGCGGCGGCTCCACCGAAAAGTTCGGCGACTTCATGCATGCCGAGCAGATCAAGTGGGCGAAAATCATCAAGGACGGCGGCGTCAAGGGCGAATCTTGACCCCTCCGAAGCTACCGTTAGAGGGCGTTCGCGTCCTCGATGTCTGCCAGGTGATGGCAGGGCCGTACGCCTGCATGTTGCTGGGAGACCTGGGCGCTGACGTGATCAAGATCGAGCCGCCCGGTGGCGGCGACCAGACGCGCGGCTCGATGGGGTTCAAGATGAAGGGCCCCGACAGCATGGGGTTCCTGAACATGAACCGCAACAAGCGCAGCGTCGCGCTCAATCTCAAGAGCAAGGCGGGCCGCGAGGTGCTGCTGCAGCTCGCGAAAGACGCGGACATCCTGATCGAGAACTACCGGCCCGGTGCAATGAAGCGCCTCGGCCTGGGTTATGAGGTTCTGAAAGAAATCAATCCGAAGCTGGTGTACACGAGCATCTCGGGCTTCGGCCAGACGGGACCGTGGGCTGATCGTCCGGGATTCGACCTGATGGCTCAGGCGATGTCGGGTGTGATGAGCGTCACGGGTTACCCCGGCGGGCCGCCCGTGAAGGCGGGCGTGCCGGTCGCTGACATCGGCTGCGCGCTGTTCGCTGTGTACGCCACGCTCGCAGCGCACATCGGAGCGAAGAAGTCGGGGCTGGGACAGCACATCGACGCATCGCTGTTCGATTCGGCGATCGCGTTTTCGATCTGGGACACCAGCGATTACTGGGGTACGGGCAAACCGCCGGAGCCGCTGGGCACATCGAACAAGATGACCGCGCCGTACCAGGCGATGCGCTCTTCGGACGGTTACTTCGTGATGGGCGCGAACAACCAGAAGCTCTGGCAGTTGTTGTGCAACGTGATCGGCCGTATTGAGTTGCTGGCCGATGAGCGCTTCAGCACGATTTCGCTGCGGCTTAAGCACCGGGCTGAACTGGAAGGCGAACTGGAGCAGACCTTCCGTCAGAACACCAAGGACTACTGGGTCGAGACGCTGTTGGCCGCGGGCATTCCTGCAGGGCCGATCCTGACCTATCCCGAGGCGTTTGACAGCGAACATGGCCGCGCGCGCGCGATGCGAATCGAGATCGATCATCCGATCGAAGGCAAAGTGCCCAACATCGGTTTTGCGGTGAAGCTCCTGGGTACGCCGCAGCAGGTGCAACGCCATCCCCCGCTGCTCGGTGAACACACGAGCGAGGTGCTTTCTGAACTCGGCCTTGACGAGGCTGCGCAAGCGCAACTGCGAGAGCAGGGCGCGTTCGAAGCATGAGCGACAACGCGAAACCGGCATCTGCCGAAGGCGCAACCCGGCTGGTCGTTGACGGACCCGTAGCCACCATCACTTTCGATCGACCTGCTGCGCGCAATGCGATGACGTGGGCCATGTATGAGGGGCTCGTCGCGGCCTGCGAACAATTGCGGCGTGAGTCGGGTGTTCGCGTGGCGCTGCTGCGTGGCGCTGGCGGCGAAGCGTTTGTTGCGGGCACGGATATCGAGCAGTTCAAGGCGTTCAGGGATGGACGCGATGGTGTCGCGTACGAGCAGCGCATCGACGAGTGCATCGGGCCGCTTGAATCGCTGCCGATTCCGACCGTTGCGCTGGTCGAAGGCTGGTGCGTCGGGGGTGGGCTGGTGATTGCGACTGCGTGTGATGTGCGCATTGCAACGCCATCGGCGCGCTTCGGTGTGCCGATTGCAAAGACGCTCGGCAATTGTCTTTCAGCTTCGAACCTCACGCGCCTGATCGCTTCGTTCGGCAGGCCGCGGGTGCAGCGCATGCTGCTGGCGGCGGAGATTCTCGGCGCGCAAGAGGCGCTTGCTTGCGGCTACCTGTCGGAAGTGATCGAGCCCTCGCTCATCGATGCCCACGCGCAAGAGCTGTGCCGCAAGCTTGCCACGCTCGCACCGGTGACTCAGGAGGTCAGCAAGCAGGCCTTGCAACGATTGCTGTTGGCCGACCTGCCGGATGTGAGCGATCTCATAGTGCGCACCTACGGCAGCCAAGATTTCCGTGAAGGCGTCGCGGCGTTCACGGCGAAACGCCCACCCAACTGGCGCGGTCGGTAGTTCGTCTTATTCCCTCTCCCTCTGGGAGAGGTTTAGGGTGAGGGCAGCCCTCAGTAACACCTGCCGACACCATTTGGGTGTGCAATGCCTGCATGCCCACCCCAACCCCACCTCCCGCGCCCATGAAGAAGATCGACCTCACCGAGTCCGTCGCGGGTGAGGAAGATCCGGGTGCCTCGATCGACCTGACGAGGATCAAGCCCACGCCTGCCAAGCCGTCGTCATCGACTGCGCCACCGGTAGAACCTGAGTCGGGCACGGAGCCGACAATTGGAATCTGACCCCAATTAATTAATGGGGGTCAGATTCCAATTTAATTGCTCCGGTCAGGCCGCGCCGCCGGGACCGGCGTCCGTCGACAGGGCGTCATCGATGTGCATCGGCGCGCGCACCACGCCGTCATCACCGGCGATGGCTTCAATGCCGATGACCGGCGGCTCCCAGTGAACGCTGCCGAAGATGGAAGCGAACGCAGCATCGGCGGCATCGCGGCCCACGGCCAGACGGACGAAGCCCTGCGGAATTGCCGTGCCTGATGGATCGAACATGAACCAGCGATTGCCGACGTACGTTTCAACGTACGCGTGAAAGTCCGGCGGCCCCAGCGCTTGATCGGCGCCGAAATCGAAACCGGTCGTGAAGCGAGCGGGGATGCTGACCGCCCGGCACAGCGCAATCATCAGGTGGGCGAAATCGCGGCAGACGCCTTGCTTGGTGACGAGCGTGTCGCACGCCGAAGTGGTCCCTTGCGACGAGTTGGAAGTGAACTCGACGTGCTGCTGCACCCAGTCGCGGATTGCGCGCACACGGTCATAGCCTTGCCAGAGACCGCCGAACTGGGCGAAGGCAAAGCGGTGCAGGCGATCCGACTCGCAATAGCGGCTGGGATAGAGGTAGGGCAGCACCTCGGGTGGCAAGGCCGAAATCGGCACCTCCGCCAACGCCGAGGGGGTTGCGTGGTGCTGCACGAGATCGAGCACCGTTTCGCAGTACACCCGCAGCGGGCCCTCGGTGGCGCGAACGCGCATCCAGCGGGTTTGTGTGGCGGGGTCGACCCATGGCGTGGCCTGGGCGCGCTGACCGAAATCGGCACGTTCCCAGACGATGCGCTGGGCGGGTGTGCGGGCCGCCTGAACGTTGAAGATGAAGTCGCAGGTGGGAGAGTTCACCACGTAGTTAAGTTCGACGTGGTAGCGCAGGCGGATCGGAGGTGCCGGCGACTGGATCGGATTAGGGGCGGTAGCGGAGGGTGTCATTGCACTCGATTGTGCAGGTTCTGTGCCAGGCTGTGGGACGTGAGCAGGATGCAATCCCCTGCGTGTTCAGGCTGGGCTGGCGGCATAATTTGCGCAGGAAGCAAACATGAGCCCACTACTGGACAACAAACAGCGTGAAGTTGCCAAACTGTGTCGGCGCGCAGGAGCCCGGCGACTTGACGCGTTCGGGTCGGTCACGCGCGAAGATTTTGATCCGCTGCGCAGCGACCTGGACTTTCTGGTTGAGTTCGAAAACGCCCCCCCGGCCGCATATGCGCAGGCTTATTTCGAACTGAAGGAGGGCCTGGAGACCCTGTTTGGCCGACCGGTGGATCTGCTCACCTCTAGCAGTTTGGCCAATCCCTTTCTTTCACGCCGCATCGCCGCCGAGCGTCAGACGGTCTATGCATCCTGATGCTGGAAAACAGCGCAATTACCTGGATGGCTTGCTGAAGACTCAGTCGTCACCCAACCGCTGCCTCCAGATTTTCCAGCGCCTGCCCACCCCCGAAACTCATCTGCTCAGGCAGCTCGCCGCCCAGTGACACCCGGATCGCGCAGTACTTGAACTCCGGAATTTTTGCAAACGGGTCGAGCGCAGCATTGGTGAGCTTGTTGATCGCCGCCTCGTAGTAGCAGAACGGCACGAACACCGCACCGCGTGGCGAGCTTTCATCGGCGCGGGCATACAGCCCCACCTTGCCGCGACGCGATTCGATGGTCACCAGGTCGCCGGGCTTTCCGCCCATCGCGGCCAGGTCGAGCGGATGCACCAACGCAACCGGATCCGGCTCGAGCGCATCGAGCACCGTCGCACGACGCGTCATGCTGCCGGTGTGCCAGTGCTCCAGCTGCCGTCCGGTGATGAGCACCATCGGGTATTCGGTATCGGGCCGCTCGTTCGCCGGAATGATGTCGGCTGGAACAAACTGTGCACGTCCGCTTTCGCGCGGGAATGTTTCCATGAACACGACCGGGTCGCCGGGATCGCCTTCGTTCACGCAAGGGTAGGTGACGGCATGTTCGCGATCGAGCCTGTCCCAGGTGATACCGCCAATGCTCGGCATGGTGTGGCGCATCTCGTCGAACACTTCCGACACGTGGTTGTAGTGCCAGCCGCATCCCAGTCGGTTCGCGATCTGGATGATGATCCAGAGGTCCTGACGCGCATCGCCGGGCGGGTTGATGGCCTTGCGGCCCATCTGCACCAGGCGGTCGGTGTTGGTGAAGCTGCCGTCTTTCTCGGGGAAGGCGCTTGCAGGCAGGATCACGTCGGCCAGGTACGCGGTTTCGGTCAGGAAAATATCCTGCACCACGAGGTGATCGAGCGCTGCCAGTGCTTCGCGTGCGTGGTTCGCATCGGGGTCGGACATGGCGGGGTTCTCGCCCTGCACATACATCCCCTTGATGCCGCCTGTCTTGATCGCGTGCATCACTTCAACGACCGTCAGGCCGACGTCCGCATCCAGCGTGCCGGGCGCGAGCTTCCAGGCCTTTTCGAAACTGGCGCGCACCTCAGGGCTCGTGACGTGCTGGTAGTCGGGCAGCATCATCGGGATCAACCCCGCATCCGATGCGCCCTGCACATTGTTCTGTCCGCGCAGCGGATGCAGGCCGGTGCCCGGACGGCCGATCTGGCCGGTCATCAGGGACAGTGCAATCAGGCAACGCGCGTTGTCGGTGCCGTGAACGTGCTGAGACACGCCCATGCCCCACAAGATCATCGAGCCTTTGGACTTCGCGTACAGACGCGCCACATAGCGCAACGTGTCGGCATCGATGCCGCAGATCGGGGCCATCGCTTCGGGGCTGTAACCCTCGACGTTCTTGCGCAGCTCTTCATAGCCGATAGTGCGTTCGGCGATGAAGGCTTCATCCACCAGGCCTTCATTGACGATGACGTGCATCATGGCGTTGAGCATCGGCACATCGGTATCGGGCTTGAACTGCAGGTGCCGATGCGCCATGCGCGTCAGGTCCGAGCGGCGCGGGTCCATCACGATCAGCGTGGTTCCGTTCTTCACCGCGTTCTTGATCCAGGTCGCGGCCACCGGATGATTCACCGTCGGGTTCGCGCCGATGATGACGACCACATCTGCCTTTGTCACGTCCATCACCGGGTTGGACACCGCGCCCGAACCGATGCCTTCGAGCAGCGCAACGACCGACGATGCGTGGCACAGCCGCGTGCAGTGATCGACGTTGTTGCTGCCGAAGCCCGTGCGCACGAGTTTCTGGAACAGGTACGCCTCTTCGTTGCTACCCTTGGCAGACCCGAATCCGGCCAGTGACTTCTTGCCGTATTGATCGCGAATCGCAGCGAGCTTGCCGCCTGCGAATTCCAGCGCTTCTTCCCATGTCGCTTCGCGGAACACTTCCATCACGCGGTCCGGGTCCATCTCGAAGTCACCGGTCTTGGGTACGCCTTCGCGTCGGATCAGGGGCTGGGTCAGGCGATGCGGATGGTGCGCGTAATCGAATCCGTAGCGGCCCTTGACGCATAGGCGTCCGTGGTTCGCAGGGCCATCGCGGCCTTCGACGAAAAGAATCTTGTCGTCCTTGACGTTGTAGGTGAGCTGGCAACCGACGCCGCAATACGGGCAGACCGAATCGACTTGCTTGTCAGGCACCGGCAGTGCGGCGCCGCGCGCGGGCATCAGCGCGCCCGTCGGGCAGGCCTGGACGCATTCGCCGCAGGCCACGCAGGTGGAGACACCCATCGGGTCGTCCATGTCGAACACGATCTTGGAATGTTCGCCGCGAAAGGCCAGGCCGATCACGTCGTTCACCTGTTCGTCGCGGCAGGCGCGCAGACACCGCGTGCACTGGATGCAGGCGTCGAGGTTGACGGTGATGGCCGCGTGCGAGGCGTCGCGGCGCGGCTGGGCGCGGGCGGCAAAGCGCGGCCGCCCCAGGGCCAGCTTGCGCGCCCA
>JBKJKT010000100.1:0-3723 GCA_046597415.1 Ramlibacter sp.
CTCCCTTGGTCGTCTTTGCAAAGCAGGATGGATTCTGCATGAGCCAAGCGGTCATCCCGTTCTCATGCGATTGATAATTACTCTTCTCAACGACACAAGGAGAACGCATGAAGATCCTGCTTGCCGCCGATGGCAGCAAATACACCAAGAAAGCCCTGGCATTTGTTGTCACGAACGAGGGCTTTTGCGGACCCGGCGATGAGCTGGTCGTGCTCAACGTCCAGTCGCCCGTGCCGCTGCGGGTCCAGGGCATGCTGAGCTCCACTGCAATCAGGGAGTACTACCGGGACGAAGCGCGCAAGGTGCTGGATCCGATCGACAAGTTTCTCAAGCGCCACAAACTGAACTTCCGCATCGCCACTGTCGTGGGCGCGCCAACGAAGGAATTGCTGGCGGCCGCCACGCGCGAGAAGGCACACCTGATCGTCATGGGCACGCACGGACATGGCGTGCTCGGACGGGTCGTCCTGGGAAGCGTCGCGCAGCGGGTGGTTCAGGATTCAGACATTCCTGTCCTGCTGGTCAAGTAACGCTTGCCCTGGAGCTTGCGCCTCTCATCGCCTGCACCCCATGACGCTGGCGTTTGCTGCTGGCCAAGTTTGTGTTTTGCGCCGTTGGCAACAACGATGCGCTCTCAGAGCGGATAGGGCCCCAGGTTTAGCAACGAGGCTGCCTTCTCCTGCGCGGCCGGCGTGGCCTCCACCGCGCGGTAAACCAGGGCCCAGCTCATCACGCGACCGTGCAGTTGGCCCTCGCGCAGGTACGGCCGGGCCAGCTCGTTCAGGCGCGAGCTGAAGGTGCCGAGGTCGGCCGCAATCGCGTCGTGGCTGAGCGCGAAAGACAGTGCGTGGCGCAGCAGAAAATTTGTGTCGCAGGACATGCGGGCTTGCGCGACCACCTTGTCGCAACAGGTGAAGCCGCATTCTGAGAGTTTGCGAGCCCCGATGAAGTCCCCGCGCACGGGGGCGTAGGCGCCGCGCAAGCGCGCGAAGTCGGCTGCCCATGGCACGCGAGGGTCGAGGCCACTGCCGCAGACGACGACACTGCCGTCGGCACGCAGATGCTCGTGAACGTACAGGCGCAATGCGCCGTCGGTGATGTAGGGTACGGCCCGCCCGATCACGATGTGGTCGAAGCGGTGCCCGGACAACGCACTGGGTGAGCTGGGGCCATTGACGTCATGCAGCAGGTACTCGGCGCCCGGTACCTGGCGGGCCGCCGCGAGCATGCCCGGGGCGGCCTCGAGGCCCGTCACCCGCGCACCGGCAGAGGCGAATCCGGCGGCGAGCTCGCCTGTGCCGCAGCACAAGTCCAGGAGCACGGCGCCCGGTCCCGCCGGCAGCCGTCGGCCCAGCTCGGCGAAGAGAGGCGAAAGGTAAGGGAGCCGGTGGCGATAGGGGCCGGCGCGCTGCGAATGACGCAATACGATCTCGTTGCCGCGCATCGAGGCTGCCCCTCCTTGTTGTAGTGCTGACATTTTGAGGGATTTCGTGCCTGACGCCGGATGGCGATATTTCTGTCCTGCTGGTCAGGTAGCGCGAGGCGTCCCGCTCTCCACTGCGGATCAAGGCTTTTCATCAATAACGACGGGCAGCCCCACTCCGGCCATCTGTAGCCCGGTCGCCAGAAGCTCGTCGTCTTGCACCACCAGTGCCAATGAATCGACACGCCAGTCCAGCAAGAGTGCGCGGATGCGCCGGTCGAGGCCGTTAAGCGCGAGATGCACGTCTTGCCCCGTGTCATCCAGCGTGCGGTTGGCGGATGTGACCCAGCAGCGCTCGCCGCTTTCTGCACGCTTCCTGCTTGCTGCAACGGCCGACTGGAAAGCCGGTTCGCCCCCGGCAAACACTTCGATGGGGATGCGCCCATCACCGTCCACAAACCGGCGAAGAAACCCCGGGAGATACCCGCGCGATATCTCACCGCCCCCCAATACCGGAGAGAAATTCACTTCATTGATGATGGCGCCCGTCTCGAACCAGGGTCGCGAGATGTCGGCCGTGATCAGATCGATACCCGCCATGTCCAGGCCAAAGAGGCGCGCAGCCTGAATCGCGATCAGGCGGTTACCCGGATGAACAAGTGCGCTGACGTCTTCATCGACTCCGCCATCAGCGGTCGATTCGAGGCGGCGAAGCGGTGCAAACGCACCGTCTGCAAGGACGGAGGATGGGCTCAGGCCTTCACGGGCAAGTGCCGCACGGGCCGCGTCGTCGATGTCGCGGATCTCCGAGCGGCGCCAGGGCGCCTTGACTCGTTGGTGGTCAAGCTCCTGCCTCACCAGTTGCGCGAACGTGTGCACGCCGTCGCCACGCACCGACATGGGCAGCCGCTTCACGGCATAGAGGACTTCTCCGCCCGCGACGAATATGCGATGACAGACGCCCGCGACCTGCCTCTCGACCAGCACCTGACGCGCACGTGAGAGGGCCAGCGCGGCCACGAACGCCGCCTGAAGCTTGTCGTCGCTATCCACATCCACCATCACGCCCTCACCACGTTCCCGGTCAGCCGGTTTGACAACCACGGGCCAACCCAGCGAGCCCGCGGCGGTCTGGGCCTGCGCCACGCTGCGAGCAACCGAATGCTCGGGTGCTGGCAGGCCCGCCATCCGCAACAAAGCAGCCGTAGATGCCTTGCTGGCGGAAAGCCGCGACCCGATGGCGGAATCCGCTGCGCTGGACCCCCGCGAGATTCGCCGTGCTCTGGACCCCCAGCCCAGCTGGTAGGCACCCAGGCCCAGATGGATGAACGGTATGCCCAGCATGTGTGCAGCGCGCAAGACCGGGATGGTTGATTTGCCGCCGGGGATGATCTTTTGCAGCGCCAGCACCACCTGCTGGTCGAGCTCGGCCAGGTCCACGGGCTCATCTGAAGTTGATCGTGCAGCCTTCAGACAGGCCGCTGCCGCGGCATCGACGGCGTGACGCCAGGCGTCCGGGGCCATCAACTCGACAGAAGGGACGATGAGCGTGGCGACCCAACGATCCTGCACTTGCGGGTCGGCCTCGATCGTGGCGATCTGGTGCAGGTCGAAGACCGGCACGCGTCCGGCCTGCATCAACTCACGGGCGAGCAGAAAAACCAGGTTGAGCCAGTGCGACTGCACCGACTCTGAATGATGTCTTGCAGCCGAGAGGGAAAAGGTAGCCGATAACCAGGCCTCAAGCCGCGCGAGATCCAGCGCCGGTTGCCAGCGAAACCCCACCGCAAGTCGCTGGGTGACCTGCAGACGACTGTTGATCACGAGCCCCAACTGCCCACCACTATTCAAGGCGTGGTGCGCGTGCCTTGCACCATCTTCATTGCGGAGCCGATGAGTGCCGAAACTTCGGTCATGCTGCTTGGCACGATGAGTGTTGTGGTTGCGTCTGATGCGACCTTGCTATAGGCATCGACTGCGCGCTCAGCGACTTTCAGCTGTACGGCCTGTTCGCCGCCGGGACTGCGGATGGCGACTGCGATGCGCTCGATGGCCATGGCCGTTGCGTCGGCCACAGCCGTGATGGCTGCGGCTTCGCCTTGCGCCGAGTTGATCGCCGCCTGCTTTTCGCCTTCGGAGCGCGCGATGAATGCCTCGCGCTCGCCGGTGGCGATATTGATCTGCTCTTGCCGGCGGCCTTCGGACGCGGCGATCAGCGCGCGCTTCTCGCGTTCGGCGGTGATCTGTGCCTGCATGGCGTGCAGGATTTCCTTGGGCGGCGTCAGGTCCTTGATTTCGTA
>JBKJKT010000250.1:0-14971 GCA_046597415.1 Ramlibacter sp.
ACAAACTCACTTCGCTGCGAGTCCGAGGCGCTCGATCAGCGCCTTGTCCTTGGAATAGTTCTCGCGCGCCCACTTGGCGTACTCGTCGCCACTGCGGTACCAGAGGTCCTGGTTCAGCTGCTCGAGCACCTCCAGGTGCTTCGGGTCGTCCATCGCCTTCCTGAACGCGTCGTGCAACGTCTTCACGACGGCCGGGTCCATGCCTTTCGGGCCGACGAGGCCGTACGGCGATTGCGACACGACACCATAGCCCAGCTCCTTGGCGGTCGGCACGTTGGGCCAGCGCCTGGTGCGCTTCTCGCCGAAGGTCACGAGCAGCCGCATCTGGCCGGCTTCGACGAACTTGTCCCAGCCGGTCGCATCGCTCTGCGCCATCACATGGCCGCCGAGCACCGCCGCCTGCAGGTCGGCGTTGCCTTTGAACGGGATGTGGTTGAGCTGGACCTTCGCGTTGCTCGCGACCTCCTCCATCAGCAGGTGCGGCGAACTGCCGGCGCCGGTCGAGCCGTAGTCGATCTTGCCGGGGGTCTTGCGCGCCGCCTCGAGGTAGTCGTTGAACGTCTTGTACGGCGAGTCGGCGCGAACCGTGAAGCCGAAGGTGTAGCCCGAGACGCCGGTGATGAACGTGAAGTCCTTCAACGGGTCCCACTGCACCTTCTGCATGTGCGGGATGCGCAGCATGCCGAGCGGGTACTGCGCGATGGTGTAACCGTCGGGCTTGGCCGTGAGCGCCATCGTCCCGGGGCCGAGCGTGCCGCCGCCGCCGGGCTTGTTCTCGATGACGATGTTCTGGCCGAGGTGCTTGGCCGCGATGCCGGCCAGCACGCGCAAGTGACGGTCGGTCGAGCCGCCTGCGGGCCAGGGCACGATCAGCGTGATCGGCCTGTTCGGGTAACCCTGGGCGCTTGCGCCCAGCGGCGACAGCAGCGCCGCGGCGCAGCAGCTGATCAGCAGCATTCGGCGTGAGGGGGTGGTTTTCATCGAGAGTCTCCTTTTCCTTGCGGCCGCATCGGGCCATCGGTTGCTAAAGGCGGGGATGCCGCCGTGGTTCGTGAAATCGACTGGGATGAGGCCTGTATGTTCTCGCGCTCCTGCAGCTCTCTCCACAGGACCTTGCCCGAGCCCGAACGGGGCAGCGACGGCACGATCTGCACGATGCGCGGGCTCTTGTATGCTGCCATGTGCTCATGCGACCAATCGATGATCTGCTGCTCGGTGGCCTCGTGTCCGGGCTTGAGCACCACCAGCGCCTTGACCGTCTCGCCGCGCCGCGCGTCGGCTGCTGCGATGACGCAGGCTTCCTGAATCGCGGGATGGCGGTACATCAGCGCCTCGACCTCCGCGGGCCAGACCTTGTAGCCGGACGCGTTGATCATCCGCTTGAGCCGGTCGGTCATGAAGAAGTAGCCGTCCTCGTCGACGTATGCGAGGTCGCCGGTGCGCAGGAAGCGCTTGCCATCGATTTCGATGAAGGTGGCCGCAGTGGCCTCGGGGTTGTTCCAGTAGCCCCGCATCACCTGCGGGCCGTGGACCACGATCTCGCCGCTCTCGCCGGGCGGCAGTTCGCGCAGCGTATCGGGGTCGACGATGCGTGCGTCGACGTCGAACACCGGAATGCCCAGGCACTGTGGCTTGGGCCGGTGCGGCGGGTTGATGTGGGTGGCGGCCATCGTCTCGGACATGCCGTAGCCTTCGACATACGCCAGCCCGACCAGATTCTCGAGCCGTCGTGCCACCGTTTCGGGCATGGCGGCGCCGCCGCCGCGGATGACCTGCAGGCTGGACAGGTCATATTCCGCCAGCGTGGGCTGGGCCAGGAAATCGACCAGCATCGCGGTGATCGTCTGCCACGTGGTCACGCCGTAACGCTGGATGCAAACGGCGGCGGCCTCGCGGTCCCAGCGCGGCAGCACGACGATGGTGCCGCCCACGTACAGCGGCCCGTTCATGCTGCCCGACAGGCCGGTCACGTGAAAGAACGGCAGCGACGAGAGGAAGACCGCGTCCTGCGTGCGGGAGAACCAGGTCGTGCCGCCCACCAGCGTGCTCATCACGCTGCGGTGGGTGTGCACGCAGCCTTTGGGCGCACCGGTGGTGCCCGAGGTGTAGGGCATGACGCAGGCGTCGTCGGGCCCGGCCGTGAGCGGCCCGGGCCGCAGGCCGCGGGCGAGTGCCTGGCCCCACGGCACCACGCCGGGCGCGCGCGGGACGTCGCGCGCGGCGGCGACGAAATCGGGCACGCGCAGGTCGGTTGACCGCTTGAGGTAGTCACTGTAGGTGGCCACGACGAGGTGGCGCAGGCCCTCGCCGCCCTCCTGGCGCAGCAGGGGCTGCATCTGCGGCAGCAGTTCCTGGGCCACGAACGCCGTCGTGGCCCGGCAGTCGTCGACGTAGTGGCGTAGCTCGTCGGTCAGGTTCATCGGGTTGACCGGCACCACCACCGCGTTGGCGCGCAGGATGCCGTAGAAAGCCAGCACCCATTGCGGGCTGTTCTGCATGTACAGCAGCACACGGTCGCCGGCCTGCACGCCGCACTCGTGCTGCAGGAAGCCGGCGATGCGCTCGGCTTCGTCCCTGAACTCGGCGAAGCTCACGGTCGTGTCGTAGAAAACGATGAACGGCTTGTCCGGATAACGGGCAGCCGACACCTCGGCGTTGTGGAAGACGTTGGTCTGGGGCAGCGTCAGGTGGCGGGGCGCGAGCGGCGGCCAGTGCCTGAAATGCGGTTGATGGGCTTCGGTCATGGCAGGACTCACCGTGCCTGGGCGTAACGCGCGAGTTCCACCTTGGCGATCGCATTGCGGTGGACTTCGTCGGGACCGTCGGCGAAGCGCAGGGTGCGCGTGCTGGCGTAGGCCCGCGCAAGCCCGAAGTCGTCGCTGACCGAGCCCCCGCCGTGCAGCTGCATCGCCCAGTCGACCTTTGGGGAATGTTCGAAGTTCATGTGCTTAGCTCTTTCCAATGCTTTGCGCCAGCGCCCAGGCCTGCTCGGCCAGGGGCCGCGCGCGTTTTCCGGTTTCAACCGCTTGTGCGCTCGACGCGTTGCCCTGCAGCGCGCGCGCCGCCACGCCCTGCAGGATGCCGACAAGGCGGAACATGTTGAAGGCGAGGTAGAAGGTCCACTCGTCTGCGCCCGGCTCGCGCGCGGCGCCGACGCGCTCGAGATAACGGCGCAGGTACTCCGCCTCGCAGGGGATGCCGAGCGCGCCGAGGTCGGCGCCCGCCAGGCCCTGCGGCGGCGGCAGGTGCCATCGCATGCAGTGGTAGGCGAAGTCCGCCAGCGGGTCGCCCAGCGTGGACAGCTCCCAGTCGAGCACCGCGAGGATGCGCGGCTCGGAAGGATGGAAGATCACGTTGTCGAGCCGGTAGTCGCCGTGCACGATGCGCACCCGCCCGGCAGGCGGCACGTGGCGCGGCAGCCAGTCGATCAGGGCGTCGGCCGCTTCGATGCGCTCGGTCTCCGAAGCGCGGTACTGGCGCGTCCAGCGCGCCACCTGGCGCTCGATGTAGTGGCCCGGCTTGCCGTAGTCGGTCAGGCCGACGGCAGCCGGATCGATGCGGTGCAAAGCCGCGATCACGCGGTTCATCTCATCGTAGTGCGCGGCGCGTTCGGCGCCACCCATGCCGGGCAGCGACGGGTCCCAGAGGATGCGGCCGTCGACGCAGTCCATCACGTAGAAAGCCGTTCCGATCACCGTGGGGTCTTCGCACAGGGCGCGGGCCCGCGCGACCGGCACCTCGGAGGCGCCAAGCGCCTCGATGACGCGGAACTCGCGCTCGACCGCATGCGCGGAAGGCAACAGGACACCGGGCGGCTTGCGCCGCATCACGTAGCGATGTCCACCGGCCGTGAGCAGGAACGTCGGGTTGCTCTGGCCACCCTTGAACTGTTCCACGGCCAGGTCGCCTTCGAACCCGTGCACGCGCTCGCGCATGAAGGCGGCGAGCTTCGCGACATCGAACGCATGCTGCGGCGCCACCGGGCGGGTGCCGCTGAATTGCGATTGCGCATCGGCGTCCATGTCGCGTCCCCGGGTCACAGTGCGCACGAGCCGCCGTCCACCGCCAGGAACTGGCCCGTGATGTGGCGCGAGGCTTCGCTGGCGAGGAAGACCACCGGGCCCATCAGATCCTCGTCGCCGCCCAGGCGCTGCATCGGCGTGCGGGCGATCACTTGCTCGCCGATCGTCTCCAGCAGGCCGGCCGACATCTTCGAGGGGAAGAATCCGGGGCACAGGGCGTTGACGTTGATGTTGTAGCGTCCCCATTCGCTGGCCAGCGCTCGGGTGAAGTTGATGGCCGCGGCCTTCGAAGTGTTGTAGGCGATCGTGTGGACGCCCGGGGCCATTCCCTTCAGGCCCGCCACCGATGCGACATTGATGATCTTGCCTTTGCGGCGCGGGATCATGCAGAGCCGGCCGACCGCGCGCGCCATGAAGAACGGCGCATTGACGTTGAGGTTCATCACTTTGTGCCAGGCCGCGTCGGGATACTCCTCGGCCGGCGCGCCCCACGTGGCGCCGGCGTTGTTGACCAGGATGTCGATCGGGCCGAGGCCACTCACGACCTCGTCCACCATTGCCGGAATGCTGTCGAGCTGCTGCAGGTCGCCCTGGACCGTGAGCACCTCAATGCCGCGGGCCGCCAGCCCGGCTCGGGCCTGTGCCAGCTCGTCGGCCTTGCGTGCGGTGATCGCCACGCGGCAGCCCATCTCGCCCAGCGCCGTTGCCATCTGCAGGCCCAGGCCGCGCGAGCCACCCGTGACCAGCGCCACCTGGCCGTCGAGGTTGAAGAGATTTTTTACGCTCATTGTTCGTTCCTTGCACGGTTGTGATCGAGGCGGGCCGGGGTCCGTCAGTTGGAAAAGGCTGCGATGCCAGTGATCGCACGGCCCAGAATCAGCGCATGCACATCGTGCGTTCCCTCGTAGGTGTTCACGACCTCCAGGTTCACCAGGTGACGCGCGACGCCGAACTCGTCGGAGATGCCGTTGCCGCCCATCATGTCGCGCGCCAGGCGGGCGATGTCGAGCGACTTGCCGCACGAGTTGCGCTTGACGATGGAGGTGAGCTCCACTGCAGCGGTGCCTTCCTCGCGCATGCGCCCGAGCCGCAGGCAGCCCTGCAGGCCCAGCGTGATCTCGGTCAGCATGTCGGCCAGCTTCTTTTGCACCAGCTGGTTGGCCGCGAGCGGCCGGCCGAACTGCTTGCGGTCGAGCACGTACTGGCGCGACCGCTGGTAGCAGTCCTCGGCCGCGCCGAGCGCGCCCCACGAGATGCCGTAGCGCGCGCTGTTGAGGCAGGTGAAGGGGCCCTTCAGGCCGCGCACTTCCGGGAAGGCGTTCTCCTCGGGACAAAACACGTTATCCATCACCACCTCGCCTGTGATGCTGGCGCACAGGCCGACCTTGCCCTCGATCACCGGCGCCGACAGGCCCTTGGCGCCCTTGTCGAGCACGAAGCCGCGGATCTGGCCCTCGTCGTCCTTGGCCCAGATGACGAACACGTCGGCGATCGGCGAGTTGCTGATCCACATCTTGTTGCCCGTGAGGCTGTAGCCGCCCGCCACCTTGCGCGCGCGCGTCACCATGCTGCCGGGGTCGGAGCCGTGGTCGGGTTCGGTCAGGCCGAAGCAGCCGATCCACTCGCCGGTCGCCAGCTTGGGGAGGTATTTTTGTTTCGTCTCCTCATTGCCGAACTCGAAGATCGGCACCATGACGAGCGACGATTGCACGCTCATCATCGAGCGGTAGCCGGAATCGACGCGTTCGACCTCGCGTGCGATCAGGCCGTAGCTGACGTAGCCGAGACCCGGGCCGCCGTACTGCTCGGGAATGGTCGGGCCGAGCAGGCCGAGCTCGCCCATCTCGCGAAAGATCGCAGGGTCGGTGGTGTGGTTGCGAAACGCCTGGACCACACGCGGCGCGAGCCGGTCCTGGCAGTACGCACTGGCGGCGTCGCGCACCATGCGCTCGTCGTCGGTGAGCTGGGCATCCAGCAGGAACGGGTCGTCCCAGTGGAAGTGCGCTTTCGAAGCGGGAGTGGAAGTCATTGCGTGTCTCCGTGGGTTGGTTTTTATCGGGGCGAAACGTGCGCGGCGTCAGAGCGCTTGCACCAGGTCCGGGACGGCGGTGAACAGGTCGGCCTCGAGGCCGTAGTCGGCGATGCTGAAGATCGGCGCCTCCGGGTCCTTGTTGATCGCGACGATGACCTTCGAATCCTTCATTCCGGCCAGGTGCTGTATCGCGCCGCTGATGCCGCAGGCGATGTAGAGCTGCGGCGCGACGATCTTGCCGGTCTGGCCGACCTGCCAGTCGTTTGGTGCGTAGCCCGCGTCAACCGCGGCGCGGCTCGCGCCCAGCGCGGCGTTGAGCTTGTCCGCCAGCGGCGTCAGCACTTCGTTGAACTTGTCGTTGCTGCCCATGGCGCGGCCGCCGCTCACGATGATCTTTGCCGCGGTCAGCTCGGGCCGGTCGCTCCTGGTGACCTCGCGGCCGACGAAGGTCGACAGGCCGCTGTCGGCCACGGGAGCCAGCACCTCGACGGGTGCGCTGCCGCCTTGCGCGGCGGCGGGATCGAAGCCGGTCGTGCGGACCGTGAGGACCTTGACCCGGTCGGCGCTCTGCACCGTTGCGATCGCGTTGCCGGCGTAGATCGGGCGCTCGAAGGTGTCGGGGGCGACGACTTTGACGATGTCGCTGACCTGCGCCACGTCCAGCGACGCGGCCACGCGCGGCGCGACGTTCTTGCCGTGCGCCGTGGCCGCGAACAGGATGTGGCTGTAGTCGTTCGCGATCGCCAGCACCTGGGCTGCGACGTTCTCGGCCAGCTGCTCTTCGAGCTGCGGCGCATCGGCGTGCAGCACCTTGGCCACGCCTTCGATCTGCGCGGCCCGTGCGGCCGCCTCGCCGGCGTTGTGGCCGGCCACCACCACGTGCACGTCGCCGCCGCATTGGCGCGCTGCGGCTACGGTGTTGAAGGTCGCGCCCTTGAGCAGGGCGTGTTCGTGTTCGGCAATGACGAGTACAGGCATCAGATCACCTTCGCTTCGGTCTTGAGCTTGGTCACCAGCGTGGCGACATCGGGAACCCTGATGCCGGCACTGCGCCCGGCGGGCTCGCGCACCTTGAGCGTCTTCAGGCGCGGCGTGACGTCCACGCCGAGGTCGGCGGGCTTGATTGTTTCCAGCGGCTTTTTCTTCGCCTTCATGATGTTGGGCAGCGTCACGTAGCGCGGCTCGTTCAGGCGCAGGTCGGTCGTGATCACCGCGGGCAGCTTGAGGTTCAGCGTCTCCAGGCCGCCGTCGACTTCGCGCGTCACGGTGACCGCGCCTTCGGCAACCTCTACCTTGCTGGCGAAGGTGGCCTGCGGCAGGCCGGCCAGCGCCGCCAGCATCTGGCCGGTCTGGTTGCAGTCGTCGTCGATTGCCTGCTTGCCCAGGATGACCAGTTGCGGCTGCTCCCTGTCGACCAGCGCCTTGAGCAACTTGGCGACCGCGAGCGGCTGCAGCTCCTCGCCGGTCTCGACGAGGATGGCGCGGTCGGCACCGATGGCCATCGCGGTGCGCAGCGTCTCCTGGCACTGGGCAACACCGCACGAGACCGCCACCACTTCGGTGACGATGCCCTTCTCCTTCAGGCGGACCGCTTCCTCGATGGCGATTTCGTCGAAGGGGTTCATGCTCATCTTGACATTCGCGATGTCGATGCCCGTGCCGTCGGACTTCACGCGCACCTTCACGTTGTAGTCGACGACGCGCTTGACCGGGACCAATACCTTCATGATGTTCCTTTCAGTTCGCCCGGCCCAGCGCGATGAAGCGTGCCAGGTGGTGGTCTTCGTCACCGAGCTGGTGGTCGATCATGACCAGCCGCTTGGCGTAGTGGGCGAGCGGCAGCTCCCAGGTCATGCCGATGCCGCCGTGCAGCTGGACGCATTCCTCGGCCACCCGCGTGCCGACGCGGCCGATGGTGACCTTGGCCGCCGACAACGCACGCTCGCGCGTCACGCGGTCGGCGTCCAGCGCGGCGGCGGCATTGATCACGGCCGAGCGGGCCTGCTCGATCTCCACCAGCAGGTCGGCCATGCGATGCTGCAGCGCCTGGAAGCTGCCGATGGGCACGCCGAACTGCTTGCGGGTGCGCAGGTAGTCGAGCGTGGCGTCCTTGGCGACATCCATCGCGCCCACCGCTTCGGCGCACAGTGCGAGCACGCCCTTGCCGACGCTGTGTTCGATCGTCGCAGCCCCCGCGCCCTGGGCACCGAGCAGCGCATCGGCGCCGAGCGTGACGCCGGCGAGCGTGAGTTCGGCCGCGCGCCCGCCATCGATGTTGGGATAGCCGCGCAGCGAGAGACCGGGCGTCGCGGCGGGGACGAGGAACAGCGAGATGCCGGCCTCCTCGTCCACTGCGCCGGCGGTGCGGGCCGACACCACGAAGACATCCGCCTGCTCGCCGTGCTGCACCACCGCCTTGACGCCGTCGAGCACCCATTGCGCGCCTTCGCGCCGGGCGCGGGTCTGGACACGCGTGAGTTCGTGGTGCGCCTGCGGCTCGCCATGGGCGAAAGCAGCGACCCGCGTGCCATCGATGAGTTCGGCCAGCAGGGCTTTCTGCGCCGGACTTCCCACATGTTCGATGGCGCTGCCGGCGAGGACGGCAGGAAGGAAGGGTTCGACGACCAGGCCGCGGCCCAGGGCCTCGAAGACCACGGCGATGTCGAAGCCGCCGCCGGCAAAGCCGCCATCAGCCTCGCTGAACAGCGCGCCGATCACGCCGATTTCGGCAAACTGGCGCCACAGCTCCGGGCTGTAGCCTTGGGCCGAGCCGGCGATCCGGTCGCGCGTTTCGAAGACGTATTGTTCGGCGACGAAGCGGTTCAGGCTGTCGGACAGCATGCGTCGGTCTTCGGTGTGCTGGAAGTTCATGGTGGGTTCCTCTTCACAGCCCGAGGATCATCTTGGAGATGATGTTCCTCTGGATTTCGTTGGAGCCGCCGAAGATCGACAGCTTGCGGTTGTTGAAGTACTGCACGGCCGCGCTGGCCGCCTCGGACGGCCCGACAGGCGGGCCGTCGAAACCCTCCTCAAGCGCCTCGGCGACAAAGGGTTGCGCATAGGGGCCCATCGCCCGGCGCAGCAGCGACGAGATCTCCTGGCGAATTTCCGTGCCGCGAATTTTCAGCATCGAACTCTCGGCGCCGGGCACGCCGCCGCCGGCCACCGCTGCGATGACGCGCAGGTTGGTCGTCTTCATGTTCTCCAGTTCGATCTCCACGCGCGCCATCCGCGCCGCGAAGGCCGGGTCCTCTGCGAGCGGACGGCCGTTCTTCTTCAACTGCGCCGCCGCCTTCTTCAGCCGCTCGAACGCGGCCACCGAAAACCCGACGCCCGCGATGTTGGTGCGCTCGTAGGTCAGCAGGTACTTGGCGCAGGTCCAGCCCTTGTTCTCTTCGCCCACCAGGTTCTCCGCCGGCACCCGCACGTCGGTGAAGAACACCTCGTTGACCTCGTGCTCGCCGTCGAGCGTGATGATGGGCCGCACCTCGACACCGGTCGAGTTCATGTCCACCAGCAGGAAGCTGATTCCCTCCTGCTTCTTGGCCTCGCGCAGGGTGCGCACCAGGCAGAAGATCATGTTGGCGTGCTGGCCGAGCGTGGTCCAGGTCTTCTGGCCGTTGACGATGTAATGGTCCCCCTGCGCATCGCTGCCGCGCACGGCGGTGGTCTTGACCGATGCGAGGTCCGAGCCGGCGCCCGGCTCCGAATAACCCTGGCACCACCAGTCGGAGCCGTCGAGGATGCGCGGCAGCCAGCGCTCCTTTTGCGCCTCGTTGCCGTACTTGATGAGCACGGGCCCCAGCATGTTCACGCCGAACGGCACGACGCGCGGCGCATGCGCGAGCGCGCACTCGTTTTCGAAGATGAACTTCTGCACCGCGCTCCAGCCGGGGCCGCCGTACTGCTGGGGCCAATGGTTGGCCAGCCAGCCGCGTTGGTTCAGGATGGCGTGCCATTGCTCGAAATCGGCTTTGCCCATGTGCTGCCCGGTGCGTACCTTTTCGGCCAGCCGCGCCGGCAGCCCGTCCGCCAGGAATGCCCGCACCTCGGCGCGGAACGCTTCTTCTTCGGGGGTGAAGTTCAGGTCCATGTTCGGGCTCCTCAATAGACTTCGAACAGGCCGGCGGCGCCCATGCCACCGGCGATGCACATCGTTACCACGGCGTACTTCACCCTGCGGCGCCGGCCCTCGATCAGCACATGGCCGGCGAGCCGCGCGCCCGTCATGCCGAACGGATGGCCGATCGAGATCGCGCCGCCGTTCACGTTCAGCCGCTCGTCCGGAATGCCCAGGCGCTGCTGGCAGTAGATGGCTTGCGACGCAAAGGCTTCATTGAGTTCCCACAGGCCGATGTCATCGACCGTCAGGCCATGGCGCGCCAGCAGCTTCGGCACCGCGAAGACCGGGCCGATGCCCATCTCGTCGGGCTCGCAGCCGGCCACCGCCAGGCCGCGGAAGGCGCCCAGCGGCTTCAGGCCCAGGCGCTCGGCCTCGCGCGCCTCGAGCATCACGCAGGCCGACGCGCCGTCGGACAGTTGCGACGCGTTGCCGGCGGTGACGAACTTGCCGGCGCCGTTCACCGGCTCCAGCTTCGCCAGGGCCTCGTAGGTGGTGCCGCGCCGGTTGCAGGTGTCGGCATCGACCGTTGCGCTGCGTTGCGTCACCGCTTTCGTCTCCTTGTCCGTCACCGCCATGGTGGTGGTCACCGACACGATTTCGTCGCTGAAGCGCCCCGCCACCTGTGCCGCCTCGGTCTTGCGCTGGCTCTCGGCGGAGAAGCGGTCCTGCGCTTCACGGCCGATGCCGTAGCGCGCCGCAACGATGTCGGCCGTCTCGATCATGGACAGGTACAGCTCGGGCTTGTGCTGGACGATCCACGGATCCATGCCGCTGTTGCCGTCGTCCCGGCTGCGGATGTGCGAGATGCTCTCGACCCCGCCGGCGATCATGGCGGGCACGCCTTCGGCCACGATGCGCCCTGCGGCCATCGCGATGGCCTGCAATCCGGAGGCGCAGAAGCGGTTGACGGTGGTGCCGGCGATGCTAGTAGGCAGGCCGGCACGCACGATGGCCTGACGGGCGACGTTGCGTCCGGTCGTGCCCTCGGGATAGCCGCAGCCCAGGATGGCGTCTTCGATCATCGACGGGTCCACGCCCGAGCGCTCGACGGCTGCCCGCACGGCGAACGCGGCCAGCGTGGGGCCAGCGGTGATGTTGAATTCGCCCCGGTGCGCTTTGGTGAGCGGGGTCCGGGCGGTAGAGACGATGACGGCTTCGCGCATGGCGGGCTTCCTTTTCTTGGGTTGGGTGGCCGCACGCGACGCAGGCGCGCCGTGCCGGTTGATTGATCACACTAGGCGACTTTGTTCAGGCTTTCAAAGTTTTTGCCGCGCCGGGCCAGGTCGACCAGCAGCGGCGACGGTCGCCAGAACAGCGGGTCTTGCGTTGCGAACTCGCGGATGTCGGCCAGCACCTGGGGCAAGCCGACCGTGTCGGCGTATTTCATCGGGCCGCCCCGGTGGCGCGGGAAGCCGTAGCCGGCGACGAAGGTGATGTCGACGTCGAGCGGTTGCTGCGCGATGCCCTCCTGCACGACATTGGCGCCTTCGTTGATCATCGCGGCCAGATAGCGGCGCACGATCTCCTCGTTGCTGAAGCTGCGCGGCGTGATGCCAGCCTTGCGGCGCTCGGCTTCGATGATGGCGATCACCTCAGGGTCGGGCGTGCCGCTGCGCGAGCCGTTGGCATAGAGATACCAGCCGCGCCCGGTCTTCTGGCCGAACCAGCCGCGCTCGCAGATCCGGTCGGCGATCTGCACGTAACGGGCGCGCGGATCGCGGGTGGCGGCGCGGCGCTTGCGGGTCGCCCAGCCGATGTCGCCGCCGGCCAGGTCGCTCACCTGGTACGGCCCCATCGGGTAGCCGAACTCGCGCACCGCCTCGTCGATCTGGTAAGGCGAGGCGCCGTCTTCCAGCATGTAGTCCGCCGCCTGCCGATAGACCGCGAGGATGCGGTTGCCGATGAAGCCGTCGCACACGCCGGCACGCACCGGCACCTTTTGCAGCTTCGTGGCCAGCGCGAAGCCGGTGGCGACCGCATCGGGGCTCACGTTGGCCGGCACCACGATTTCCAGCAGCTTCATGATGTGGGCCGGCGAGAAGAAGTGCAGGCCCAGCACGTCCTGCGGCCGCGAGATGCTGGCCGCGATCTCGCCGATGTCGAGGTATGAGGTGTTGGTGGCCAGTAGGGCGCCGGGTTTGCACACACGGTCGAGCTGGGCAAAGACGGCCTTCTTGACGGTCATGTCCTCGAACACGGCTTCGACCACCACATCGGCCTGGCCCAGCGCCTCGTAGCCGGTGGAGCCGGAGAAGCGCGCCATCAGCTCAGCCTTCGCCCCGGCGCTCATGCGGCCCTTGGCTAGGAGGCCGTCGTAGACCTTCTCAATGTTGGCGCGGCCGCGCGCGAGACTCTCCTCGTCGCGCTCCACCATCGTTACCGTCATGCCGGCGTCGAGCATCGCCACGGCAATGCCGGCGCCCATCGTGCCGCCGCCCACGACGCCGGCCGATGCCAGCGGTCGCGGCTGGGCCGCCTTGGTTTCGTCGGACAGGCGGAAGGCGACAGGCGCTGCGGTGGAATTGGTGTCGATGTTCATCGGGTTTTCAGTGATTTCTTTCTGGTGTGGTGGGATTGTTCGTCGTCGCGCCGTTCTTGACAATTCCATAGCCGATTGACAGACTGTCAAGTTAACTTTGACAGTGCCTTGCGCTTGACCGAACCCATGACAATGGACATCAACTCGTTGACCCTGCTTGTCGAGATTCTTGACGCCGGAAACCTGAGCGAAGCCGCGCGGCGGCTGAAGATGACACGCGCCAACGTGAGCTACCACCTGAACCAGCTGGAGCGCTCGATCGGCCAGCAGCTGATGCGCCGCACCACGCGTCGTGTCGAGGCCACGGAGATCGGCCTTCGTCTGTACGAGCATGGCCAGACCATTCGCAACGAATTGCTCGCGGCGCGCGAGTCGATCGCGACGCTCGGTCAGAGCCTGCAGGGCCGGGTCCGGTTGAGCGTGCCAAGCGGTTATGGCCAGCTCGTGATGTCGCAATGGCTTCTCGATTTCAAGCGGCTATATCCCGGCATCGTGCTGGACGTGGTCTTTGAAAACCGCGTGGAGGACCTGATTCGCGACGAAGTGGACATCGCGGTGCGTGTCATGTCGGAGCCGCCGCAGAATCTGGTAGCTCGTGACCTGGGCGCGATGCACTACGTGGTCTGTGCCTCACGCGCCTACGCCGAAGCGAACGGCATGCCAGCCGATCTGGACGCGCTGCGCACTGTGCCGCTGCTTGCGTCCGGGTTGGTGAGCCGCCATCTTCGCGTGACGGCCTACAGGGGAAGCGAGCGGCATGAGGTCACCGTGCAGCCCACCCTGATTTCCGAAAATTATCTTTTCCTGCGTCAGGCCCTGCTGGCCGGGCTGGGCATCGGCATGGTGCCCGACTACGTCGTGCGGCAGGACGTTGAACGCGGCGACGTGGTGACTGCTCTCCACACATGGCGGCTGAGTGTCTTTGGAACCAGGATGTACATGCTCTACATGCCCAACCGGCATCACACACGCGCCGCCTCGACCTTCATCGAATTCATCCTGGAGCGGGCGCACCAGGTGGGTAGACGGGAAGATTCGGTGCCTGCCGGCACCTCGAGTCCGCGGTGATCATTTACTGCCCGCTGCGCTGCGCTGCGCAGCGCTGCCGCTCCCAGGTGCTGCGCTGGAAGAACATGGCCTGCCCCTGAAAATTCAGAAGGGGACATGACGGCTTTGTGCTCTCATCTTTTGCGGGGATCTGTTCACGCAGCGCTGCACCGGCGAGAATGCGCTCGACAAGCTTGCCAAGCTGCGCCCGGATCTGCTGGCGTGCATGCACGCCAGCGCCTGCTCAGGCGACGGTGGCGTCGCAACGGCGCAGGCTGGGGCAATCGCTCGCGTCGTGAATGGGACTGGAGGTGCACTATGGTCGATGCAACGCTTCCGCAACTTGCCGGTCGCCTGTTTCTCAGCGACGGCGGGCTCGAAACGACACTTGTCTACCTGGAAGGAGTGGACTTGCCGCACTTCGCGGCGTTCGTCCTGCTCCGGGAAGAGGCGGGGCGCCAGCGGCTGCGCCGCTACTACACGCCCTATCTCGAACTGTGCGCGAGCACCCCTGGCGCCGGCTTCGTGCTGGAGACGCCCACCTGGCGGGCAAACCCCGACTGGGGTCGCCTGCTCGGGTATGACGCGTCGGCGCTTGAACAAGTCAACATTGACGCCGGAAGTCTGGTGAGTGTCCTGCGGGATGAATGGCGGTCCCGGTTGAGCGGCCCAGTGGTTCTGAGCGGCATCATCGGCCCGCGCGGCGACGGCTATGTGGTCGATGGCCCGAGCAGCGCGTCCGATGCAGCCGCATATCACCTACCGCAAGCCGTGGCGCTGAAAAGAGGCGGCGTCGACATGCTTTCAGCAGTGACGATGACCACTAGCGCCGAGGCCATGGGCGTCGCTCGATCCGCAAAGGCGGTCGGGTTGCCCGTCGCAATTTCATTCACGGTTGAGACTGATGGCCGCTTGCCCAGCGGCGAGCTGTTGCGCGAAGCGATCGAGCAAGTGGATGCCGATACAGCGCCGGCCTACTTTGCCGTGAACTGCGCTCATCCGAGCCACTTCGAGGCGTGCTTCGCCAACGGCGGAGCCTGGACTAGTCGAATTCGAGGCATTCGTGCGAACGCGTCAACGCGCAGTCACGCCGAACTGGATGTTGCGACCGAGTTGGACATCGGTGACCCAGCGGATTTAGGCGAACGCTACCGAAGGCTGCGCGTGCCATTGCCGGCGCTCAATGTCTTGGGCGGTTGCTGCGGGAC
>JBKJKT010000068.1:0-10458 GCA_046597415.1 Ramlibacter sp.
CGTGAGCATGCCGCCGAAGTAGCCAAAACTCCATCCCCAGCCGCTCACTTTGCCCAGTGAGTTGGGCTTTGCCAGTTCAGGCAGGAACGCCGCATTAAGCGACTCGCCATACGTGTAAAACGTGTTGGACACGATGATCAGGAACATTGCCAGCACCACAGCGCCAGGCTGTGCCCAAACCAGCGCGGCCGTCGCGAGCACGCAGCCGACGGTGACGATTGCCAGAACGCGCTTCTTGGCAGCGCGCAAGTCCACGAATGCACCGATGCTGGGCATGGTGATCATCACGAGGAAGTGCGAGATGCTCAGGGCCAGCGTCCATGCAAAGGTTGCCCACTCCGCCTTTTGCGCAACCCCGCTCACGAAGTACGCCGAAAAAACGGCAGTGATCACCACCGTGGTGTAGCCTGAGTTGGCGAAATCGTACATCGCCCAACCGAACACTTCCCGCTTGCGTACGCCGGGGTTCAACGCTTCCTGGGGGAACAGGTTCATGGTGAGGGCCTCATCTGATTGGCGTACGGGGCGCGAGTCTAACGCGCGACCTCGTAAAAGTCTTGGGGTTTCGCCAAAAGGAAGCGCGACACCAGCGGGTCACGAGGATAGTTGCGCGGAGGGCAATGGCGGGGTGGCTTGCATTTCCAGTTCTGGCAAGCGGTCACCGACTCGTGCCTGCTGTCGAACAGCCAGACACGATTTGATCTTGATGCATGCCGCGACGAGCACGCCCACACCGGCCAGCGTGGTAACCGTCTTTTCCGCTGCCACCCAATTGGCATCCGTGCGATCTGAATTGTGGGCGGGCGATACGGTCGGGCCCGCCGGCATGGGTTCGTCGCCAATACACGTCTGCGAAAAGTTGAACAGCTTGAAAGTGATCGGCTGCTGCACATTGCTCGTATTGAGGGAGGTAGGCGCATCCGTATCAGGGTTCCATCCTTGCAAATTTCGGCAAAACTCGGACAGCACCTCAAGATCCGGTGCCTGCAAATAGCTGACCGGATCGGCAGAGAACGAATAGACCGGATAAATCCCCCAATCCTGCCGGTCCGCTGGACATCGAGCCTTCACATGCGCGATAGAGACATTCGTGTACTGGCCATCGAATTCGCCAGTGCAGTTGACCGGTGGTGGTTCGCCAAACAGAAACGTCTTTGTGGTGCCGTCCCACAGCACGACCGCTGCGCCTTCACGGTTGTGCGTGTGCGACCCGGAAAGGGGCAGCGGCATTCTGGCAAAAAGACTTTCGAACGCCTGCAAGGAAATCTCCAGCGGACGTTGCAGTTCGGCCATCTGACCGGACAGCTGACCGGACGCATGAGCTGGAACAAGGGTCTCGGCCGACGGGGCCCTGACGAAACTGGAAGCGGTACTGACGGTCATGGAATAGGTTCGCCTGAATTGATGCGCCAGCCATCCGGCGCTGAAAGTGTTGTATCAGCCCGCATTGATTTCTCTGCCCTACGCAGGTCTTGATCATCGAGTTCAGAGCGACCTTGCGTTCCTTGCGCCGACCTCGGCGCACCTATGTTGAACGGGCGAGCCATTTGCGCTACCGTGGCCGACCACACTCTTCGTTCAGCAGAACGACCTGACGAGCACCCGCATCGACTCCCGCGACGACCTTCCGCTCGCCGAGGGGCAAATCCGCATTCACATCGACTCGTTTGCGCTCACCGCCAACAACATCACCTACGCCGCCTTCGGTGACGCGATGAACTACTGGGAGTTTTTTCCTGCCGGCGAGGCGGGTTGGGGCGTCATTCCAGTGTGGGGCTTTGGCACGGTCGTGCAGTCGCTGCATCCGGGCGTCGCCGTGGGGGAGCAGCTCTACGGTTACTGGCCGATGTCGAACATGGCCGTGTTGCAACCAGACCGCGTCACAGACCGCGGTTTCTACGACGCCGCGCCCCACCGCGCACAGTTGCATCCGCTCTACAACCAGTACCTGCGCAGCAACACGGATCCGTTTCATGTCGCGGGCTCTGAAGATACGCAATCCCTGTTGCGCCCGCTCTTCATCACCTCATGGCTCATCGACGACTTTCTCGCCGACAACGACTTCTTCGGCGCAAGCACGGTGCTGCTCTCCAGCGCATCCAGCAAGACGGCCTACGGGACGGCATTCATGTTGAAGCAGCGAGCAGGCATTGAAGTTGTCGGGCTGACCTCGCCGGCAAACCGGCAATTTTGCGAAGGCCTCGGCTGCTATTCGCGCGTGCTTGTCTACGACGAGTTCGACCAGATACCAGCGGACGCCGCGTGCGTCTACACCGACTTTGCAGGCAATGCCGCTCTTCGGCTGCAAATCCATTCGCGGTTTGCAAACCTGAAATACAGCTGCTCGATAGGCGGAACGCACGTTGACAAGCTCGGCGGCGCCCGCGATTTGCCCGGGCCGCGAGCCACGCTCTTCTTTGCCCCAGCCCAGGCAAAAAAGCGTCAGGAAGAGTGGGGCCCGGCCGAGCTGGGAAAGCGTCTGGTCCACGCGTGGCGCGCATTCAGCGACAAAGCCACTTCGGGCGCAACGCCCTGGCTGAAAGTTCGAACCCATGCAGGTGCACCCGCTGTGCAACAGGCGTATGCAGCTGTGCTCGCAGGCAAAGGTGATCCGCGAGAGGGGCACATTCTTTCGCTGTAGCCGACCGGCAATTTCGCAGTGACCCACAATCGGGGGATGTCTTCACATCCTTACGAGGTGCTCACCCCTGATGTCGTGCTCGATGCACTGGCCAGCGTCGGCCTGCACGGTGACGGGCGGCTCATGTCGCTCAGCTCCTACGAGAACCGTGTGTACCAGGTTCGACTTGCCGATCCCCATGAGGGCCTCGACGATGTGGTGGCCAAGTTTTATCGCCCCGAACGCTGGAGCGAGGCGCAAATCCTGGAAGAACACTCGTTTGCCGCCGAGCTGATGGCGGCGGAAATTCCCGCAGTAGGCCCACTCGTGCTCGAAGGCAAGTCACTGCATCACTTCAGCGACTTCGAATTCAGCGTAAGCCCACGACGCGGCGGCCGCGCACCCGAACTGGACGATGCAGAAGTGCTTGAATGGATCGGCCGCTTCCTCGCACGCATCCACGTCGTTGGTGCGAAGAGGCCGTTTGAACACCGGCCTGCGCTCGACATCGAAGTCTTCGGGCGCGAACCGCGCGAGTGGCTGCCGGCACACCACATGATTCCCCTGGACGTGCAGTCGGCGTGGGAGAAAAAGTGCGACGAAGCCCTGCGCATGATCGCTGACACGCCGCTGGGCGACGCCGACGGAAAGGGCATGCGGCGTCTTCGTTTGCACGGCGATTGCCACCCCGGCAATATTTTGTGGACGCCCGATCAGGGACCGCACTTCGTTGATCTCGACGACGCTCGCACGGGCCCGGCCGTCCAGGATTTCTGGATGTTGCTCTCGGGCGAGCGTTCGCAGCGGCAAAAGCAACTGGGGCCGCTGGTGGATGGCTATGAGATGTTCCGCGAGTTCGATCGCCAGGAGCTGGCGCTCATCGAGCCGCTGCGCACGCTTCGCCTCATTCACTACAGCGCATGGCTTGCGCGGCGCTGGGACGACCCGATTTTCCCGATCAACTTTCCGTGGTTCGGCTCCAGCGACTACTGGCAGGGCCAGGTGCAGATGCTCGACGAGCAGATCGAGGCGATGGCCGAAGCACCGCTGGTGGTGTGACGTTTAAAGGGGGCAGCCCGAAATCCCCAGTGCATTCGCACGCGTTCCGATCTCATGCACACCACCGACATCCGAGTAATACACGTGGTCGTTGATGGAATAGTGCGCCACGTAGATGCCACCGTTGACCGGGTAATAGCGGTAGTAGTAAGGATCGACGCGGCCAGCGCCCGCTGCCGCACCGAGCGCAGGAAACTGCGCCTCAACCCAGTTGAAGAAGCAGTCCATCGGATTGGCCGTCGCCGTGACGGTCTTGACCAGACCCCACTGCGAAAAATAGCCGTACATGCCCGCACGCGCCTGCAACATCACGGTGCCTGCGGTGGACGGTGTGAAAGCAAAGCTCGCTGATGCGGTTGCCGTGGGTGCGCCGGGCGTGACAGTACTCAGGCCTGTTCCGTGCACATTGTCGATGTACCAGCCCACGCCTGCACCCGACTGTGGGTAGTAGGTTCCATTGCTCACCGCGTAGCGGAATCGCACTTTGATCACGCGGTTCGCGTACGCGGCGAGCGAGATGGTCTTCGCACTGAATGTTTTTTCGCCGGATCCACCGCCGCCTTGCAAGCCCGCCTGGTCGTACACGATCGCCCATGACACACCGTCATCGACAGAGACCTCCACAAGCGCATGCTGCGTTGACGCCGAAGCACCCAAGCGGCTGTCGAACAGCAGCTGCGCGCCCGGCCCCGCGACAAGGCGCTGGTTGAGCACCATGATCTGATCCACAGGCTGGACATGGGCGAGGTGAAAAGAGTTCGCACTGCCCGCACCGATGTCGGTGGCCACTGGGTCGTAGCCAGGGCTGGTCGTGAAGGTGAAGTTGCCCGGCCCGGACTCGGCGCCATCGTTGAGCGAGAACGGGGCGCTGGTCATCGCGCGCCACTCATACGCAGTCGCACCGGGGCTCGCACTGATACTGATCGCAGAGGGCTCTCCTGTGTAAGCAGAGCCGGCGCCTGCCAGCGTGACCGGTCCGTCGCCCGCGCCAGGCTGATCCGGGTCGAACACGGTGGTCGAATAGGTGATGCTTGAGGGCACGCCCGGGCCGGTGAGATTGCCAATCGTGATCGTGTAGGTGGTGTCACTGGCAGGCCTGGTCCAGCGCGCGCCATCTGAATACGCAGCAGGTCGCCACACCAGCGTGTTTTCTCCATAGCCGTTGCCCACCGTTTCCTTCACCGTGGCCATCGGCACGCCGTTCTCCAGCATGGTGACGGTTGCCGCAGAGAAATTGGCGTTTGGATACGAGAGCGACCATCGCGGGTACACCTCGGTGAACGGCACATAGCCCTTCGGCGGCCAGGCAACGAAGCCGTCCCGGGTTGCGGGACGGGGTGCCCAGAGGTTGGCGTCCTGCACCCAGAGCGTGTTGTAGTTCCAGCCGTTTTCGACATCTCCTACGCCCATGATCTGGGTCTGCGGATAAAGCAGCCAGCGGCGATGTCCCACAACACCGTTGAACTCGCCTGCATCTTCCATGTAGGCATGGAGGCTCGCAACGCCCAGCGTGCCGAGAGCGAGGTTAGACTTGGCCGCCGTCGCGGCGACAGTCTCGCTGAAGCAAGGCGTCCCCGAAGGCGGAAAGTGGCTGATCCTCTGATTGCGCGCCATCCAGAGCGCAGTCTCTTGCGCCTTCGCGTTGAGTGCGGGGTCGAACCTGATGGAAGCCGGCACGCCGGCCATGGCCCGATACCAGTTGAGCCTGCGCAACACGGCCGCCTTGTGCTGCGCGCTGGTGTCGCCCGGTGCGCAAGTGGCGATGTCGCCGGTCCAGCCTGCGGGCACGCCTTGGGTGGACGCGTGGACAGTCTGGTAGAAAAGCCGCACCTGTTCGCGGCTGCTGGTATCAACGGTGAAGCCGCCATCGCCCGAGGCGAGCGGTCCGCGCCCGGCGCGGGGCAATACGTCATCTGGCGCGGCCCGTGCGGGTGGCGTGGGCCCGACGCGTGGAGCTGATTTGCTGGCCAAGGGCAGAGCGGCGTGTGAGCCGTCTGGTTCAGGGCCGTCCGCGCCCCCGCAACCGGCGAGCACGATCGCAAGCAATGACACCACCCAAACAGACGAGCTTTTAACCATAGCGCCGCATTGTGCCCAACAGGGAACCGCGCACATCGTTACAAGTGAAACAGGGTGATGGTTACACCAGCCTGTTTTCGATGGTGCCAATGCCCTCGATTTCCATCTTCACGACGTCGCCGACGACTAGGTATTTCGGCGGCTTGAAGCCGATGCCCACGCCAACCGGCGTACCGGTGGCGATCACATCGCCCGGATAGAGCGTGATGCCTGCCGACAGGGTTTCGATCAGGAAGGGAATGCTGAAGATGAGGTCAGCCGTATTCGCATCCTGGCGGATTTCGCCGTTGACCCAGCATCGCACCTGCACCTTATTTCCGTCGCATTCGTCCTTGCTCACGAGCCACGGGCCCATCGGGCAGAAGGTGTCGAACGACTTGCCCATGTGCCACTGCTGATGCCGCGCCTGCCAGTCGCGCGCCGTGACGTCGTTGATGATCGTGTAGCCCCAGACGTGATCCATTGCATCGGCTGCGGTGATGCCCTTGCCACCCTTGCCAATCACAACCGCCAGTTCGACTTCATAGTCGATCGCGTCGGAGACCCCCTTTGGGATAACGATCTCATCGACCGGGCCCACCACGCACTCGGGCACCTTGGTAAAGATGATCGGATGGGCTGGAATCTCGCCACCCGACTGGGCGCTGGAGTCAAAGCCGCTTCCGGCAAACTCCCTGGCGTGCGCGTAGTAGTTCTTTCCTACGCAAAAGATGTTGCGGCGCGGTCTTGGCAGCGGCGCAGTGAGCTTCACCTGATCCAGTGGAATGGCTGCGGACAAGGGCGCAAGAGCCTCACCGCGCGACAGACGCTCAATCAGCGACTGCGCGCCAAGAGGTTTCTCATGGTCGGCCAGCTCAACCGGCTGGATGGAAAGCCCGTCAGCCGAAACAATGCCGGCGCCGGGTTGGCCCTGATGGGTGAAGGCTGCAATCCTCATGGGGAAAACTCTCTCGCGATGGGACTTCAAATTTAGCATGCTAACGAGCACACTCGCGCTTTTTACGCCTGAAACCCCTTCAAGAGATCAACTCATCATGCAACGCCGTAACACCATTTTTTCCGCCATCCTGGCCACTGCTTGCGTTGCCATTGCAGCGCCCGCGTTTGCCCAGGCCTCATTCCCCAGCAAGCCGATCACGATGATCGTGCCGTTCCCGCCGGGTGGCCTGGCCGATCTGGTCGCCCGGCCAGTCGCCGAAGCGATGTCGCGCGACCTCGGCCAGCCGGTGGTCATCGAAAACAAGGGCGGCGCGGGGGGCGGCATCGGGATGGGCCTTGCTGCCAAGGCACCCGCCGACGGCTACACGGTGCTGATGGCGCTGTCGTCGTACAGCGTACTGCCGGAAGCCGATGCCATCCTGGGGCGGTCACCCATGTATGCGTTCAACGCCTTGCGCCCGATCGCGCGATTCACCGCTGACCCCACAGTGCTGGCAGTGCGCGTCGATGCGCCCTGGAAGACGGTCAAGGACTTCGTCGAGGACGCGAAGAAGCGGCCTGGCGCGATCAACTATGGCTCTTCGGGCAACTACGGAACGATGCACGTGCCCATGGAAATCCTGGCGCAGAACGCAGGCGTGAAATTGACCCATGTGCCGTTCACGGGTGCCGGCCCTGCCGTTGTCGCCCTGCTGGGCGGGCAGATCGAAGCGGTGTCGTCCGGGCCTGCGACAGTGTTGCAGCACGTCAAGGCAGGCAAACTGCGCGTGCTGGGCCATTGGGGTTCTGCAAAACTGGACGCACTGCCCGACGTCCCCGCGCTGAAAGACGCTGGCTACAACGCCGAGTACGCGCAGTGGTCGGGCCTCTTCATTCCCGCAGGCACCCCGGAGCCTGTCGCGCAACGCCTGCGCGCTGCAGCCCGCGCTGCCGCGAACGACGCCAAGGTCAAGGAAGTGATCCTCAACGCCGGCAGTCCGGTGCTCTACCAGGACACGCCGGACTTCGAGAAGTACGTTCAGGCCGACGTGCGCCGCATGGCTGATGTCGTCAAGAAGATGGGCAAGGTCGAGTAGCTCAGACGAGCAGCGCGTTCACCCGCTTCACATAGGCCGCCGGATCGGCTGGCAATCCGCCTTCGGCCAGCAGCGCCTGGTCGAACAGGATGTGCGCGAGATCGTCGAAGTGTTCGGAGCCTTCAAGCTTCTTCACGAGCGCGTGATCCGCGTTCACCTCCAGCACGGGCAGGATGTCCGGCACCTTCTGGCCGGCCTGCTTGAGCATCCGCGCGAGTTGCGTGCTCATGCCGCCATCGCTGGCTACAAGGCACGCGGGTGAGTCGACCAGACGAGACGTGACGCGCACGTCCTGCGCCTTCTCCTTGAGCGCCTCCTTCAGCTTTTCCAGGAGCGGCTTGAAGACCTCCGCCGCTTCCTCGGCGGCCTTCTTCTCGGCTTCATCCTGCAGTGATCCGAGATCGACCGCGCCCTTGGCCACCGATTGCAGGGGCGTGCCGTCGAACTCATGCAGGTGAGACAGCGCCCACTCATCGACACGATCTGCCATCAGGAGAACTTCAATGCCTTTCTTGCGGAACACCTCGAGCTGTGGGCTGTTTTTTGCGGCGGCCAGCGTCTCACCCGTGATGTAGTAGATCGCTTCCTGGCCTTCTTTCATGCGCGACTTGTAGTCGGCGAATGAAACGGTCGGCGTATCGGCCGTCGTCGAGGCAAAGCGCAGCAGCTTCGCCAGGCGCTCATGGTTGGCAAAGTCTTCGCCCAGGCCTTCTTTGAGCACCGCGCCGAACTCAGCGTAGAACTTCGCGTACTTGCCCTTGTCCTCTTCGCTCGCGTCTTCGGCAGTCTCGGCCCTGGCCATGTCTTCGAGCATGCCCAGCACGCGCTTGGTCGAACCGTCGCGGATCGCCTTCACGTCGCGGCTTTCCTGCAGCAACTCGCGGCTGACATTGAGCGGCAGGTCTGACGAATCGATGACGCCCTTCACGAAACGCAGGTAGGTCGGCAGCAGGGCTTCGGCTTCGTCCATGATGAACACGCGCTTGACGTACAGCTTGACGCCCGCTGCCTTGTCGCGATTCCACAAGTCGAACGGTGCGTGCGCCGGCACGTAGAGCAGCTGGATGTATTCGGTCGAGCCTTCGACCCGGTTGTGTGCCCACGCCAGGGGCGCCTGCTGGTCGTGGCTGATCTGCTTGTAGAACTCCGCGTACTGCTCGGACGTGATGTCCTTCTTGCTGCGGCTCCACAGGGCGCTGGCCTGGTTGACGGTTTCCCACTCGTCGGTGGTCACCATCTCGCCGCCCTTGCTGTCTTCGCCTTCTTTCCACTCTTCCTTGCGCATCAGAATGGGCAGGGAAATATGGTCGGAATATTTGGAGATGACGGACTTGAGCTTCCAGTTCGAAAGGTAGTCCAGCGCATCGTCACGCAGGTGGAGGGTCACGCTGGTGCCGCGCTGCTCGCGGGTGATGGTCTCGACTTCGAAATCGCCGGCGCCGCCGCTGACCCAGCGCACGCCCTCTTCAACTGGAAGGCCCGCGCGCCGCGACTCCACCGAGATCCGGTCCGCGACGATGAAGCCCGAATAGAAACCGACGCCGAACTGGCCGATCAGCTGCGCATCGGCCTTCTGATCGCCTGACAGGCGTCCCATGAACTCGCGCGTGCCGCTCTTGGCAATGGTTCCGAGGTTGTCGATGGCTTCCTGCTGCGACAGGCCGATGCCGTTGTCTGCGATGGTGAGCGTTTTGGCGTCCTTGTCGAAGCTCACGCGCACTTCGAGGCCCGGCTGGTCTTCGTAAAGTGCATTGTTGTTGAGAGCCTCGAACCTGAGCTTGTCGCAGGCATCCGATGCGTTGGAAATGAGCTCGCGCAGGAAGATTTCCTTGTTGGAGTAGAGCGAATGGGTGACCAGGTGGAGCAATTGCGCCACTTCGGCCTGAAACGAAAGAGTCTGTTTTTGGGTCATGGCATTCAAGGGGGCCGTCGGCCCATGAGATAAACGTGCGTGGCGGCATTTAGGGCCGCTCCTGGCATTTTCAAGGAAATGCCGTGACAAACTGGACGCCACGCGGGTTTCAGCACCGTCAGCGGGTTGCAGCGCTTGCCATCCGGAAGCTGGTTGTTACATTAGTTCCGATGGACCCCAACCTGATTCCGAGCGACGCGTATGCACTGGAGTCGCTCGCGACCCGTTCGTTGGGCGGCGTATCCCACACCCTGACCTTGCAGCTGTCATTGGGTGCGCTGCCGGGTTTCGCCCACCCCATGACGGGCACGGCCTCCATCACGGCGCGGCACCCCCAGGGGCTTTTGCGAGCCGCCGTCCTGCCTGCAGATGGTCCTGCGCTGACCCTCACCTTCGATATCTAGCAGCTCCGTCCGCCCGGCCTGGGCGCCACTTGTACAACGTGGCATCACTGATCCCGATCCTGCGGCAGGTATCACCGACCTTGGTGCCCAGCTTCGCCTTGTCGATGACGTCACCCAGGACCACGGCATGACAGCCGAATAGTCCGAACCTCCACAGCCCTACAGCCCATCGCGGGCCCGGGAGTCCCCTGCGTATGAACCCGAAGCAGGCGGCTCACGAAACCCGCCTCAGACCTTTACATTAGAACTTTGCATTGAATATCAACCCTGATTGCCGCACGCTAAACAACCGCCGATTGCTCCGGATAAGTGAGTAGAGAGGCTCCTGTTGCCCAAAAGGACAGCGGGCGCCGGCCCGGGGCACGGTTG
>JBKJKT010000077.1:0-8925 GCA_046597415.1 Ramlibacter sp.
TTCGTAATCGACCCACAACACTTCAATGCCATGAATGTCTTTTGCAAGCGACGCCATGAAGCGCCCTGCCGGCGTGGTGCGCTCTTCGGGTTTGATGGCGGATAGCTTCTTCTGGCCAATGCCAGGCGGCGTGTGGTCGCCGATCGCAACCCCCAGCAGCGCGGGCGTGGCGCCACGCAGCTTGCCATCTGGCTGGAATACAAAGACTCGCGCCTGAACCTTGTCGATCACCATGAATGGCAGGTTTTTGTGGTCCGCCGACTGCATGACCCAGTCCGCCACTTCCTGGGCCTGGCTGGAGGGCGTTGCAGGGCCGAAATCAGCCCTGCGCGGGGATTCATCAAGGCCCTGCTGCAGACTGATCGGAGCATCTACCGGAGCCGGTACCTTGAAATCCGGGCTGGTGTCATTCGCAAACGCGCCTGCCCCTAAACACAAAGTCAAGAGGACCAGCAACCTGCGAATCTGCGTGGGAAAACCCGTCATTTCCTTCAACCCCATTGAACATTGGCAACATGCGCCGTTCATCCAAGGCCCGAACGGCTGACCTTCACCGAGTCTAAACCGCGTTCGGTGAGCGTGTGCGTGTGTTACACGCAAAAAAAAGCACGGCGAAGATGCAATCTTCGCCGTGCACTGCGCCTGGCGCTTAGTTACGACCCTGCTTCGGCGCCGGCTCTGGCGGCGGCGGCGGAGGAGGAGGAGGCGGCGGTGGTGGTGGTGGCGGTGGTGGCGGTGGTGGCGGCATCACGCGCGGTGGCGGTGGCGGCGGTGGCGGCGGCGCCACAAAGACCGGAGCCGGAGCCGGAGCCATAACGGGAACCGGACGCGGCACGGAGCCGAAGTAGTACACCAGACCAACCGAAGCCATGTCGACGTGCGACTTGTTGCGCACGGCGTCGTGGAAGCGATATCGCTCAAGTTCTCCACGAACCGAGAGGCGTTCGGTGAACGCGTATTGCGCACCAATGCCAAACTTCGGACGGACATGACGATCGCCGTGATTACCGGTGACAGGCGGGCCGCCCGTGCGGTAGAACTGCGTGCGCTCGTCCATATAGGCGGCGCCTACTTTGCCGAAGACCGAGAAACGGTCACCCAGCGGGAGGATGCCAACCAGGTCCAGGTTGAGACCACGTGGGTTAACCGACCCTGCCAACGTGCCGAAGGGGCTCGTGGTGTAGTCGTAGTTAAATTTGCCGAGGTTGAAATATCCACCTTCCAGGGCAAAGTTACGGCTCATGCGGTAGCCGCCATAGATCTTGTAGCCGTTGCTGCTGTCGCTTTCGCGATAGGTCAGCGCGCCATAGCCGGGGCCGGTGAAGGGGGTAAGGTTGTTAGCCCGGTCGAAATCGCCGCTTGTGGTGCCAATGCTGGCACCGGCGTACCAGCCGTTGGGTTCGGCCGAAAAGGCGGGCGAACACGCCAGTGCGGCGACAGTCACAAGACTAAGCTTGTGAATTGCCGGCAAGTGTCTTCGTAGGTTCATAGTTGGTCCTGTAGGTTGTTCGGTTCCAGCGATGGAACTGGCGTAAGCATCAAGCACACAGGCTGAAAGACCTGTAGGACAACGCCTTATGATCCATCTCTTGTGGCGCAAGGGCAACTGAACAATACAAATTGGCGTACTGGCCCCCTGAGCAAGCCAATTCATGGTCACGTTTCAGATTTTCCGCTCCACCACGATGAAGTCGTGTCCGCTAATCCCCCGCTCGCCGGTCCATGTGCCCCACAAGATGGGTTGCTGCAGCTTCAGCCCGGCGTCGTCCACCATTTCCAGAACGAGTGCCTCATCAAATGCGATGTCCAACTCCGGGTACTTTTCGCTTGCCAGGCGGTGACGTGCTTTCGGATAGGGAAACTTCGCGTGAACAACAGCACCGACACTTCCCTCTAGTCTTCGGGGATTGAGAAGAAAAAAGCTGATCAACGCCATACCGCCGTCGTTCAGCATCCTTGCGATTTCACGAAGGTACTGTTCAATGTCCGGCTGCATCATGTGAGTAAATACGCTCACCAGAATGACTCGGTCCACTGCTTTGTCCGCGATTGGAAAAATATAGTCCTTCGCCTGTGTTGTGAGGTCAGGGTTATAAAAGCTATTGAAAACGTCAATGTGGAAAAACGTCGAACTGGAATGCCGTGGCGTGATGTTTCGCTGACACCATCGGATCATGTGCCGGTCGACGTCGCCACCATAGAACTTTCCTGAGGCATCTTGAAACTCAAGCGTGGGAATCGCGGTGCGTCCGCATCCGCAGCCGATGTCCAGAACAGCGTGTGAGGGTTCAAGCCCGGTAATCTCCCGGAGCAAGCGGACGGAGTCCCGACCAACGGCATCAAACTGCGAAATGGATGCGAGCAAACTGCCTCCCACCTTCTGACGGGCGCTTAGTGGTGGGTATTTGCTCTTACCGGCTATTGCTCGGTAGACGTAGTCGCCGAGATCCAGCAACGGCCACACCAACTTGCGCACAAAAAACATGTGGTCAACGATCGCCCGCTTCAAATTGAACGGAGCACCAGAGTATTGGGGCATTCTTATGTCACGCGGACGGTGGTCGAGGCGACAGATCATAGCGTGGGGTAAGTCGTGCTGATCATGGAGACCCGAACGGCGTGACCGGTCATCATTATTTGCACGCGAGCGTTTGCTAGCGATTGATACAACGTGGAGAAGTTTTTATGCTGCCAGTCAGGCCCTTGAATTCACAGACCGGGGTAGCGCTATTTGTACTGATTGCGGTCATCACAGTTTTGCACTTTGGCCAGGACGTGTTGATTCCGGTAGCGCTGGCGGTCATGCTCGCATTTCTGCTGACGCCGCTGGTCAGCCGGCTCGAACGCTGGGGTCTTAACCGGCCGATAGCGGTGACGGTGGCGACACTTGTTGCTTTCGCATTGTTGGCGGTGTTGGTCTACATGGTGGTCGCCCAGTTTCTCCAGCTAGTCCAGGACCTTCCTTCATACCGGGACAACCTACTGGCAAAAATCAGAACATTCGATGGTGGAACGCAAAGTGGAGCATTAGAGCGCGGTGTCGAAACGGTAGATGAACTCTCCAAGGAGCTGCAAAAAAGCGCGCCTGGCAAGCCCGAGGCATCCGGGGTCACCAAAGTTCAGATAGTCGAGCCACCGCCCAACGTCGCACAAGTCTTGCGCAGCCTCTTCGGACCGCTGATCGGGCCATTGTCCACAGCTGCCGTGGTCATTGTCTTTGTTATCTTCATGCTGTTGCAGCGCGAAGACCTGCGTGACCGGCTCGTGCGCCTATTAGGCGCCCGCCAAATGCACACGACAGTGACCGCGCTGGACGACGCCGCGCAGCGTGTCAGCCGCTATTTGCTGATGCAGACGCTGATCAATTCCATCCAGGGCGCGCTGGTGGCGGGCGGGCTTTATGGGCTGGGCGTTCCCAATGCGGTGCTGTGGGGTGCTCTGACGATTGCGCTGCGCTTCATCCCCTATCTGGGGCCGATGTTGGCAGCGGCAGGGCCGGTTGCACTGGCAATGGCATTTTTCCCCGGATGGACGCAGCCGTTGATGGTAGTGGGGCTGATCCTGACATTGGAGCTCATCACCAATAACGTTCTGGAGCCAAAGTTGTATGGCTCGAGTGTCGGAGTTTCATCGTTCGCGCTGATCGTGGCGGCGGTATTCTGGACGTGGCTTTGGGGAACCGCGGGGTTGTTCCTGGCTACGCCGCTGACCGTGTGTTTGGCTGTCATGGGCAAATACATTCCCCAGCTCGAATTTGTCAGCGTGATCCTTGGCGATCAGCCGGTGCTCGAATTGCCCGAGCGCGTCTACCAGCGTCTGCTTGCCAACGATGTGGAGGAGGCGCAGGACATGATCGATGAGGCCGTTAAGAACAGCTCGCTGCTCGAAGTCATTGACCAGATTGTGATACCTGCGCTGCGCTTTGTTGAACAGGACCATGAACGGGGGGCAATCGATGCGGCAAAGCGCGCGACATTGATCGAGCAGCTGGCGGAACTAATCGATCACTTGCCCGCCTCGCTCGACCCGGCATTCGGTGCGGAGGCCGCTCTGCTACCACCCTCGAAAGTGGTTCCCGAGCCCGACGCAGCAGACATATATCACGGCGGCGGCGAGTCATCCGTACCCGCCAGAGAAGCGACGTTGCCAATGAATGTGCTGTGCTTGCCGGCGGCCGACCGCGCCGACCAATTGGCTGCAGAGCTGCTCGCTGGCGTGTTAAACCCCGCTGACTTCCAGGTACAGGTGTCGCCCAGCGTCACCTTGAAGGGAGAGATGCTGGCGAATGTTCAGCGAGACCAGCCTGACGTCATCTTTATTTCCGCAATGCCGCCGTCAGCTTTGCTGCATGCGCGTTATCTGTGCAGGAAGTTGCGTACCGAATTCGCAGATCTGCCCATCGTTGTCGGATTGTGGGATGCACAGGGTGACCTACAAAAAGCAACTGAGCGGCTGAGCGCGGGCGGGACCACCAGAATCATTACGAGCGCTGCCGCTGCGGTCGAAGAGCTGTCGCGTTTGCGTCAACCGATGTTGCAGGGCGTACGCAGCACGGATTCGCCGTCGGTAAAGGTCTCAGCGTCAAACGAGGTGGGCTAGGGTCGTGGCAGCCCAAATGAGAGAGTTGGCCTGCCCGGAGGGAATCGAACCCCCGACAACTTGCTTAGAAGGCAAGTGCTCTATCCAACTGAGCTACGGGCAGTCAAGATGGAAAAAAAGCCGTTGGATGACAACGGCTTTCAATAACAACTTCTGAATGGTCGGGGCGACAGGATTCGAACTTGCGACTTCTGCGTCCCAAACGCAGCGCTCTACCAGACTGAGCTACACCCCGAAGAGTCGCATTGTACCCGCCCCCGCAGTTGCTTTTGCCGGGGCGTGTGCAATCAGAGCTTCACATACTCGTATTCCACCGGCTGCGCATTGATGCCGCGGTCAGGGGGGGCTATCCAGCCGGCCATCTTTCCCGGTTCTGTCACTCGGTGCATCAGGCTCTTGACGAACGCGATATCGGCTTCGGATGGCAACCACTCGCTCTTCCTTGCATCGAACTCGGCCTGCGTGATCGGCTGACCCAACGGATCGGTCGGGATGTTCGACCATGCGCCCACCTGGCGACGAAACCGCGTCGAGGGCAGCTTCAATTCAAACGCAATACCGGCGCGCTTGATGGCCATGTTCCACCGGGTCACGCCGACGTTGCAGTCCTTCACGTACTCCAGTCGCGTGATCTCGTTCATGCCGTTGCGGGTCAAGACGTTCTGGCTGGTCACGCCGCCCTTGCCGTCCGGCACCTGTATCGTCATCTCGGTGTCCGACTCGACGTGATCCACGAACTTGGCCTCGTCGGGTCGGCCCTTGATCCCGTTGCTGAAGTAGTTGGCCGCATTGGACGACGACTCGGAACCGAACAGGTCCAGTGAACTCGTGAACCAGAAGTTCATGAAGCGCTGGACAGTCGGCAGATCGATCACGCCTGCTTTGCGCAAGGTTGCGACGTCGTCTGTATCGAGCTCCTTCATGACCTCCAGAGTGCGCTTGACAACGCGTCCTACACCGGTCTCGCCGACGAACATGTGGTGCGCTTCTTCGGTCAGCATGAAGCGAGTGGTGCGCGCCAGCGGATCGAACGCGCTTTCGGCAAAACTCTTGAGCTGGAACTTGCCGTCGCGGTCGGTGAAATACGTGAACATGAAGAACGACAACCAGTTGTCCATCGGCTCGTTGAAGGTACCCAGGATGCGCGGCTTGTCAGGATCGCCGCTATGGCGCTCGAGCAGTTCCTCTGCCTCTTCGCGGCCGTCACGGCCGAAGTGCGCGTGCAACAGGTAAACCATCGCCCACAGGTGCCTGCCCTCTTCCACGTTCACCTGGAATAGATTGCGCAAATCGTAGAGCGAAGGCGCGGTGTGTCCGAGCAGTCGCTGCTGCTCGACCGAAGCAGGTTCGGTATCGCCCTGCGTCACGATCAGGCGGCGGAAGGTCGAGCGATATTCGCCGGGCACGTCCTGCCAGACGTCCTGACCCATGAAGTCGCCAAAGCCAATCTTGCGGCCCTCTTCCTTGTCTGCCAGGAAGATGCCCCAGCGGTACTCGGGCATGGGCGTATAGCCGTAACTGGCCCACCCCTGCGCATCCACGCCAACAGCGGTGCGCAGAAAAACTTCCTTGGCCTTGAAATCGCTGGGGCCCATCTCGTCCCACCAGTTGAGGAACGCGGGTTGCCAGTGCTCCAGCGCACGCTGCAACTGGCGGTTCTCGCCAAGGTGGACGTTGTTGGGGATGAGTGCTTGAAGGTCTATGTTTGACATGTGTTTTCTCCGTGATCTTTTAGATCCGCTTCCAGTCGAATTTCGCTTTTTTTCCAGTGCCGAAAAGTTTCAACGCGCCTTCTTCGCCCACCGCGTTCGGCCTGATGAAAATCCAGTTCTGCCACGCCGACAAGCGCCCGAAGACTCGTGTTTCCATGGTTTCCTTTCCAGGAAAGCGCAGCGATGCTTCCATGCCTGTTAGTGCATCCGGCGACAGCGACGCACGCTCCTCCAGCATGATCCGGATCTCATCGTCCCAATCGATGTCATCCGGCGTCAGCGTGACAAGACCCAGGCCCAGTGCCTGATCAGCGCGCAGCGGGCTGTCCTGCAACGCCTGCAGTTGCGCGATGGTCTGTTCGTCCTCGCAAAAGCGGGTCTGCAGGCGCGTGAGTGAATTGACCTGCGGATACCTTCCAAAATTGGCTGCGCTCAACTGCAGCGAAGGCGCAGCGTCCGGCGAATCAGGCAGGTCCAGCATGTAGATGCGATCGCAGGCCAGCGCCAGCTCGAAGAAGGTACCGGCAAAGCAGGATCCGGCGTCGACGAGCGCAATCAACGAACGGCTCGTCACGTCCAGCCGGGCCAGCGCGCGGCGAAGCGCTCCCGTGGTCTCGCGCACGAGCCAGTGATCCTTGTGCTGTTCCAGCACCGCATCGGCCTGCATCACGTGGTGCGCGTCGCCGCGCGTCTTGATGACCCAGGTTCCGATTTCGAGCTCGTTCGTGCGAAGGTTCAGGATCAGGTCATCGAGCTCTCGCGCGAACCGAAGCGGCCACCAGTTGGCGCCCGCCGCCTCGATCGCATCCGGCTTGCTTTCGATGCCTGTCTTCGGGGCGCTGACGGTGATGGTTGCGATTCGCGCAGCGCGGTCGATCTCGGCGTTGACCGTTGCGTAGTAATAGCCGCTATCTTCGATACGCGGCGCAAGCGCCGTGAGTTCAATGCCCGTCGTCCCGTTGCGATTCGACTGCTTGCGAAGCGCATCGACCTCGGCTGCGACCAACTGCGCAAATTGCTGCGGCTTCGCGTGCTCGTCGATGAGCTTCCAGTCCCGGGCGCGATCCGCGCGGACACCTTCACTCGTCGTGCAGAAAATATCGGCCAGGTCGCGGCGCACCTTGCGCTTGTCAGTGACGCGGGTCAAGCCGCCAGTTCCAGGCAGCACGCCCAGCAACGGCACCTCGGGCAGGCTCACGGTGCTCGCACGGTCGTCGATCATGACGATTCGGTCGCATGCCAGCGCCAGCTCGTAACCTCCGCCTGCGCATGCCCCCGTGACTGCTGCGAGTGATTTCAGTCCGTCATTGCGCGATGAATCTTCGAGTCCGTTACGTGTCTCATTCGTGAACTTGCAGAAGTTCACTTTCCACGCATGGGTCGACAGGCCCAGCATGTAGATGTTCGCGCCCGAACACCAGATCTTTTCCTTGCCGCTCTCAAAGACGACAACCTTGACCTGCGGGTGCTCGAAGCGCACACGGTTGATCGCGTCGTGCAATTCGATGTCGACACCCAGGTCATAGCTATTGAGCTTGAGCTTGTAGCCAGGTTTGATGCCGCCGTCTTCATTGATATCGAGCTTCAGTCGCGCGACATCACCGTCGATGGTCAGGCTCCAGTGCTGGTACTTCGTCGGATGGGTCGCGAAGCTCACCAGCTCGCGGTCGCCCTGCTTGAACAGGAGTGGCTCGGTCATTGCGTTCATGTGTGTCCTCGGGTCAGTTGTGGGGCTAGCGACGGAACTGCGCGTTCCAGGTCTTTCAGCGATTGCTTGACGGTGCGCGCGGCCGTATCGACCACAGCATCGGCACGCGCATAGAGGGCCTCACGGCTCGACAGGATCCGGCGGATGTCGTCCATCGCCTCTACCGTGGCACCGCTGGTGGAATCAAATGGGCGCATGTCGCCCTGCGCCACTACGCGGCTCATGTGCTCTTCGGGGTTGGCCTTGAGCCACACGCAATAAAAGCGGCTTTGCAGCAAGTCGAATGTTTCGCGCTCGCTGACGATGCTGCCGCCGGTCGTGATCACGACGCCATCGGCGTGGTCTTCGGCAATGCGAAACAGCGCGCGGCGTTCATAACGCCGATAACCGCCCTGCCCGTGCAGGAGCAGTATCTCGTTCATGCTGGTGCCGGCCTCGCGCTCGATCTCGCGATCCAGTTCGATGAAAGGCACGCCGCGCACTGCGGCAAGTTGCGCGCCAAGCGTTGACTTGCCCGCGCCGCGAAGACCGATCAGCGCCACGCGCTTTTCGCGCCCTGCAGCTTCGCCCAAACCCAACGTGGTCGCGAGCAGCGAATGCGCCTGGTCGAGCTGCGCATCATCAAGCCGCCCGAGCAAGCCATGAAGACGGCTGAGCGCCGGACGTGGCGCATCCTGAAGCAACTCGAGAATCGTAATGTTCAGCGCCCGGGCCGCTGCTTCCAGCGAGTTGATGGAGACGTTGCCCTTGCCACTTTCCACATCGGCGAGAAAGCGCTCGGACAAGCCCGAATCCGTTGCGAGCTGTTTGCGCGTCATTCCGCGACGGGCACGCCAGGCACGCACGCGAGCGCCCAGTTCGACCAGGGTGGCCTTGCTTTCGTGTTCGGCGGTTGCGTGCATATCA
>JBKJKT010000242.1:0-9173 GCA_046597415.1 Ramlibacter sp.
GCCCACGAAATCGGCCATGTTGCCCACGCGCGCGCCGCGAAATGCGTAGATGCTCTGGTCGTCGTCTCCCACCGCAAACACCGAGCCCGCACCATTGCCCTGCCCGCTCGCGTCCTGGCCCGCGAGGATTTTTATCCAGGCGTATTGCAGCTTGTTCGTGTCCTGGAACTCGTCGATCAGGATGTGGCGAAAGCGCCGTTGATAGTGCTCGCGGATCGGATCGTTGTCACGTAGCAGTTCGTAGCTGCGCAGCATCAGCTCCCCGAAATCGACCACGCCTTCGCGGTTGCACTGGTCTTCGTACAGCTGATAGATCTCGGCCTTGCGCCGGTCGTCTTCGCTGCGGATTTCCACGACGTTCGGTCGCAGGCCTTCTTCCTTGCAGCCACTGATGAACCACTGCGTTTCCTTGGCCGGGAAACGCTCGTCATCGACGTTGAACTGCTTCATCACGCGCTTGATTGCCGACAGCTGATCCTGCGTGTCCAGGATCTGGAAGGTTTGCGGCAGATTGGCCAGCCGCCAATGCGCGCGCAGGAACCGGTTGCACAGGCCGTGGAAGGTGCCGATCCACATGCCGCGAACGTTGACCGGCAGCATCGACTGCAGCCGCGTCATCATTTCCTTCGCGGCCTTGTTGGTGAAGGTTACTGCCATCAGCCCGCCGGGTGTCACCTGGCCGGTCGAGAGGAGCCAGGCGATGCGGGTCGTGAGGACGCGGGTCTTTCCGGAACCGGCCCCCGCAAGGATGAGGGCGTGCTCGTTGGGCAGCGTGACGGCGGCCAACTGCTCGGGATTGAGGTTTTGCAGGAGCGGCGAGGCCGCGTCGACTTCTGGGTACATGCGGCATTGTAGGAAGCGGCGGCAGTCCTGGCAGAACCGGACGAACTCATCCTTGCCGATGGATCGGCGCCATATGCAATGTCAGATAACGCGGCGTTCGGGGCGCGACTAGAATTGCGCACCGGGCCCAAGCAATTTGCGGCCCGGTTTGCATTCGGCCCTGCGCCGAATCGCCGGGTCCCATTTCCCAAGCGCTCATGCATGTTGAACAACAGACTTGAAGGACAGCTTGGTATGGAAATCTTCGACTACGACAACGTTCTCCTGCTACCGCGCAAATGCCGCGTGGCAAGCCGTTCCGAATGCGACGCCGGTGTCGAGCTGGGTGGTCGCACCTTCCGCATTCCGGTCGTTCCAGCCAACATGAAGACGGTGGTGGACGAAAAGATCTGCCTGTGGCTTGCGCAGAACGGCTACTTCTATGTGATGCATCGTTTTGACCTGGACAACGTCGCCTTCGTGCGCGACATGCATTTGAAGGGTGCGTATGCATCGATCTCGGTCGGTGTCAAAAAGCCAGACTACGACGCCGTTGACCAGCTTGCCGCTGAAGGCCATGTGCCCGAGTACGTGACGATCGACATCGCACACGGCCACGCGGACAGCGTGAGAAACATGATCACGCACCTGAAGGAAAAGCTGCCTTCGGCGTTCGTGATCGCCGGCAACGTCGGCACACCCGAGGCCATCATCGACCTGGAGAACTGGGGCGCCGATGCAACCAAGGTCGGCATCGGCCCTGGCAAGGTCTGCATCACGCGGATGAAAACGGGTTTCGGCACAGGCGGCTGGCAGTTGTCAGCGCTCAAGTGGTGTGCGCGCGTGGCGACCAAACCTATCATTGCCGATGGCGGAATTCGCGAGCACGGTGACATTGCGAAGAGCGTGCGCTTCGGGGCGACGATGGTGATGATCGGCTCAATGCTCGCGGGTCATGAAGAGTCGCCGGGCGAGACGGTTGATGTCGATGGCCGCCTGTACAAGGAGTACTACGGCAGCGCGTCAGATTTCAACAAGGGCGAGTACAAACACGTCGAAGGCAAGCGCATCCTGGAGCCGGTCAAGGGCAAGCTCGCCGATACGCTGCGCGAGATGGAAGAAGATGTACAAAGCTCGATCAGCTACTCAGGCGGCAGGAGACTGATGGACGTGCGCAAGGTGAACTACGTGATTCTGGGTGGGGACAATGCGGGGGAGCATTTGCTGATGTGACAGTCAGTCAGCGTTTCACCAATTCAAGCGCGAGCGCATTCAACCGGCTCCCGGGCTCCACCAGCGCATCCAGCACGCTGAAATGATTGCAGCCGGGAATCGTCTCTGCTACCGGAACCCGCTCCGAGCCCCAGGCCGCCTGAAGCAATCCGTTCTGCCGATGAAACTCCTGGCTCTCGTCGCCGCCGCAAACGGCATAGAGCCTTCCTTGCGGGGGCGCCGGAAACAGCGCCGGACTGGCCTTTCTCACCTGATCCCGCGTGAGATTCAACGACGGCTGCAAGAACGGGGCATGCATGATCGGATCGAGATCGTGCAGGCCCGATATCGACATCGCACCCTTGACCACATCAGCCGGCAAGTCACGGGCAAACACCGGCCACAGGCACGAAAGCATCATCGCGGTCAGATGACCGCCCGCCGAATGCCCGATCACTGTGATGCGATTCGGGTCGCCGCCATGCATGGCGATCTGACGGTACGTCCACGCGACCGCCAGTACCTGCTGCATCACGATCTGAGGCACCGTCACCGCAGGGCACAACGCGTAGTTCGGAATGACGACACATACACCTTCCTTCGTAAACGCGGGGGCGATGAATGAGTGGTCGCGCTTGTCGAGGCCGCGCCAGTAGCCGCCGTGGATGAACACCAGCACGGGTGCGTTGTCCTGCTCGCAACGAAACACATCCAGGTGCTCGCTCGGCCCGCCGCCATAGCGAACGTCGAGTTCGCGGGGGGGCGTGCGCATCGCATTCGCCGATTCCGTCGCCCACCGTCGCAGATAGTCCGCAAAGTCCGGTACCAATTCGCGGTTGTTGTACATGCTGTCCAGCCAGCTGCCGTCCCAGGTTTTTTTCATCGATCACTCCAGTTCCTGACGCCATCTTGTCACAGGGCTTGAAAGTGTCGCGGGCCGGGTATAGGCTGGACCGCCTTCCAACCATGGATTGCGGGTCAGGCCCGCAACGACAGACCCGATGTCCCTGCATTCCCAACTCCAGCAACGCGCGGTGAACGGCAAACCCATCCGCATCGGCCTGATCGGCGCGGGCAAGTTCGGTTCGATGTACCTCGCGCAGATTCCACGCACGCCCGGGGTGCACCTCGTGGGCATCGCCGATCTTGCACCCGACGGCGCACGACAGAACCTCGCGCGGGTGGGATGGAAAGTTGAACAGACGCAGGCGCCATCACTCGATGCAGCGATCAAAGCGGGCACCACGCACATCGGTGAAGACTGGCGCGCCCTCACGCAGCATCCCGCCATCGACGTCATCGTCGAATGCACGGGACACCCGATCGCAGCTGTCGATCACTGCCTTGACGCATTCGCACACGGCAAGCACGTCGTCAACGTGACGGTCGAAGCCGATGCGTTCTGCGGGCCGCTCCTCGCGAGCAAGGCTGCGCAGGCCGGGGTCATCTACTCACTTGCGTTCGGTGACCAACCCGCCCTCATCTGCGATCTGGTGGATTGGGCACGCACGTGCGGCTTCCCGGTTGTTGCGGCGGGCCGCGGCCACAAGTGGTTGCCGCACTTCAGCGAATCGACGCCGGAGACTGTCTGGGAGAACTATGGCCTCACGCCCGAACAGGCCGCGCGCGGCGGTTTGAACCCGAAGATGTTCAACAGCTTCCTCGATGGCTCCAAGCCTTCGATCGAATGCACCGCCGTGGTCAACGCCACGGGGCTCACTGTGCCCAGCGACGGCCTGCTCTATCCGCCCGCGAGCGTCGAAGACATTCCGTATGTGACGCGCCCCATCAGCGAAGGCGGCGTGCTCGAACGCAAGGGCATGGTGGAAGTCATCTCGTCGCTCGAAGCCAACGGCCGGAAGATCCCGTACGACATCCGCATGGGCGTCTGGGTGACGGTCGAAGGCGAGACCGAATACATCCGCAACTGCTTCGAGGAATACAACGCGCACACCGACCCGAGCGGTCGCTACTTCACGCTATACAAGCGCTGGCACCTGATAGGCCTGGAAGTCGGCATGTCGGTGGCCAGCGTGGCGCTGCGCGGTGAAGCGACAGGGGTGGCCACCTGCTGGAACGCCGATGTAGTCGCAACTGCCAAGCGCGATCTGGTCCCCGGCGACGTGCTCGATGGTGAAGGCGGGTACATGGTGTGGGGCAAGCTCCTGCCTGCCGCAAAATCAGCCGCCATGGGCGGTCTGCCATTGGGCCTCGCACACGACGTGAAGGTGGTCCGGCCGGTAAAGAAGGGCCAGAGCCTTTGCTGGGCCGACGTTGCGATGGATACGGCCACCCACGCTTACAAGATCCGCAAGGAAATGGAGAGGATGTTCATGAGCCCGGCATGACAGTGCTCCGGCGTAAAAACGCTCGCCAAGGATATCGCCCTTTGGTAGCATTTCTCTTGTCGTGGGGGGGTAGCTCAGCTGGGAGAGCGCCGCGTTCGCAATGCGGAGGTCGGGAGTTCGATCCTCCTCCTCTCCACCACAATGTTCCTAAGGCAAAAAGAGACGTTTCATGACAACAGCCGCCAACTCACCTCTCGTCGGCATGGCGCTGCCCGATCTTCGCGGGCGCGTCGCCCTCATCACGGGCGCCAGCACCGGCATTGGCGCGGCGGTTGCGCGCGCCATGGGAGCCCAGGGAATGAAGATTGCGGTGCACTACAACCAGTCCGAGGGGCCAGCCACTGAAGTCGCCGACGACATCCGCAAGGCCGGGGGCGACGCGCTGCTCGTCAAGGCGGACGTGCGCGACAACGCTGCGATCCGCGAGTCGGTCGCGCAAGTCCTGACCGCTTTCGGCCGCATCGACGTGCTGGTCAACAACGCGGGAGGCCTGGTCAAGCGGGTTCCCATCGCCGAGTTCACCGACGAATTGTTCGACGAGGTCTTGCACATCAACGCCCGCTCGATGCTGGCCTACTGCCGCGAGGTCGTCCCGGCCATGCGCAAGCAGGGCGCGGGCGGCAGCATCATCAACGTGACCTCGGTGGCGGCGCGCCATGGCGGCGGGCCGGGGGCTTTTCTTTATGCGGGATCAAAAGGCTTCGTGAGCACCGCCACGCGCGGCCTGGCCAAGGAACTGGTGGGCGACCGGATCCGCGTCAATGCCGTCGCACCGGGAGTCATCACCACGCCCTTCCACGACCGCTACTCCACACCGCAGATGATGGAGTCATTCAAGGCGACGATCCCGATGGGCCGCATCGGCACCGCCGACGAATGCGTGGGCGCATTCCTGTACTTCGCCTCTGAAGCCCTCTCGGGCTATGTCACCGGCCAGATCATCGACGTCAACGGTGGCCAGTACATGCCCTGAGGGCAGCCTACATCCCGCTGGCCAGAAACCCCCCATCCACCGCGATGGTCTGCCCGGTCACGAAAGCGGCCGCCGGACTGGCCAGGTAAATCGCCGCGCCAACCATTTCATCTACTTCTCCAAAGCGTCCCGCCGGTGTGCGGGACAGCGCGAGCGCCTTTCGCTGCTCGGACATCTTGTCGCGATTGAGTTCGGTCATCACGAATCCCGGTGAGATTGCGTTGACGCGAACGCCTCGCCCCGCCCACTCGGCACCCAGCGTCTGGGTCAGGCTGAAAACGCCACTCTTGGCGGCTGAGTACACCGCGCTGCCGGGCCATCCGCGGTGCGAGGCCAGCGAGGCGATGTTGACGATGGCCCCGCTGCCACGGGCCAGCATGTGCCGGCCCACTTCCGTGCACGCAAAGAACACGCTCTTCAAGTCGGTGTCCATGACGCTGTCCCACTGGTCGGGCGTGAACGCTTCGGATGGCTGGATGAGCGTGATGCCCTGGCAGTTGACGAGGGTGTCGATGCGCCCGCATTGGGCCAGGACACCGGCTACCAGGCCCCCCAGCTGCGACACATCGCTCACATCGGCACGCAAGCCGGACACTTCACCGTGCTGCCGCAAGTCAGCCACGGCCCGATCGAGCTTGTCCTGTTGCCTGCCGGCGATGACGACACGCGCGCCTGCGCCCAGGTATCCCGCGGCAATGGCCTTGCCGATGCCGCTGGTGCCGCCAATGACCAGGGCGTACTGGCCGCCCAGGCTGAATCGTTCTTGCGCGGTCATCATGGCAGGCACCCTACTTCAGGAATTCCGGCGAAATCAGGCCTGGCAGGAACAGCACCAGTTGCGGCCAGATGACAATCAGCACCAGCACGCCGATCATGGGGATCAGCATCAGCATGACGTCCTTGAACGCGTCCGCGAGCCGCATCTCGGCAATCTTGCAGCAGATCATCAGGCACAAACCGTAGGGTGGGGTGACCAGCCCGAAGGCCAGGGAGACGATCCCGATCATCGCGAAATGCACGGGGTCCAGCTGACCGGCCACGGCGATCGGCTGCAGGATCGTCCCGACGATGATGATCGCCGGGATCGCATCGAGGAAGCAGCCGACCACCAAGAACACGAAAGCAATGAACAGGCCCGTGGCGATCGGGCCCATGCCCCAGGTGGATACCCCTGCAAGCAGAGCTTGCGGGATCTTGTAGTACGCCATCAACCACCCGAAGGCGCTGGCGGTGCCCACGCAGAACAGCGTGACGGACGCGAACTTGCCCGTGTCCAGGAATGCGAGCTTCAGCGCCTTCAGGTCCATCTCGCGGTAGACGAAGATCGACAGCGCGCCCGCATAGAGCACGGCCACCGCTGCAGATTCCGTGGCTGTGAACCAGCCGAAGATTTTGCCGCCGATGATGATCACCGGAGTCATCAGCGCTGGCACCGCTACTCCTGCCGATCGCAGGAACTCGCTGAAGGTCGCGCGCGGATAGGTCGGATAGCCGCGCCGGCTGGCGTAGGCGTGGACGGTGGCCATCTGCACCCCCACTAGCAACAGGCCCGGGAGGATGCCGGCCAGGAACAGCGCTCCGATCGACACGGACAGCACGCCGCCCCACACGATCATCAGGATCGAGGGCGGGATGATCACCGCCAGCACCGACGAAACCGCGGTGATAGCCACCGAGAAGCTGTCGTCGTACCCTTCGCGCCGCTGCGCCTCGATAAAGATCTTGGACTGGCTGGCGGCGTCGGCCGTCGACGAGCCCGAGATGCCGGCAAAGAACAGCGACAGTACTACGTTGATCTGCGCAAGCCCGCCCGGGAAGTGGCCCACCATCGTGCGCGATAGCTTGAGCAGTCGGTCGGTGATGCCGCCGACGTTCATCAGGTTGGCGGTGAGCAGGAAGAATGGCACCGCTAGCAGGATGAATGAGTTGTAGGCGTTGAAGGTCTCGCTCATGAGCGTCATGGCGGACAGCCGCGGCTCGATCAGCAGGATGGGCAGGCAGGCCAAGCCGAGCGCGAAAGCCACCGGCACGCGCATCGCCATCAACGCGAAGAAGACGACGAACAGGATCAGGGCGGCGACCGCGGGCGACAGGACGGCCCCGGTCACTCGGTCACCTCCGCGATACGCGCTGCTGCATATGCCTTGGGAGCGGGCCGGCGGCTCATGCAATCCCCCTCGCAGTGAGCACGCGCACGTCGTCGACGACCTGCTCACCGAGGAAGACGATCCAGGCCAGGCCCGTCAAGGGCCAGGCGATGTGGATCAACCACAGAGGCAGCTCGGCCAGCTCCGAGATGCGGTTCATCGCGAAGCGCGTGAACTCGATGCCCGACCATACGAAGACCAGCGCGAGGACCAGGGTGGAGAGGTGCGTGACGAGGTTCAGTGCCGCCTCGCCGCGGGGGCTCAGGCGCTTCCACCCGTCAACATTGAAGTGCGCGATCTCGCGCACGCCGATCATGGCGCCGATCATGATCATCCAGATGAAGACGAAGCGGGCCAGTTCTTCCGTCCAGATGTAGGGCGGGATCAGTTGGGTGTAGCGCGAGACGATCTGCATCGTCACCGGAACAATCAGCACCGCCACCATGGCGATCAGCAACCAGTCCAGTAGCCGGGCGAAGCCGGCTGTGAAGCGGCGCCAGCCGCCAGCCGCGCTCACTTGGTGTTGTTGATCTTGGTGTAGATCGCCTCCGCGTCGATCTCTTTGGCGTAGGCCGCCATCACCGGGTCGACCAGCCGCTTCATCTCTGCGCGGTCGGTGAACGGAATGCGCTTGAGCTTGCCCGCCTTCTCCAGCGCGTCGAGCTTGGCGGAGTCCTCGCCCGACTCGACCTGGCGGCCATAGGCCCCGGCCTCCTTGCCAGCCCGCAGGACAGCGGCCTGCAGGTCGGCGGGCAGTTTCTTGAATGTCTTGCCCGAAAACGCGATCGGCCGGATGGTGATGGCGTGCTGCGTCATGCTGAGGTTGGGCGCCACCTCGTAGAACTTCATCGACTCGACGCCCGCCGCCTCGTTCTCACCGGCGGCCAGTACATTGTTCTGGATGCCGTTGTAGACCTCGTTGTAGGCGATCACGGCGGGAGACATGCCCACGGCGGCGAACGTGCGGCTCCAAATGGGCGCGCCCTGCACGCGCACTTTCAGGCCCTTCATCTCGGCCAGGTTGCGGATCGGCTTGTTGACGAAGATGTTGCGCGTGCCACCGCCGGCGTAGCCGATCAGCATCACGTCGGCCTTCTGGTTAATCTCGTCGGCAATGGGTTTGAGCAGGTCGGCGTCGAGCACTTTGTTCCAGTGATCCAGGTCGCGGAACAGGAAGGGCGCGTCGATGAATGGCGCGGCCTTGGAGAACGTCGACATGTGGGCCGGCGACACGATAGCGTAGTCGACGGCTTTGCCCTGGGCCATGTATTCGAAGTACTGCTTCTCGAGACCGAGTTCGCTGTTGCGGTGTAGAACGAAATTGATCGGCTTGGCGTAGTACTTCTTGACGAGCTCCTCGAATTTCAGGAGCGACTTGTTGAAGGCGTGGTCATCGTTGAACTGAACCGCGCCGTGCAGCGTAATGGCCGGCTGCGCAATAGCTGCCGCCGAAACACCTGCCAGAGCGATTGCGGCGACGATCGCGCGACACCACCGACTGGTTACCGATGAGCTCATGTCTAGTCTCCTGTTTGGTTTTGCCAAGCTGCCCGAACGCAATATAGAGACATCCCCATCACCTGTCATGAGCGTAAACGCGAAGGAATTCTTTTTAGCAGCCACCTGATTTCAGAAGGTCAGTCGTGACTCGAGGATCAGGGCCCCGTGCAT
>JBKJKT010000257.1:0-14410 GCA_046597415.1 Ramlibacter sp.
TTGGCCGAGACCACCTTGGCGTCCTGGCTGGCCGCCGGGGTCAATGGCGGTCCGATCTGCGCGGCATCGCCGGCGGCATACACCGACGGATTGCTCGTGCTCTGCAGGTAGTCGTTGAGCTGAAGCCTGCCCCGGTCATCCACCGCCACGCCACCGGCTGCGAGATTCAACGCCTGGAGCGCCGGCACGCGGCCAGCCGCATGCACCACCAGGTCGGCCTCCAGCTGCACATCGTGGCCGGCTGAGGTCACCTTCACCCGGTACCCGGCGCCGGCCCGTTCGATCGACTCGACCTTTGCATTCAGCCGCACGTCGATGCGCTGCGACTCGAATGCCTGCATCAGCCAGGCCACGAGGTCGGAATCGAAGCCCTTCAGGATCCGATCACCCTGTTGGACGATCGTCACCTGGGCGCCGGCTCGGGCCGCAATATGCGAGAACTCCGCGGCGATGTAGCCACCACCGACCAGCACGATCCTTGAAGGTAGGGCGTCGAGCTGCAGAAATCCCTCGTTGTCGATGAGATGCTTCGCGCCCGGAACATGGAGCGGAGCCGGCTCGGCACCGACGGCGATCAGGATGTGCCGCCCTTGTAACGTCTGTCCTTCCACCTCGATCGTGTTCGGCCCGGTGAAACTGGCTGTTCCCCTGAATGCGTCGATGCCCTTGTCGCGAAACCGTTGCTCGTTCTTGGCCGGCACCGGGTCGGTGAAACTGCGCTTGAATCGCATCAGGCCGTTCCAGTCGAGGCGCACGTCGCCCTCCACACCGTTGCCGCGCATGCGTCGCGCGTGATCTAAGGCGGCAGCGCCACCCACCATCACTTTCTTGGGGTCGCAGCCGCGCAGCGCACAGGTGCCCCCGAAGGGCCGGCAGTCGACGATGGCGACACTTCGGCCGGCCGCCCTGACGCGCATGGCGGTCCCGCTGGCGGCCGTGCCGGTTCCCAGGATCACGAGGTCGTAGCTTTGGGTCATCGCTTCTCCTTTGGCGCAACGCACACGGCGCAGTACCTGCTCGTCATCTGCTGCCGTTGATCGTGTGGGTGCGCAAAAATATGGGGGTGTTCATGCCAGCAACTCGGTCTGAGGATGGAACGCCACCCAGGCAAACCAGAACGCCAGCACGGACGGTAGGAGTTTGCCTGCGCCGTCCCCGGCGCGGGCGGTACGGTGTTGCGCGTCGTAGCGGATGCGCACTATTTGGCCGCCGAGGCGGTCGTCCAGCACCCCGTCCTTGCCCACCCCGGTGGCAAGGGGGCTGAAGGGGTAAGCCTTACGCGGGCTGCCGACGGAGCCGGTCGCCAAGCCCGCAGCGCCCGCCAGACCCCGCACGAGGAGCGCCCGCTTGCCGACCCGGGGCGAAGCCGAGGTTGTGGAGCTCAGAGGGACAAAGGGCGAGCGCGGCATGGTTTCACCGGCGCAGGTACTTGATCAGCGCGGCGATCCCCAGCACCAGCAGCACGATGACCAAGAGCCAACCCAGGCCCATGCCCGCCATCATCCAGCCCATATGGCCGCCTTCCATCATCATCATGACTCAGTATTCTTTCCAAAGTTGGCAGGCTCAGCAAGCCAAGCCTCAAATTAGTCTCGACCTGCGCAACCGGACGTACGTCAAGGCCGCCACCGCGCCGAACATGACATGCGCGAAGATGCTGATCCAGTTGCGCGCCATGGCGAACCAGGGAAACACCGCGGTCATCCCATAAAAATTGACCAGATAAACCACGAGCCCGAAGACCGCGCCGACCATCACTGCAGGACCGGTGGCCATCCGGGCCACCACCAACGCCAAAACGATAGACAGCACAATTGAAAGCATGAAATGGATCAGCATCGCCACCATCACCGGCATCAGGGCAAATGTATCCGGCGGCGGCAGGACCGACTTGCCCATGCCGATCGCGGCGATCATGCGCGGGGGACCCCACGGACTGCCTCCCATGAAGACGGGTACCAACACCATCTCCAGCATCATGAATACAGCGCCCGCAATGATGCCGGACCAAATCGCCGCACTCCAGTGAATCGATGGTCGAGTCTGAAAATTTGAATCAGTCATGGTTTTGTACTTCCTCAGGTGTGAATTTCGGACAGTCGTGCAGGGTAGTTCGTTGGAGACCCCGGCTCGGTTACAGCCTGATGGCTGCCGGGTGTCTCTGGCGGCGTCAATGGTGGCCTTGGTGAGGCTCTTCAGTGTTGTCGCGCTTGCCGCTGCATTTTCCGCTCCCGCGTTTGCCGCGCCACAGACCGTCACCTTGGCGGTTCCTGGCATGACCTGCGCAGCCTGCCCGATCACGGTCAAACAGTCGCTGAAAAAAGTCAACGGCGTCCTGAAGACCGCGCTCAGCTTGCCGATCCATGCCCCGCTGATGCCCAGCGTCACCAGGATCAGCGGCCCGAGGCAACAGGTCGAAGCGAGCAGCGCGGCAAGGCCACCCGCCGCCAGGGTAGTGCGCTCGACTTTGATTGCGGCCATTCAAAACCCTTTGGGTGATGTGAAGCCGCCAAGATTACGTCCGTACTCAGGTACGGAGTCAAGCGCAGTGAATGTCCCTGTGAGCACACGCAGTGCCGGATTCAAGCCGGGCCATGAAAGTCTCCAGCTCATCAATGGGCAGCGGCTTGCTGAAGAGATAACCCTGAAATTCGTAGCAGCCCTGCTGAGCCAGGTAATCGCGTTGCTCTTCGGTTTCAACGCCCTCTGCCACCACGCCAAGGCCCAGGCTCTGCGCCAGCCCGATGATGGTTCGCGCGATGGCTGCGTCGTTCGCGTCCGTCAGGATGTCCTTGACGAACTCGCGATCAATCTTCAACTGATCAAGCGGCAGGCGCTTGAGATAGGAGAGCGACGAGTAACCCATGCCGAAGTCGTCGAGCGACAGCGTGACGCCCATGGCCTTCAGGCTGCCCATCTTGGCAACGGTGACCTCGATGCCATCGGCCAACAGGCTCTCCGTTAATTCGAGCTTGAGTTTGTGGGGAGCAATTTTCGACCGCGCGATCGCCCCCATCACCTGGTCAACGAAGTCGGGATCGCGAAACTGGCGCACACTGACATTGACCGCGATGCTCAGGTGGCTGCGCGACGGACTCTGGGCCCAGAGTGCAAGCTGGTCGCACGCCTCGTCGAGTACCCAGCGACCGATCGGCACGATCAGCGATGTTTCTTCGGCCGCAGGAATGAAGTACGACGGCGGCACCATATTGCGGTCGGGATGCTTCCAGCGAAGCAGCGCCTCCACCCCGGTCATGCGCCCATCGGCGCCGACCTGGGGCTGGTAGTCGAGCAGAAACTGGCCTTCGCGCCACGCCTGCCTCAGGTCCATGGCCAGTGAGGCGTGTGCTGTTGCGTTCGCCTGCATCTGTGGATCGAAAAAGCGAACTGCATTGCGCCCCGCGTTCTTGGCCTGGTACATCGCCAGGTCAGCTTGCTTGAGCAACTCGCTCATATCGCACGGCGCGCTGCCAAAAAGCGTGACTCCAATGCTGCATGTACTGTGGTGCAGATAGCCTGAGAGCAGGTACGGCTCCCCCAGCCTGGCGAGGACGCGCTCGCTCACGATCTTGGAAGCGGCGACCGGCTCCAGAGGCTTGCGGCTGCTGTTCTCGATCAGGATCACGAATTCATCACCCCCCAGGCGAGCCACGGTGTCCCCTGAGGCGACACATGAGCGCAGGCGCTCGGCCACCTGCTGCAGCAGTTCATCGCCCTTGGCATGACCCAGCGTGTCGTTGAGCACCTTGAAGTTGTCCAGGTCGATGAACATCAGCGCACCCTCGCGCAGTTTCTCCCCATCTGTCAGAACACGCTGAAGGCGCTCGAGCAGAAGTTGCCGGTTGGGCAGGCGCGTCAATGGGTCATAGAACGCAAGGCGCTGGATCTTCTCCTCAGCCGTCTTTCGCTCGGTGATGTCGCGACCCACGGCTACCCAATGCGTCAGCTTGCGCGCTTCATCCCAGACGGGTGAGACCTCAAGATCAACCCAATACGCTTCGCCAGCCTTGGTGTAGTTGATCAGGTCCACCCTCGCAGGCCTCCACTGTTCCATCGCAGCACGTATCTTGTTGAGCTCCCTGCGCTGGGTGCCACTACCTTGCAGCAAACGCGGCGTACGGCCCAGCACTTCTTCGGGTTGGTAACCGGTGCGACGCTCGAACGCCTCATTGACGAACACGATGCGAGGCCCAGGCTCACTGAACGGACCGGCTTCTGTAATGATCACGATGTCGTTGAGCCGCGCGATGCTGCTTTCCAGAAGCCTCAGGTGCTCCTGCGAATCATGCCTGGCACTGACATCGCGCAGATGCACCGCCAGGCCCGCCCCAAACGGAAAGCAGCGCATCTCGATTCGCCTTGAAAGTTGGGCATCGAGCTCTTCGGCCTCCAGATGAGTGCCTGCTCGTAGCGCCTCGCTCATGCGCTCCTCCAGCCGCATCCGGACGGACTTCTGGAAGAAGCTCCAGATCGGTCGCCCGATCAACTGCGGCGCCAGATGCCCCAGGAGCGACTGCGCGCGTTCATTGACGTAGGTGAATCGACCCTGCTTGTCGATGGTGGCAAATGGTTCGCCGCTTCCCATCGCGCCGCCCATGCTGACCGTGTGTCGCAGCAGAGTGCCCGGTCGATGGGTATGAGGGGCAATCTCCTGCACGGCACCTTCGACCCGGACGATGACACCGGACGGGTCCCTTATCGCCTGGCCGATGGTGCGCACCCACGAGCGGCGTCCCTGGACCGTGAGAATCTGCATCTCGTCGTCGAAGGGTTCGCCTTGTGTTGCACATGCATCCACCAGGGCACGGATGCGATCGCGCCACTCGGGCGCGTAGAGCTTGAATGATTCTTCAAGCGCGGGTTGCCAATCGGCCGGTGCATCGTGGATGCGGGCGAGTTGCCGCGTCCACACGAGCTTGCCGCTCGCGAGCTCGAACGACCACGCGCCGACGTTGGCAGTCTGCTCCACCAGTGCGAGGAGTGAAGCGGTGCCAACGACTTCTTCGGCGTTAGAACTGCCAGGATCAAGACCAGTCTTCATGACACCGATCGTAGATGCAACGAGGTCATCGGTGGGTAGGCAACGTCCTACCGGCTTTGGGGTCATCGTCCCCCTGCAAAACCGGCAGGCCGGCCCGCATCATTGCAACCCTAGCCCATCTGTCCATGAGAGTTCCCGTGCATCTGCAAGCCTTTGTCATTGAAGACAATCCCACCATCCGCGAGAACCTCATAGGAACACTCGAGGAGCTCACGTGCGTGCGGGTCATGGGAACCAGCGCCACCGAGGGTGAGGCACTGCGATGGATCGAGTCCCACAGTGGCGACTGGGATGTACTGATCGTGGACCTTTTCCTGAAACAGGGTAGCGGCATGCATGTCGCCCAGTGCGTCAAGCGTACGCGTCCCGGCCAGAAGATCGTGGTTTTCAGCAACTACATCAACCCAAGCGTGCGCAAGCGTTGTGCGCAGCTGGGCGTGGATGCGGTATTCGACAAGTCAACCGAGATAGACGCACTGGTCGATTACTGCGCACATCAGTGTTATCGCGTGGCGCAAAAGCAGACGCAGGCTGCCTGAATCGGGCTCTCAGTCGCGGGAATCGGCCGGTTCTCGTGCGTTTTCGAGTGCGATCGAAAGGAGCGCGAGAGGCGAGGCGATGACCAACCCCACCACCAGTAGCGTCCCGAAACCGAGTCCGCCGGCAAAGGCGTCCACCGCCAGCGTGAGCAGCGCGGTCGTAAGGCCGCTGAACACCAGATGTAACGCAAAATCGCCGTCGGCCGAGGCCATCGGTACCGCCAATTGGGAATCATGGTTGGGGAGACGCATGAACCCATGCTAGGAGGCCGGCGAAGAATGCCAACAGACGATAGTCTCAGCATCCTTTGACCCCGCCGACCCACTTGCCTGGCCGCGTAGAAAAAACGGTCCGCAAAAAAACCACGATTTGCCCTGACGGGGTCAGCGAAACGGCCTGTAACCCCAGCAAATCGGGTTCTGGATTGAAAGATCTGCGCTGTTGCGGCGACTGATGGCTACCCTTCATCTTCAATCGCCAGACCCAACACCATGAAACGCCGCCAGATCATGACCCTGCTATCCCACATCGGCCCTGGCGCGAGGGCCACTGCGGCTGCTGCCACCGCGCCCCCGCAGTCCGCGCCCAGCCCGCTGCGCCTGAGCCTGGGTGCAATCGCCGGCGGGCTGGCGATGACTCTCGCTTCTGCCGCACCAGTACAGGCGCAGAGCATGGCCAAAGCGACGTTTGCCGGTGGCTGCTTCTGGTGCGTCGAGGCTGACTTCGACAAGGTGCCGGGTGTGCTGTCGACGACGTCGGGCTACATTGGTGGCAGCACAGCCAACCCCACCTACGGACAGGTGTCGGCCAAGACCACCGGTCACGCCGAGGCGGTCGAAATCGTCTTCGACCCGGCGAAGGTGAGCTATGCCGCGCTCGTCGAACATTTCTGGCGCACCATCGACCCGACCACCCGGGATCGCCAGTTCTGCGATGCCGGGTCGCCCTACCGCACGGCGATCTTCACCCACGATGCCCAGCAGGCCGCTGTCGTCCAGCAATCCCTGGAGGCGCTCGAAAAGAGCAAGCCGTTCAAGCAACCGATCGTCACGGTCGTCCAGCCAGCCACCACCTTTTATCCGGCCGAGGGCTACCACCAGGACTATTACAAGAAGAATCCGGTGCGCTACTCCTATTACCGTACCAGCTGCGGCCGCGATGCCGCGCTGGAGCGGCTGTGGGGCAAGCGATGAAATCTGCCCTGATGGCCCTGTGCATCGCTGCGTGGCCGATGCTTGCTGCAGCGCAGACGTGCGAACGCACTGCCGGTGCGCGGCCGCCGCTGGTGGTGGAGCTGTACACATCCCAATCCTGCAGCTCCTGCCCGCCCGCCGATCGCTGGCTGTCGACACTGAAGGGACGTGACGAGGTCTTGCCGCTGGCATTTCACGTCGCATACTGGAACCGCCTGGGCTGGACCGACCGGTTTTCCACAAAGGAAATGACCGACCGCCAGTACGCATTGGCGCAGGCGATGGGTGCGCCGAACGTCTACACGCCGCAGGTGGTGGCACATGGCCGCGACTGGCGACGCTGGCCCGCGCTGCCCCCGGTCAGCTCGGTGCCGCTGGCGCCGATGTCGTTGAAGCTGCTGCGCAAGGATGCCCGCGTGGTCGCCGAGGTCGGCGCGGCCGCGGGCAGCTGGACCGGCTACTGGGCCGTGCTCGAGGACGGCCATCGCACCCGCGTCAGCGCTGGCGAGAACCGCGGCGAGACCTTGGGCGACGATCATGTCGTGCGCCTGTACCGTCCCGTAGGTCCCTGGCAGGGCGCGCAGACGTTCACGCTGGACTTGCCGCCAGCCGACCCGGCCCACGCGCGCCGCGTGGCCTTCGTGATCGCTCGCGCCAGTGATCTGCGGCCGGTGCAGGCGCTGAGCCTGGGCTGTTGATGTCGGCGCGTACATGATGACCATGGCTTGGGAAACGAATACCAGGAACATGGGGTCTCGATCGCTCAGCATGCTCATCCGCGAGCGGGATGGTAAGCGGGCTCGCGTGCAGCCAGCTCCCCAAAAAAAGTCCCCCAGAGCCCGCCGCGCCCTAAAAGAAAATCCCCCGGAATCTTTCGATTACCGGGGGAGAAATTTGGTGCGGCTGGCAGGAATTGAACCCACGACCCCTTGGTTCGTAGCAAAATACTCTATCCAACTGAGCTACAGCCGCTGAGCCCGCGAATATAGCAGGTCGCGCACGCCGATTTCGCAGCGGTGTCTCCAGCAAAGCCAGCGGCGCCGAAGCTTCCGAATCGATAACCCAGTTGCCCCCGGCGTTTTCCCAGCGCAGCGTTCAGCCTGATCTGGGCAAGTTGGCCCGCATACATCACCCTTGAACAGAGCGAGCGAATCATGGACATTCAGGCATTGGCATTCGACACAGGAGGCACCGTCCTGGACTGGCATGGCGGGCTGGTCGCCGCGTTTCACGCAAAAGGCAGCAGGCACAGCATCAACGCTGACTGGCACGCCGCCGCCAACGACTGGCGGCGGCGCTCCATGAAGGGGATCGTGGGGCAGATGCATCCAGAGTTTCACATGGATGACGTCCATCGCCTGGCCCTGGACAACACGATCGCGCACTTCGGGTTGGAAGCTTTCTCGCCTGAGGAGCGCGTCGAGCTCTGCCGCGCATGGCACGCGCTGGATGCGTGGCCGGACTTTCCGGGCGTGCTGGCCACCTTGAAGCTGCGATGGCCAGTTGTCTCTTTCACTATGCTGCCGACGTCCCTGGTGATCGACGTTTCGCGCAAGAACGCCTTGGACTGGGACGCCATCATCTCCTGCGAGATGATCGGGGTGTACAAGCCGCATGGGCAAGCGTATGCCACGGCCGCGAAATGGCTAAACCTGAAGCCCGCGCAGATACTGATGGTCGCGTGCCACAACTTCGACCTCAATGCCGCTCACAAGGCCGGGTTTCGAACTGCATTCGTTCGGCGGCCTGATGAGTGGGGGCCGGAAAGCCCGCCGGATCCGACTCCTGATATGGCGTATGACTTCATCGAAGACAGCTTCGACAGCCTGGCCCGCAGCCTGCAGGCTCGAAGCCGCGGATATTCCCCTTCACACACCCACTGGACACAAGCCCTATGAAACCTGATCCCTTGATGCCACGCGAGACCGTCCCCGCGCTGGACGTTGCTTTGACGACCGGCGGACGCTTCACCCTGGGCGAGGCGCCCGCCGCGGCGTTCGATCTGCTGGTTTTCTATCGCGGGCTGCACTGCCCGATCTGCACCAAATATCTTCTGGAGCTCGAACGGCTGGAGCCGGATTTTCGCCAGCGCGGCGTGCAAGTGATTGCGCTCAGCAGCGACGACGAAAACCGAGCCCGGCAGATGGCCGAAAAGATCAAGGCCAGCGGTGTCAAATTCGGCTACGGCCTCGGCCTGAAGATCGCGCGCGCGTGGGGCCTGTACATCAGCGCGGGGCGCGGCAAGACGTCCATCGGTATCGAAGAGCCGGCGCTTTTTAGCGAGCCCGGCGTCTTCCTGGTGCGCCCGGACGGCACGCTTTATTACGGCGCGGTGCAGACCATGCCCTTCGCGCGCCCCCAGTTCCAGGACATGCTGGGCGCGGTCGACTTCGCCATCGCCAAGAGCTACCCGGCGCGTGGAGAATTTACCGGCGAGGTGTGATTGCGCATGGCCTACTTTCCCTCACTTTCCGAAGACGCCGGCGTGCGGCATATCCTTTCGCCAAATCCGGCCGCCGGAAGGGCGCGCGTCGAGTTTCACGACGCGGTTGCTACAGCGTTCGCTTCATCGATCCTCCAACCCGAAGTCGAGAAAATCGACTTATGTCATCTATCGTCTCGCTGGCGTCGCAAGTCATTTCGTGCCGCGCTATAGCTCGACACACAAAAGGGCACCACAAAATTCAATCCCACCTGCCACAGGTTGATGCTGTGCTGATTCCAGAGCTGCTGGCCGTTGTTAATCAAGTTGAGGATGCTCCCCACGACCAGCGCGACTTTCAGCGCGGGAACGACTATTCTCGGTTGCGCCAACAATCGCAAAAGGGGGATGCGCGATGATTCGGAATCAGTGGGCTTGGGAGAGATGGAACGTTTGCTCATGAACATGTCGCAAGTTATGAAGTGAAATTGTGCGCGGCAATGGACTCAACGGCAGCCCTTAAAGAGAATCCTTGGCCTCGGTGCACCTGACTCGCTCCCGCACCTCAAGTGAAAACCAATTTATCTCTTCATGGCGCAAATACGGAGCAATTCAATCCTCACTTAACCTGGGCAAATTGCGCCTTGACCTTGGCTTCGTAACCCAGGAAGTTTTGAACGCTGGGACGCATTTCCACGCGCTTCATGTGAGCTATGCAATGGGTGAATTGCGACAAATCGGGCTTGAGAAGGCCGCTACGACGCATGACCCAGTAGAAATACACATCAGCGCAACTGAATTGGTCCAGGAACCATTCGCGTCCGGCAAGCATGTCGTCGGCAATCGCCAGCATTTCAAACAGCGACTCGGACCCCAAAGCCTTTACATTGTCGGCCGTCCCTTCCATTGAACAATAGCGCTCCGGACGCGCCTGCTGGGTGATCTTGGGATGCAAGCCAGCTGCACACCACGACATGATCGAAATGGCCTTGGCCTGCTCGAGCGGGTCTTGCGGCAGCAATCCAGCCTGCGGGAACGTGCGGGAAATCCAGATCTGGATGGCCACGTTTTCAGTTAACGGATAACCGTCGATGATTAACGTAGGCACCTTTCCCTTGGGGTTTAGGCGCAAATACTCTGGGCTGTGGTGCTCGTCACGACCCATGTCGATATTGAGGGTATCGAACTCGGCACCGGCTTCCGTGAGCAGGACGTAGGGGACCAGGGAGCAGACGACGGGGCTGAAGGCGAGAGTGAGTTTCATGGCGTTCCTTACAAGGTGAGAAAAAAGAAAATTAGGTCGGTACACCCAAGCTGCGGCTTGTAAGTGTCCTTATCCGGGCCGCCGCGCAGAGTAAATTGCGATGATGAGGTGACTGAGCTTCAGTTCACCTTTCCTAAAGCACGCAGCACCTTTTCTGGCGTGATGGGTTGGGACCAGACGTGCGCATCAAAAGGTGTAATTGCATCGTTGATTGCATTCATCACCGCGGCTGGAGCACCAGCAGTACCAGCCTCTCCAGCGCCTTTGGCACCGAGCTGACTGCTTTGCGTCGGCGTTTGTACGTGTGCCACTTCGATGTCGGGCATCTCAGCGCTCATCGGCACCAGGTAGTCGGCCATGCTGGCATTACGCATCAGGCCTTCGTCGTCGTATAGGCACTCTTCAAGCAATGCGCCACCAATGCCCTGAACGATGGCACCGCGTATTTGCTCGTCAACCAGCTTGGGGTTGATGACACGACCACAGTCCTCAACCGCCCAATGCTTGAGCAGCTTGACAAACCCCGTCTCAGGATCCACCTCGACATAGGACGCCTGCACGCCGTTGGTGAAAATGAACGGGTAGGCGCGTTGGGCATAGTGACGGGTGACCACCAACTCCGGCGTGAATTCCGTCGGCAGCAGATCAGAGCGGTAGTAGGCAATGCGTCCAAGTTCGGCCAGCGACAGCAGGCTGGCCTTGCTGCTCGCATCGATCACTTCGCCGCGACGTACGTCCAGTTCAATCGCGTCTCGCTCGAGAATAACCGCTGCCACCTTCAGGATGTTTGCACGCAGGGCCTTGCCAGACTGCAGCACGGCCTCGCCACCAATGCCTGCGCCGCGTGAGGCCCAGGTGCCACCGCCGTAGGGCGTGACATCCGTGTCGCCCGTGACCACACGAACCTTGGTCAGGTCCACGCCGACGGCGTCTGCCGTCACCTGGCGGTAAATGCCTTCGGTGCCTTGCCCCTGTTCTCCGACGCTGACCAGCACCGTCACGGTGCCGGACGGATCCAGGCGCGTGGTCGCGCCGTCCTGCGAAGCAATACGTGCGCCACCGACGCCATAAAAGGAAGCGCTGGGGTTGGTTAACTCAATTAGCGTCGCAAAGCCGATGCCGCGGTAGATGCCGCGCTCGCGCAAAGCGGCCTGTTCGGCCCGCAGCGCCGGGTAGTCCATCAGCGATTCAATTTTGTCGAGGCAAGCCTGATGCGACAGCACTTCCATCCGGATACCGCTGGCGCCCGTGGCCGGAAATGCATCGTCAGGAATCACGTTCCGACGGCGAAATGCCAGCGGGTCCATGCCAATGCGCTGCGCCGCCAGGTCTACCAGCCCCTCGGTCACCGCACAGGCGATCGGATGACCCACACCACGGTACTGACAGGTCGGCGTCTTGTTCTGGAACACCACCTCCAGCTTGGCGCGGTAGTGCTGATGCTTGTACGGGCCGCCTACCAGATTGACGACCTGATTGCCTTCGATCGCACTGGTACGCGGAAACATCGAATAGGGGCCGATCCCTGTCAGGTCTTCCATGTCAAACGCCAGAATGTCCCCATCACGCGTGGTGGCCAGTCGAGCCTTGACGCGATGATGGCGCGCATGGATATCACTGGTGAACGACTCCAGGCGGTCAGCAACAAATTTCACGGGCCTGCGGCACATCATCGACAGGGCCACGGTGGCAAAGTCATCTGGATAGGCATGCACCTTGATCCCGAACGAACCGCCGACATCCTTGCACAGCACGCGCACCGCGGTCTCGGACAAGGAGAACTGCCGGGCGTACAGGTCCAGCATCATGTGCGGAGCCTGGCAGGAGTGGTAGACGGTCAGACGCTGGTCCGCACTGTTCCAATCGGCGATCTGACTGCGTGGCTCCAGGGTCACACCAGTATGACGCCCGAACTCGAAGGTGATGTCCACCACCTCATCTGCCCGCGCGAAGGCTTCGTCCACGCCGCCGGTGTCCAGGCTGCGCGAAAAACACAGGTTATCACCCAACGCGTCATGAATCAGCGGCTCATCCGGGCTCAAGGCTGTTTCGATGTTGACCACGGGCGGCAGGCGCTCGAAGTCGACCATCACGAACTGCAATGCGTCTTCGGCCTGCTCACGCGTCTCGGCGACGATGGCCACGACGGCCTCGCCCTGCCAGCAAGCGCGTTCAATCGCCAGTGGGTACTGCGGAGCGGATTTCATGCCTTTCAGATGCTCCAGGGTGGCCACCCAGGGCTTGCAGACTTTGGCAATGTCATTGCCATCGGCCACCATGATCACGCCGGGCATGGATTTGGCCGCCTCGGCATCAATGGAGAGTATGCGGCAGTGCGCCACCGGACTGCGCCAGAACACCACGTGGGCCATGCGGGGCAGCTCGATGTCATCGACATAGGTCCCCTGCCCCTGAACCAGACGGCGAATGCCAGGACGCTCGGAGCTCGCACCGATGTAGCGCTGGTCAGTGGTCACCGGGCTCAGAAGGTCGGCCACTTTGACGGGACGTTCGCGGATCTCGACGGCGTTGACACCCTGCGGATGAATGGTCGTCGTGCTCATGCAGCGCTCCCTGCGGTCACACGACCGGCTCGGATGGCAAGCGTCTCGCAAATAGCATCGACGATCGCGTGGTAGCCGGTGCAACGGCAGTAATTGCCGCTGATCCACTCGCGCACTTCAGACCGTGTGGCGTCAGGCTTGCTCTCCAACAGCTCTTTGGCGGCCATGACCATGCCTGATGTGCAAAAACCGCACTGCAAGGCGTTGTGCCGCACAAAGGCCTCTTGCAGGTCCTGCACGTCACCGTCTTGGCTCAGGCCCTCAATGGTTCTGACTTTGCAACCGTTGGCCTGTACCGCCAGGGTCAGGCAACCGCGCACGATCTTCCCTTCGACCTCAACAGTGCAGGCACCGCAAACACCGTGCTCACAGCCCAGATGCGACCCCTTGAGTCCGAGTTCATTGCGCACGAAGTCAACCAAATGCTGGCGAGGTTGGACACTGCACCTGTGGGCCTGGCCATTCACGGTCAGGTCAATCGTCTGAAGATCAGCCATGGGAGTTTCCTGAAGTCTGTGGTGTGGGTGGATCAGGCGCGCAGCGCCAGGCGACTGTGGTGCGCGGCTGTGAGCAGCCGGGTGGCCAGCACCGTGGCAAGGTGCAGCTTGGTGCCACCCTCATTGTGCAGATCAGCCATCGGGTCCAGTTCATTCTTGAGCGAGACGACAGCTGAGGCCAGCTCGGCGTCGTCAAGCTGCCCGCCCTCAAGCAAGGCCTCGGTCGCAGGAGCACGCAACGGGGTCGCGCCGAGCCCCAGAAAGCTCAGGCGAATTCTCGTCAAGGTGATGCCCTCGAAGCGGGCCGCGACGGCCAGGCCTGCGATGGCGTAATCACCATGTCGACGCGCGAGTTCGTCAAACCCGAACCAGTCGGCGTTACTCGTGACAGGCACATCCGCGCTGACAATGATTTCGTCGGGCTGAAGATCGGTGGTGTACAAATCCCGGAAAAAATCCTTCGCTCCGATGCGCCGCTGGCCCTTGGGTCCCTGCACCACGACCACACCTTCGAGCGCAACCAAGCAACAGGGCCATTCGGCGGCGGGGTCACCATAAGCAATGGAGCCGCCCCACGTACCGGCGTTGCGGATCGCCCGGTGAGCGATGTGCGGTGCGGCAGCGCTCAGCATGGGCGCATGCTCTGCCACGAGGTCCGACGACTCGATGCTGCTGTGGGTGACCAGCGCACCGATATGCAAACGGTCACCACGCACCTCGATGCGACGCAGCGCATTAATGCCGGCGATGTCAATCAGCAGGGTCGGCTCTGACAAACGCATGTTGAGCGTCGCCAGCAAGGTCTGGCCACCGGCCAGAATGCGGGCATCGTCGCCATGCTCGCCTAGCAGCGCCAGGGCGGCAGCGACACTGTCCACCTTCACATAGT